>NZ_LNBE01000003.1:1885533-2199788 GCF_001445655.1 Streptomyces roseifaciens
CCGGGTCCTGAACGCCCTGCCGCACTGGGACGGCTGCGTCTTCTGCACCGCGGGAAGCGTGTTTCCGTCCTCACCCTCGGCGGCTGCGGAGGGGCAGGTGCGGGAAGCCGGGCATGCGGGCCCTGTTCAGTCTCATGCGGGCCCTGTTCAGTCTTCGGAGTCCGAGGACGCATCGTCCTCGAAGAACTGGGTCTCGTAGTAGTCCATCAGCTGCTCGGCGGTGTGCCCGTTCGTGCGGGCGAAGTCCTGCGCGATGGCGGCCGCCCAGTTCCCCAGGGACAACGCGAGCGCCACCACCCCGTCCGTGCCGTGCTCGGCCTCGATGCTCTTGATGGTGGCCAGGTTCACCCACGGCACCACCCCGGGCTCCGACTCCGGCACCGTCCGGCGCAGCAGCTGGATCACGGTGCGCGTCATCTGCGGTTGCAGCGGGCGCAGCCGCTCGCGCTCCTCCTGGATCCTGGCGACGATGCGGGCGCGCTCTTCCCTGTTCACGGTGTTCCCCATTCCCCCCGTCCGGTGGTGGCGAGGGCCCACCGTAGGGCCGGTGCAGGGGGCCGGGTGGCGGGATTCGAGGATTGAACACCATCTGTACCCCCCGGTACCCGCGGATCAGCGGGCGGGCGGACCGGGCCGGGCGGCCGGGGCGTACGGGACCAGCGTGGACGAGGGGTCGTCGGCGGACGTCACGGTCCGCTTGCCGCGGGCGAAGGAGAGGGCGAACTCGATCTCCTCGTCGACCGTCAGGGTGGTCACGGGTGCGTCGGAGAACGGTGGCTTCTCGGGGCCGATGCGGTAGCCGGTACGGATCAGCCGGTCGTCCGGACCGCTGTGGTCCACGGCGGCGAGACCGTTGCTGTGAAGGGCCCATTGCCCGCTGACCTGCCAGGTGCAGCGCAGCTCCAGTCGGCCGGGGGCCGGGCAGTGCCAGCGGAACCGGGAGATGCTCAGCTCGGTGCTGATGCCTTCGAAGCGGCTCCAGCCCCGGCCGTCGGCCAGGAACACGAGTTCACTCGTCTCCATGGCGCCCACGTCGAAGGGGGCGCTGCGCCACTGGCCGGTCAACTGCTCGTCGAGAAAGGTCACCCAGAGATTATTCCTGCACCGCGTGCCGCGGCGCCGGGAGCTCCGGCACCGCGGGGGGCGGCGATGCGTGGCTGGTCACCGGAGGGCGATACGGCTGGAAGCCTCCCTGGGGAGCTTGTCGTTGACGAAGGAGACGGTGTCGCCGAGGGGGCTGTCCTCGACATTGGCGAGATGGGTGACGTTGGAGAGGCGGTGCATCAGCGGCCGGGGGCTGATCCCGCCGCCCCCGCCGGCCGCCTCGGCGGTGCCGGCTGCGGAGACGGCGCCGCACACCAGAAGGGTCGATCCCACAGCAATACGCGTCACGATGCGGTTCTTCATGCCCTGCCAAACGACGCATGGGAGCAATCGACACGCATTGCCGCATCGAGGGTTCTAAGGCACATCAGACACATGAAACACATTATGGATAAAGGGTGGTTGATGTGCTGCGACCGGAGGCCCCGATCCGGCTCGTGAAGCCTTCGGGCGGGGGTCCGGAAAGATCGTCGGGAAACCCGGCCCGGCGCCGCCGGAACCGACCTCTGAGCGGCCTTCGCCGGGGGCGCGCACGGCCGTTCGACCCCCTCCGCGGGTGGCACCCTTCCCTACCGCCCCCGGTCCCCTCGCGCGGCCGGGTACGGCTTCCAGGAATGGCCTCTGACCTGGGCTTTCGTGTCATTCCAGCCTACGATCGAGGCCACGGGAAAGGGGGTCCGGATGGACCGGAACATCCGTACGGTGGACGACGTCCTGAGGCTGCTGGACGGCCTGTTCGCACCGGAGGCCGACCGCTGGACGACCGGCGCGGCGTCCTGGTGGGACGGCTTCTACGAGGACCGCTCCAGGCCGGTGCCGTTCTTCGTGGACAAGCCCGACGAGAGCCTGGTCTCGTACCTCGACCGCGGCCTGATCGCTCCCGGCCGCGCCCTCGACCTGGGCTGCGGCCCGGGCCGCAACGCGATCCACCTCGCCTCGCGGGGCTTCGAGGTCGACGCCGTCGACCTCTCCCCGGCGGCAATCGCCTGGGCGGAGGACCGCGCCCGGGAGGCGGGGGCCGAGGTCCGGTTCCGGTGCGGCGACGCCTTCGCCCTCGTCGGCGAGGAACTCGACGGCCAGTACGACCTGATCTACGACTCCGGCTGCTTCCACCACCTGCCGCCGCATCGCCGGATCAGCTACCTCGCCCTCCTCGACCGGGCCCTCGCGCCCGGCGGCCGGTTCGCCCTCACCTGCTTCGCGGCCGGCGAGATGGGCTCCGAGATCCCCGACGCGGACTTCTACCGCCAGGCCCGCCTCCACGGCGGTCTCGCGTACTCGCCGGAGTCGCTGCGCCGGATCTTCTGCGACCTCGAGGAGGCCGACCTGCGCCGCATGCGCGACGAGCCGTCCGGGTCGTCCTCCTTCGGCGAGCCCTTCCTCTGGGCGGCGCTCTTCCGTCGCGCGGCGTGACGTCGTACGGCGTGATCCGGTGACGCAGCATGACGCAGCATGACGCAGTGTGCCGGGCGGTGAACATCTGCCGTCGTAGCTGCAGAAATAGCCCGGCGGGGCCCGGATTTTTTCACCCGATGGTGGGGCGGAAAAAAATTTCTGCCCACCTGAGGTCGGTTCCGTGCTACTGTCTTTTCAGTTGCAGTTGTGGTTCCCAAAGACTTGCAAGTGTGTCCGGTCGGCCTCCAGCCGACGGAAGCACTTATTTGTATTTCCGGCTTTTCTTTTCCGGACGGGCAATCATCTCGGCGATGCGGGGCTCGCGCAGTGCGGTCCCCGGGTAACGCCCCGAAGGAGATTTACTATGGCTACTGGCACCGTGAAGTGGTTCAACGCGGAAAAGGGCTTCGGCTTCATCGAGCAGGACGGCGGCGGCGCTGACGTCTTCGCCCACTACTCGAACATCGCCACCCAGGGCTTCCGTGAGCTTCAGGAAGGCCAGAAGGTGACCTTCGACGTCACGCAGGGCCAGAAGGGCCCGCAGGCGGAGAACATCCTTCCCGCCTGACGCCTGTGCCTGACGCCCGGCGTCTGACGCGTTGACGTAGCTGGGGCCCGCACTTTGGGTGCGGGCCCCAGCTCGTTGCGTTTCCCGGGCAGTTTTCCGCACTGGTCCCGGCTCGGGCCGGCCCCCGCCGTCCCGTGGCTCGCTTTTTCTTCGGCTCGTGTGCCGGTGATTGTGATTCCTGGACGCGGCCCATGCCGCAAAGAATTTCTCGAATGTGCTGCACCGAGGAATAAGGTTCTGTGATGTCCGGCGTTCCCGCCGGCGCCGCACGCCCCCCGGCCGGCAGCCCTGCCCCGGATCCCCTCCCACCCCGTTGAGGCACTATGCGCTGCGTCATTGCCCGCTTCCCCTTCGACTTCGTCAAGAGCGAGGTCGAACAGATGATGAAGGGCATCGCGCCCGAGCCCGTCGACGGAGCGTGCGTGGTCATCGGCCGCCGCACCTACCCCGTCAAGCAGGTGGGGCAGGTGATCACCAAGCAGGACCGGCGTGATTTCACCGCCGGTGAAGTGACCCGGGCGCTGACGCGCCTCGGCTTCACCTGTCACCCCGCGGCCCCCGCCCCTGCTCGCACGCCGCTCCAGGCGACGTCACCGCTGCCCCTGCCCGGGAGCCTGCCGCAGATCTGAGGGCTGCCTCACGCCCCTGTCAGCCCCTGCCGGGAGCCGCGCGAAGCCGCCCTCTCCCGGCTTGGTCACACCCTGTCCACGATCCCCACCTTCCCCTCGGAGCGGGCGCAGTGGGCACCGCAGTACCAGTGGCCGCCCGCCTCGACCCCTTGGCCGACGATCGGGACCCGGCAGTGTTCGCAGATGGGCGCCATGCGGTGGATGGCGCACGCGAACGAATCGAACGCGTGACGTGAACCGTCCTGGGTCTCCACGAAGAACGCCAGGTCGTAGTCGTTTCCGCATACCTCGCAACGTGCCATGGGCCGCATGGTCCGGAGCGGGGAGGGCCGGGGCAAGGCTATGACGGGCGGGTCGGCGCGGCTGTACCCGACCGGCGGAACCGCGCGAGCCCGCAGAGGGAATGGCCCGGCCGTCCGGCCGGGCCATTCCCGTATGCGCGCACGCCCGTCGACGCCGACGCCGAGTCGACGTGGAGCCCCGGCCCTCCCGACCCTCGACGCCGATGCCCGTCCGGCGTTGCATCCCGCCGCGCAGGTGAAAGCCCACGGCGGTCGCCGCGACCGGCGTTCCGGCAGGCGAAACCAGGCGACCGCAAATTGGTTTGCCGCCGGCCGGTCCGGCCGGATAGGAAGCTCGCATGCTAAAAGGCAGCACGGTCGGGCTCAGGGCCCGGCACGAGGACGACATCCCGATCCTGCGGTCCGAGCTCTACGACGACGTGGTCAACGCCTCGCGGGCCGAAGGCGGGCCGTGGCGGCCGATCACGCCGGGCTCGAAGGATCCGCGGCTCGTGGTGGACGACAAGGCGCAGGGACTCGTCCAGTTCTCCGTGGTGGAGCTGGAGGGCGGCACGCTGGTCGGCACCGCGACGCTGTGGGGCATCGACAATCACAACCGGTCCGCGCACATCGGGCTGGGGCTGCTGCCGTCTGCCCGCGGCAAGGGCTACGGCACCGACGTGGTCGCGGTGCTGTGCCACTACGGTTTCGTCGTGCGCGGCCTGCAGCGGCTGCAGATAGAAACGCTGTCGGACAACGCCGCGATGCTGCGCTCCGCCGAGCGCAACGGCTTCGTCCGCGAGGGCGTGCTGCGCTCCTCGGCCTGGGTGATGGGCGAGTTCCTGGACGAGGTGCTGCTCGGGCTCCTCGTCCAGGACTGGAAGCCGGACTCGAAGGTCTAGTTCGCCGGCATCGCCGGCACCCCCATCTGCTACCACCGCTGCACCGACTGGGACGACCTCTAAGTGCCGGGACCCGGGCCCGTCATGGGTGGGTGTCAGACGCCTTTGCTGTGCGGGGAAAAGGGGTTTCTGCGGTGGCGGAGCAGCCTGTTAGGTTGGCTTGTTCTGTTCGGCAGTCGAGGGGAAATTCGTGCGTAAGGTGGCACAAACCGTGGGCGCGGCGCTGATTGCAGCGGTGCTGATGACGGGTTGCAGCAGCGGATCGGACGGCGAGGGCGGGAAGGACGCCGCCAAGGCCGGGAACGAGTCCGCGGCGAAGCCTTCGGCGGGCGGTTCCCGGAAGCCCGGGGAGGACGGCACCAGGAAGCCGGAGCAGGGTGACGCCAAGAAGCCGGCCCAGGGTGGTGGCGACGCCGACCTGGACGGCATATGGAACCAGCAGAAGGGCTACGACATCGTCCGAGTGACGATTTTCGGGGACCGTGGCATTTCCGACTCCGACAAGGGCGTGTGCAGCGGGCCCGCACAACGCTCCGGCACGACAGTGAAGTTCGACCTGAAGTGCCCCAGCCCCGGCAACCCGCGCACCAAGGGCACCGCCACCCTGGTGGACGGTGGCAAGACCCTGTCGGTCAGCTGGGAGGGAGGCCTGACGGAGACGTTCACCAAGGACCCCATCAAGGTCGAGATGCCCAAGATCGACGTACCCAAGATCGACGTCCCGTAGCGGCCCGGGCGGGCCGGTCGCCCTTGGCGCCCGGCGTCAGCGCTCCGCCCCCAGCCGCGTGACGAGGTCGTGCCAGGCGGCCTCCAGGCGGTCGAGCGGCATGCCGCGCTCGACGCTCAGGTGGTGGACGAGGGCGGTGTCGAGGCAGCCGAGCAGCGTGTGCGCGAGGAGCTCGGGATCGCCCTCCACGCCCGCCTCGCGCAGCAGCATGGCGACGTGAGCGACGCGCAGGCCGTACGCCGGGACGCCGTAGGTGCGCAGGGGGTCTGCCCGGGTGGCCAGGATCAGTTCGTGATGATCGTGCTCGTGGCGGATGACGGCGGGCCCGAAGGCGTGCAGACGCTGCGCCGCGGGGGCTCCGGGGCCCAGGGGTGGGGGACCGGAGAGGAAGGCGGCCTGGAGCTGCTGCTCGCGGTGGTCCAGGAGTGCCAGCAGCAGTCCGGTGCGGTCGCCGAAGCGCCGGAAGACGGTGCCTTTGCCGACGCCGGCGGCCGTGGCCACCGCCTCCATGGTCAGGTTCGCGGCTCCGCACTCGATCAGCAGGCGGGATGCCGCCTCCAGCAGCCGGGTGCGGTTGCGCGCCGCGTCGGCTCGGAGCTGCGGGGGCTCGCCGACCGGGAGCAGGGTGAGTTCCTTCCGGCCGTCCGGGGCGCCGGACGGCGGCGAGGGGGGAGCGGAGCCGGTCATGGGTCCAGCGTAACGTCTCGGCGAGATAACTGGACCGTGGTCCGGATAAGTGGCACAATCCTAAAACAGGACCACGGTCCGGTTTGCTTTCGTTATCATTCCCCTGGAGTTCCTCATGTCTGTCCGCATCCTTGCGCTCGTCGGCAGCCTCCGCGCCGGGTCCCACAACCGCCAGCTCGCCGAGGCCGCGGTCAAGCTCGCCCCCGAGGGCACCGAGGTCGAGATCTACGAGGGCCTGGCCGACGTGCCCTTCTACAACGAGGACCTCGACGCCGAAGGGGCCGCCCCCGAGGCCGCCGTCCGCCTGCGCGAGGCGGCCGCCTCCGCCGACGCCCTCCTGCTGTTCACCCCCGAGTACAACGGCACCATCCCCGCCGTGCTGAAGAACGCCATCGACTGGCTGTCGCGCCCGTACGGCGTGGGCGCCATCGTCGGCAAGCGGGTCGCCGTGACCGGCACCGCCGCCGGGCAGTACGGCGGTGTCTGGGCACAGGACGAGACCCGCAAGGCCGTGGGCATCGCCGGCGGCAAGGCCCTGGAGGACGTCAAGCTGGCGGTCCCCGGCTCCGTGACGCGTTTCGCCGAGACCCACCCGATCGACGACGCCGAGGTCGCCACCGCGCTGACCGAGGTCGTCCGGACCCTGGCGGACGCCCCCGTCGCGGCCTGAACCGAGGTGGGCGCGGTCAGCGCTTCGGCTGCCTGACCCAGCCCTTCTTGACCAACTGGTCGCAGTGCCACCTGCTGTAGCGCGCGCTCTCCCCGTGCTTCTTGGCCGCCTTGAGGCAGTCCTCGTACGAGAAGGGCGGCTTGGCGGAAGTCGCGTGCACGGCGGAGGGGGGTGCAGGGACGGGTTGGGCGACCGCTGCCGGTGCGGCCCAAGCGCCCGCCATGACGACCGCGGCCAGCATGAAGTTCATCCGACGCACAGCGCCCTCCGCTTCTCGCTCTCCTGCTGATTCCCGTGCCAGAGGCACTTGTCATCACCCAACGAGAGCACGGGCCGAGGGAAACGCTTTCCCGCCGTCATTCACCCTGAGGCCTGAGGCCTGAGGCCGGGTCATGGGCCTCAGGCCTCAAGGAGGCCCCGCTCGGGCCGGGCCGCCCGCCATGCTTCCCCCGTCGGGCGGCCCGGCGGCTTGGACGGCCCCGCCTCACACCTTGTGGTAGGCGCGGGCCTCGATCGTGTGCGGCTTACCGCTCAGGTGGATCCGCATGTAGTGCTTCTGGTTGGGCGAGGCGCGGAAGGTGTCCACGTTCATCCAGTCGCCGGTGCAGTAGCCCCAGCCGCCCTTGGCGATGACCTTCTTGTCGCTGCTGCGCACGATGTCGATCTTGAGCTTGGTGCCGTCGCCGCCGTTCCAGCAGCGGGCGTGCACGCCGAGCGCGTTGCTGCGCGGGACGAAGTCGGCGGTCGCCCAGTACTTGGTGGGGGAGTGCTTGTACGGGCCCCAGATCCGTTTCCAGCTCGCCTGGACGCTGTGGCCGACACCGGTGTCGAGGTCGGCGGTCTGCGTGACGACGCTCCGCGCGGCCTGCTCCGCCTGGGCCGAAGGGGCGGCCACCGCCAGCCCCGCCCCGAGGGCCACCGTTGCCGTTGCGACAGCAAGGCTCTTGCCTGCCTTCATGGCTTCCTCCCGTTGAACGTGCTCTCCATAGGAGCGGGGAGTGCGGTCCCGGGCCCCGGGTCCGGGGCTGCAACCGGCCGTTCCGCGCCGGTTTCCGAACCCTTCGGCCCGTTCCCGCGCTCCCCTTTCGGTGCTCACCATTCAAGGCCCGGGCCGCCGTGCACACATCAGGGCCAGCCCTGAAATGCGCGCCCGGCCTCTGCGGACCCGCGGTCGGCGGTTGGCAGCCGTCAGCCGGCGGTTGCTCCTTGCGCGGTGGAGCACGTCACCCGCGCAGGTACGACAGGACGGCCAGCACGCGCCGGTGGTCGGTCAGGTTCGGCTCCAGGCCGAGCTTGGCGAAGATGTTGCGCACGTGCGTCTCGACGGTCTTGCCGCCCACCACCAGCTGTTCGGCGATCGCATCGTTGGAACGCCCCTCGGCCATCAGAGCCAGCACGTCCCGCTCCCGGGGCGTCAGCTCCTCCAGCGCACTGCCCGCCCGCCGGCGGTGCAGCAGCCGGGACACCACCAACGGGTCGATCACCGACTCGCCCGCCCCCACCCGCTTGACGGCACCGATCAGCTCCTCGACGTCCGCGATCCGGTCCTTGAGCAGGTACCCGAACCCTCGTGCGCGGCGCGCCATCACCTGCACCGCGCTGCCGGCCTCCACGTACTGCGACAGCAGCAGCACCCCGACCTGCGGGCAGCGCCCGCGGATCGCGCACGCCGCCCGTACGCCCTCGTCGGTGTGGGTCGGCGGCAGGCGGATGTCGAGCAGGGCCACGTCGGGCCGTACCTCCTCCACCAGCCGCACCAGGTCCTCGGCGTCCCCGGTCTGCCCGACCACCTGCATTCCCGCCTCGGTCAGCAGCCGCACCAGGCCCTCGCGCAGCAGGGCGGAGTCCTCGGTCACCGTCACGCGCACGGCAGCTCCACCCGCACCCGGGTCCCGCCGCCCGGGGGACTGTGCACCTGCAGGACGCCGCCGACCGCGGCCAGCCGGTCCGCCAGCCCCTGCAGCCCCGTTCCGCGCGCGGGGGCCGCCCCGCCCACCCCGTCGTCGACGGTCTCGACCACCAACAGCCCCTCGCACTGCCGGGCCGACACGCTGACCGCCTGCGCCTGCGCGTACTTCGCCGCGTTCGACAGCGCCTCGCACACCGCGAAGTACGCCGTCGACTCCACCAGCGGCGGGTAGCGGCGGTCCTCCACCGAGACCACCACGGGCACCTGCGCCTGTTCCGCGAGGGCGTGCACCGCCGGGCCCAGCCCCTCCCGGGTCAGCACGGCCGGGTGGATGCCGCGGGCGATGCCCCGCAGGTCCTCCAGGGCCATCCGCAGCGTGCGGTCGGTCTCGGCGACCGTGTGGCGCAGCCCGCCGTCCTCGGCGTCCGCGAGGCGGGCGTCCAGGCGCCGCAGCGACATCAGGGCGAAGACCAGCCGGGTCTGTGCGCCGTCGTGCAAGTCCCGCTCCAGGCGCCGGCGTTCCCGGTCGGCCGCCTCCAGGATGCGGGAGCCGACCGCACGGGACTCCCGCCCGCGGGCCGCGGCCTGCGACCGCAGCCGGACGTTCTCCAGGCACAGCCGGACCGACGCGCTCACCGCGGTCAGCAGCTGAGGGTCTTCCCCCAGGGCCGCGTCGTGCACCAGCACCGCCGAAGGCCTCTCCCGGCCGTCCACTGCGGTGACGCTTTTGCCCGATCCCGGGTACGGGCCGCGCAGCGCTCGGCCGGCCGGGTCGAGGTAGCCGCCGGCCGCCTCCGACCACAGGCCCAGCCGCAGCGAGGGATCGCCGAGCAGGCGCGCCAGTACGTCCTGCAGTCGTCGCGGCGTCGGATCGGCGCCCACCTCGATCACCACACTGCCCACCGCGGCCCGCCGCAGCCGCATCCGCAACAGCCCCACCAGGAACGTCACCGGGACCGCCATCTCGCTCAGGTCCGACAGCAGCGCGGGCGTCGACGCGGCGGGCCCCAGCAGTCCGGGCGCGGCCACGTGCAACACTTCCCAGCCCACCAGCGCCAGGGCGACCAGGATCGCGATCCACGCCGGCAGCAGGGCCCGGCGCCTCGCGGTGCTGCTCGCCCGCCAGTTGCGCACCAGCGCGACGACGACCACCACGGTCAGCAGCGCACCCGTCCACCGGTAGACGAGGTCGACGCCGTCGAACAGCTCCCGGCCGGGCCGGAACAGCAGGGGGTTGGGGCCGCAGTCGACGCAGCTGAGGTAGGTCGCGTCGCGCTCGACCGACGGGTCGTAGGTGAGGACGCGCAGCAGCCCGCCCGCCGCGACGAGCAGGTAGGCGCCGGCGACCACGCGCCGGGCGAGGACCGTGGTGAGGCGGCCGTCGGGGAAGACCAGCAGCAGATGCGCCAGCACGGCCAGGTTCAGCGCCTCCCACCAGGCGCCGAGTGCGAACAGCACCGGCACGTCGGTGCCTTGCAGGTTGCCCAGGAACCACGTCACGCCCTCGGCCACCATCAGCGGCCCCGTGCGGTTGGCCGGGCGCCGCCACCAGGCGATCAGCCCGGCCGCGGCGAACGTCCAGCCCATCGCCAGATCGCGGAGGACGTCCGCCTGCGTGGCGCCCGTGCGCCCGTAGGCCCAGGAGCCCGTACAGCCGGCCGCAACGGCCAGGGCTGCCGCACCCGCGACCGCCCGTCCGGGCCTGCCGCCGAGTCCGCCCCCCGCACTCCCGCTCCCACAGGAGCCGGCTCTGCCCAGAACCCCACCCACGAGCACCACCATAGGGCAGGCCCCTCGCCGGTCAACGGAACCACGAGCGCGTGTCCTGCACTCGAACGCTCTTTTGCGGAGGGGGTGTTCGCGCCCTCGGGGGATGCGGATGCCCGGTGCGGACGCCGGGTCTGTCGCGGGATGTCCGACGGCGGCGGCCTCCGCGGCGGCTGCCGCCGCACGCAGAGGGCGCCGGGGGTCATGACCGGCCGGCAGCATGCCACGCCGCGGCGAACCGGCGGACCGACGCGAAACGCTGCCCAGGGTCGGGCCGGGTGGCACGGTGCAGCACGCCGAGCCGAGCCGGGCTGCCGCGCCAAGCGCATTCGTCGTCACCTGCGTCGAGCAGCAGCCGGGCGGCACGGCCGAGCGCGAAGACGGTGGTGCGGACGTCGATGGTCGCGCCGCGCTCGTACTCCTCCGGCGCCATGAACCGTCGTGAACCCGGCAGCCGGTCCTCCTCCAGGACGAAGGGCCCCGGGCGGTACTCGTCCAGGTCTACCAGGCGCATGGTGTCGGTGGTGAAGTCGTACAGCAGCGCGCCGTCGTAGAAGTCGACGGCCACGTAGCCGGCTTCCTCCACCGCGAGGTGCGCGCTGAGAATCCGTTCCCACGCGCGCGTGACCAGAGGGAGAGCCGTGCACCGCCGGTGGTGCCTTCCTTGACGAACCACCGTTCTCCGCCGGGGAGCCGGACGCCGTAGGACACGCATCCCGAGTCCTGATCCCATCGTTCACCCGTTCTTCTGCGAGAACGTGCCGTTTGCGGTCGGCTGGTTTCCCATTGCAGGTGTGTCCCCGCGCCAACCCCCGGCCCCCGACGACGGCGCCGCGACGAAACGCCCGCAGCCGCCCCCGCGTGGGTTGCTGGGGCGGCTCGGGCACTGGTGTGCGCGGCACTTCGTCGTCGTCATCGTCCTGTGGCTCGCCGCGCTCGGCGGCGTGCAGGTCCTGGAGCGGGCCTTCGGCGGGGACTACTCCGACGACTTCTCGCTGCCCTCGACCCAGTCCCAGGACGGCCTCGACGTCCTGAAGGCCCACGACCCGGCCGCAGGCGGCTACAGCGGGCAAGTGGTCCTCCACGACGCCGCGAAGCCCCTGGCCGCCTTCAGCGGCCAGGTCAATCAGACGGTCGCCGACCTGCGGAAACTCCCGCACGTGCTGTCCGCGCAGAACCCCCTGCCGCCACCCGGCACACCCCCTGCGCGCCCCTCCGGCAGCCCGAACACCGGACCGCTGTCCGACGACGGCAAGACCGCCTACATCACCGTACGGTTCGACGCGCCGCCCTCCACCCTCGGAACCGAGTACCTGCACGGCGTCGACGACGCCGTGAAACCGCTGCGCACGGCAGGGGTGCAGGTGGAGTACGGCGGGCCGCTCGGCGAGCTCGCCCGGCCCGAGCCGGACGACCGGAGCAGCGAACTCATCGGCTTCGGCGTGGCGATCGTGGTCCTGCTGGTCGGCTTCGGCAGCGTCATCGCCGCAGGCGTGCCGCTGGTGACCGCGCTCGCCGGCGTCGTCATCGGCCTGAGCGTGCTGTCCCTGCTGGCCGCGGCCTTCACGTTCGCCACGGTCTCCCCGACGCTCGCCACGATGATCGGGCTGGGCGTGGGCATCGACTACGCCCTGTTCCTGCTCACCCGCCACCGCCAGCACCTCATGGACGGCATGGACCCGGCCGGGAGCGCGGCCCGCGCGGTGGCCACCAGCGGCCGTGCCGTCCTGGTCTCCGGATGCACCGTCATCATCGCGCTGATCGGCCTGACCGTCTCGGGCGTGTCGTTCATCGGCAAGCTGGGGGCGGCGGCCGCCGTGACGGTGGTCTCCGCCGTCCTGGGGGCGCTCACGCTCGTCCCCGCCCTGCTCGGCCTGATCGGCTCGCGCATCGACACGCTGCGCGTCCGCACACCCGTCGCGGAAGGTACCACCGGCGACGGGACGGACGGCTCCCAGGAAGCGCACGGCACCTGGCACCGCTACGCGCGGCGCGTCGAGCGCCGGCCCTGGTGGTTCCTGGCCGCCGGTGTCGTCACCGTCGCGGTCCTCGCCATCCCGCTGTTCTCCATCCGGCTCGGCCACATCGGCGACGGCGCCGACCCCACGAGCTTCACCGACCGGCGCGCCTACGACCTGACGGCCGAGGCCTTCGGCCCGGGTGCCAACGGCCCGCTGACCCTCGTCGTCGACCAGAGCCGCGTACCGGCCGCCGACCGGCCCGCGCTGGCGAGCAACGCCGCGAAGGCCCTGACGGACGTCCCCGGCGCGGCCACCGTCACCCCGCTCAAGCCGACGCCCGACGGCGACGTGCTCGTCGCCACCGCCTTCTCCGCCAACGCGCCGCAGGACGCCTCGACGACCGACCTCGTGAACCGCCTCAAGGACGAGACGCTGCCCGAGGCCGTGTCCGGCACCGCCGCGCACGGCTACGTGACCGGCACGACCGCCGCCCAGGTCGACTTCCTCGACATCCTGGGCGCCCGGCTCCCCCTGATCATCGCCACCGTCGTCGCCTTGGCCTTCCTCATCATCCTCATCGTCTTCCGCGGCATCCTGGTGGCCCTCAAGGCGGCCGCCCTCAACGTCCTGTCCATCGCCGCCTCCTACGGCGTGGTCGTCGCCGTCTTCCAATGGGGCTGGGGCGGCCCGGCCCTGGGCGTGGAGGGCACCGTGCCCATCGAGAGCTACGTGCCGATGATGATGTTCGCCATCGTCTTCGGACTGAGCATGGACTACGAGATCTTCCTGCTCTCCCGCGTCCACGAGGCGTGGCTGCGCACGGCCGACGCGAAGGGCAGCGTCGCCCACGCGCTCGAGATCACCGCCCGTGTCATCACGTGCGCCGCCCTCATCATGGTCAGCGTCTTCGCCGCCTTCATCGCCAGCAACAACATCGTGGTCAAGATGCTCGGCCTGGGCCTGGCCGTGAGCGTCCTCATCGACGCCACCGTCGTCCGGCTCCTCCTCGTACCCGCCGTGATGACCCTCCTCGGTCACCGCGCGTGGTGGACGCCGCGATGGCTCGACCGGGTCCTTCCCCACCTGGACGTCGAAGGCGACGACACACCGCACCCCGGCACACCGCACCCCGGCACACCGCACCCCGGCACACCGCAACCCGGCCGCCGCAGCGGGGCGCCGTGACGCCCCCGGAGTTACCCGCCGGCGGGCGCTCGGGTGCCGCCGAGCCAGGACCGGATCGCGCCGGCCGTCGTGCCGGCGTGTTCCTCGAAGAGGGTCCAGTGGTCGCCGGGAACCTCCACGGCGGTGTGCGGCGCCGGCCAGGACAACTTCCGGGGACCGTCGCCCCGTGCCCCGCTCCCGGCTCCGGGATGCACGAGCGGGAGCGGTTCCCCGGCGTGGATCAGCAGCGTGGGGACGTCCGTCGGTTCGGGGTGCCAGCCGCGGGCCATGCGGGTGTAGGCGCCCAGGGCGGCGATCGACATGTCGTCCACGGCGGTGTCGAACCGCTCGCCCAGCTGGAGGGGGAGACGGGCGGGCATCGCGAGCAGCCACGTCTCCTCCTCGCGGTCCGGGGTGACGTGGTAGGTGTCGGCGATGACGAGACCGACCGGCGGCGTGCCCGTCGCCGCGAGCCGCGCGGCGACCGAGTGGGCGGGGTAGCCGCCCATCGAGTAGCCGAGGACGGCGTACGGACGGTCGCCCAGGTGTTTGCGCACGGTGTCGGCGTGCAGGTCCACGAGGGTCCCCCAGTCGCGTGGGACGGCGTCGCCGTGGGCGGTGCCGGGGTGCCGGATCTCGAGGACGTCCCGCTCGCCGGCGAAGGAGGCGGCCAGCGCCGCGTACCAGGGCCTCCCGAGGTGGGGGGAGAAACCGGGGAAGCACACCAGCGCGGGGCCGGCGGTGCCTTCGGCCAGCGTGACCGGGGCGAGCTCGTGCCGGGAGGCGTCGGCAGGGCCGAAGGAGGGCAGGGCGAGCGAGGCGGTCACCAGCATGTGCATCGCCGAGACGACGTCGCCCGTTTCGCACACCCGCCGGTAGAGGGAGGCGAGGGTCTGCGGTGACCGTGTCCTTCCGCTCGGGGCCGGTCCCGCGGCGGCGACGGCGGCTTCGGTCGGGGGCGCCGGGATGCCGTCCAGCTCCTCGTACAGATGACCGGCCAGCTCTGCGACGCTGGGCCGGTCGAACGTGACGGTGGCGGGCAGCGGCAGGCCGGTGAGCATGCCGAGGCGATTGCGCAGCAACACCCCGGTCAGGGAGTCGAAGCCCAGCTCGGTGAAGGGGCGTCCGGGCGCCACGGCCGCCGCGTCCGGGTGGCCGAGCACCGCGGCGACCTCCGCGCGGACGAGCTCCAGCAGCGCGGGCCCCCGGTCGGCTTCCGGCAGTGCCGCGAGCCGTTCCCGCCAGGACCCGGCCGCGTCACCGGGTCCGGTGCCCGCTCCTGCCGCGGAGCCGGTGCCGTCCCCGACGTTCCCGCCGTCCCCGGACCCGGCGGTCGGGCGCGCCGGGCGAACCGGGCGAGCCGGGCGCAATATCCCGCGCAAGGGAGGCGGGACGGGCGGCCCGGCGGGAGCCGCCGGCCGGGAACGGTCCGGCAGCAGCGGAGCGAGCACCGGCTCGCCCCTGCCCAGCGCGGCGTCGAACAGCGCCAGGCCCTGCTCGGGGGAGACTGCGCGCAGCACGCCGCCCATGGCCCGCTCGGCACCGTCGGTGCGCGCCGCCATCCCCTCCCCGCCCGACCACGGACCCCACACGAGGGAGAGCGCGGGCAGGCCGAGGGCGGAGCGGTGGTGGGCGAGCGCGTCCAGGAAGGCGTTGGCGGCTGCGTAGTTGGCCTGACCGGGGTTGCCCAGCAGCCCGGCCGCCGAGGAGAACAGGACGAAGTGAGACAAGGGCAGATGCCGCGTCAGCTCGTGCAGATGCCAGGCGGCGTCCACCTTGGGCCGCAGGACCGCCGCCAGTCGCCCGGGGGTCAGCGCCTCCAGTACCCCGTCGTCCAGCGCTCCGGCCGCGTGCACCACGGCCCTCAGCCGGTGCGCGTACTTCTCGACGACGGCCGTGAGCCGGGTACGGTCCGCCACGTCGCACGCGATCACGTCCACCCGGGCACCGGCCTCCTCCAGCGCGGTCCGCAACTGCAGCGCTCCGGCCGACTGCGGACCCCGGCGGCTGACGAGCACCAGATGCCGGACGCCGTGCCGGGCGACCAGGTGCCGTGCCAGCAGACCGCCGAGGGCTCCGGTGCCGCCGGTGACCAGGACGGTGCCGCCTCCGCCCGCGAACCCGTCGGCCGGGGGCGATCCGGCGGTGGAGGCGGCGGGTGAGCCGTCGGGCGGGTCGGCAGGTGTGCCTGTGGGGGACGGGGCGTCGGCGTCCGCCAGGCACGGGACGCGGACCACGCCGTCGACGAGGGAGAGCTGGGGCTCGCCGGTGGCGACGGCAGCGGGCAGCAGGCGCAGCGACTCGGGCCTGCCGTCGGTGTCGACGACCGTCAGGCGCCCGGGGTACTCCGCCTGTGCGGAACGCAGCAGGCCCCGGACGGCGGCGGCCGGCAGATCAGGCACGGGGGAGGTGGCATCGCGGGTCACCACCACGAGACGTGCTCCGGGTGCCGCCGGAGCAGACAGACGCCTCTGCAACAGGGCCAGGGCGCGGGCCGTCAGACGGTGCGTCTCCCCGGCGGGGTCCGTGGCCGAGGGATCGCTCTCCGGCGACGGAGCGAGGGAGACCACCACCGTCTCGGGGGCCTCCTTTTCTCGTTCGGCGGGCGTGGCAGGCAGCACGGAACGCAGCCCCAAGTCGTCCGGTGCTGCCACGGACAAGGAGATGCCCTCGCCCTCGGCCGGAACGACGGCCCACCGCAGGCTGTACAACCCTCCGCCGCCGTTCACGCCCGCGGCCGCGCCACCGGTGGGCTCCGGCAGCGGACGGGTGGTCAAGGACTCCACCCGGGCCACCGGATTCCCGGCGGGGTCGGCCAGGTCCACGGCGACGGTGTCCGTACCGGTGGTGCGCAGGCGTACGCGCAGGGCTGTGGCCCCGACGGCGTGCACGGTCAGGCCGCGCCAGGCGAAGGGCAGCCGGGCGGGACCGGCGGACGGCGCTGCAAGGAGTGCCGTGTGCAGTGCGGCGTCGAGCAGGGCGGGGTGGATGCCGTAACGGCGAGCGTCGGCGCCCGCCGCTTCGGGCAGCCGCACCTCGGCGTACACCTCCTCGCCCGGCCCTCGCCATGCGGCAGTGACGCCCTGGAACGCGGGCCCGTACGCGTGCCCGCTGCCGGCCAGACGCTCGTAGGCGCCGGTCAGGTCCACCGGCACGGCGGCCGGGGGCGGCCATGCGGAGGCCCGGTCCCGGCGCTCGCCGCCGGCTCCGGAGGCCGGGCCGAGCCGCCCGGTCGCATGGTGCGTCCACGGCCCCAGCGGCCCTGAGTCCTGCAGGCGGGAGTAGACGTCGGCGGTACGCCGTCCGGAGGCGTCCGGCTCGCCGAGGACCACCTGTACCTGGACGCGGTCGCCGGAGCCGGGCAGCGCCAGCGGGGCCGTCAGCACGAAGTCCTCGGCGGTGTCCAGACCACAGGCGTCGCCCGCGTGGAGCACCATCTCGGCGAACGCGGCCGCGGGGACGAGAACACGCCCGGCGACGACGTGGTCGCGCAGCCACGGCTGGGCCGCGGTGGAGAGGTCGCCGGTGCAGAGGAGTCGCTCCGTGCCCGGGACGGTGGTCGTCCGGGGCAGCAGCGGGTGGCCGTCCCGGGCCGCCGGATCCGGGACGGGGGAGAGGGCGGCAGGAGCGTCCAGCCAGTAGCGCCGCCGCTGGAAGGGGTACGTCGGCAGGTCCACCCGCCGGGCGCCGCTGCCCGCGTACACCCGGTGCCAGTCCACGGGCAGACCGTGCACGTGCAACCGGCCGAGTGCGGCGAGGACCGCCTCCGTCTCCCGGGCGCCGTCCCGTGCGGTGGTGATGAATATTGGCCCGTCGGCCCGCCCACCGGACTGCCCACCGGCCCGCCCCTCGGCCGGCTCCTCGCTGTCCGTGGCAAGACCGGCCATGGCGGCAGCGGTCAGCTGTGCACCGGGCCCGACTTCGGCGAAGGCCGTCACCCGTTCGTCGTGGGCGAGACGGTGTACGGCGTCCCCGAAACGCACGGTTTCGCGGGCGTGGCGCACCCAGTACGCGGCCGAGCACAGGTCGTCCCCGGCGGCCGGGCGCCCCGTCAGCGTCGACATCACCGGGATCCGCGGCGTGCGATACGTGAGCCGTGCCGCCACACGTCCGAACGCATCCAGCATCGGTTGCATCAGGGGCGAGTGGAAGGCGTGGCCGACCCGCAGCCGTGCAGTGCGGCGCCCCTGCGCGGCGAAGCGGGCCGCGACGGCGAGCACGGCGTCCTCCTCGCCGGAGAGGACGACCGACCGGGGGCCGTTCACCGCCGCGACCGCCACGCGGTCCGCCCAGCCCGTACGGCCCGTCCGGCCCGTCGCGTTTGTTCGGTCCGTCAGTTCCTGCTCCGCCTCGTGCTCGGAGGCTTCCAGTGCCACCATGACGCCGTTGTTGGGCAGTTGCCGCATCAGCCGGCCCCGGGCCGCGACCAGTTCCACGGCGTCCGGCTCCGAGAGGACCCCTGCGACGTGAGCCGCCGCAAGCTCCCCGACGGAGTGCCCGGAGAGGACGTCCGGCCGTACTCCCCAGGACTCCAGCAGCCGGAAGAGCGCCACCTCGAAGACGAACAGCCCGGCTTGCGCGAAGTCGGTCCGGTCCAGCAGAGCGGCATCCTCGGTGCCTTCCTCCGCCCACAGCACGGAGCGCAGGGGCCGCTCCAGGCCTTCGGCATCGAACCGTTCGCACAAGTCGTCGAAGGCGGCGGCGAACGCGGGGAAGGCGCCGTGCAGTTCCCGGCCCAGGCCCGGCCGCTGCGCGCCCTGTCCGGAGAACAGCAGGGCCAGCCGCCCGGTGGATGTGGCCGGACTCGCTCCGGTGCTCGTGCCGGTGCCGGTGCCGGTACCCGGGTCGGTGCCGGTACCCGGGCCGGTGCCGGTATCGGATCCGGCTGCCGCCTGTGCGTCCAGAGCGCTCAGCAGTGCCCCGCGGTCCGCTCCGGTCACCGCCGCCCGGTGGGTGAGTGCGGCCCGGGTCGTGGCCAGGGAGAACGCGACGTCCAGCAGGGCCGGACGGGGCTGCTTCCGCAGCAGAGCCGCCACCTGCGCGGCCTGTGCGCGCAGGGCTTGCGGATCCGCACCGGACAGCAGCAAGGGAGGCACCGTCGTCGGGCGCCCGGGGGCGGCGGCTGCGTGGCCTTCCGATCCCGCTGTCGTTCCGGCTTCCGTTGCGGCTCCCGTTCCGGCTTCCGGTCCTTCCGGTCCTTCCGGTTCGGCGCTCCAGGAGGCCTCTTCGAGGATGACGTGGGCGTTGGTCCCGCCGATGCCGAACGCGGACACCCCCGCCCGGCGCGGACTGCCGGGCGCCGGTTGCCAATCCTCGTCCCGCGTCAGCAGCCGTACAGTGCCTGACGACCAGTCCACGCGAGGGGACGGCTCTTCGCAGTGCAGGATGCGCGGCAGGTGTCCGTGCTGCATCGCAAGGATGGTCTTGATGACACCGCCGACACCGGCCGCGGCCTGGGTGTGCCCGATGTTGGACTTCAGCGCACCGAGCCACAGCGGGCGCCCGGGCGGCCGCTCCGGCCCGTACGCGCCCTGCAGCGCCCGGGCCTCGACGGGGTCGCCGAGCGCGGTACCGGTGCCGTGCGTCTCGACGGTGTCGATGTCGGCCGGGGCCAGTCCGGCGTCGGCCAGTGCCTGACGGATCACCTGCTGCTGGGCAGGGCCGCTGGGCGCGGTGAGACCGTTGGAGGCGCCGTCGGAGCCGACGGCCGAACCACGCAACAGGGCCAGGACCGGATGGCCGTTGCGCCGGGCATCGGAGAGACGCTCCAGCAGGACCACTCCGGCACCCTCCGCCCAGCCGGTGCCGTCGGCCGCGGCCGAGAACGGTTTGCACCGGCCGTCCGGCGCCAGGCCGCGCAGCCTGCTGAACGCGACGAAGGGCGCCGGGGTGGCCATCACCGTGACGCCGCCGGCCACCGCCAGCGAGCACTCGCCCGACCGCAGGGCCTGTGCCGCCCAGTGCATCGCCACCAGGGACGACGAACAGGCGGTGTCGACCGTGACGGCGGGCCCGTGCAGCCCCAGGGCGTACGCGATACGGCCCGATGCCACGCTGCCGGTCGAACCCAGCGCGAGGTGCGCCTCGAGCGCGTGCGGCCCGCGGTGCAGGAGGCGGCCTGCGTAGTCGTCGTGCATCACGCCGACGAAGACGCCGGTGTCGCTGCCGCGCAGCTCCGCCGGGTCGATGCCCGCCCGCTCACAGAGCTCCCAGGTGGTCTCCAGCAGCAGCCGCTGCTGCGGATCGGTGGCCAGCGCTTCCCGCGGGGACATCCCGAAGAAGGACGCGTCGAAGTCGGCCGCCCGGCGCAGGAAGCCGCCGCGGCGGGTGACGGACGCGCCGAGCCGGTCGGGGTCGGGGTCGAAGAGGTTCTCCGGGTCCCAGCCGCGGTCGGCGGGGAGGTCCGAGGTCGCGTCGACCCCGTCCACGAGCAACTGCCACAGCTCCTCGGGGGATGCCACGTCGTCGCCGGATCCCGGAAACCGGCACGCCATCGAGACGATGGCGACCGGATCCTCGGACGCCCTGCGCGTCGCTCCGCCGGGCGTACGGGCTGCCGGGGCACGGCCGCCGAGCAGTGCGGAGTGCAGGAACTCCGCCACGGCGCCGGGCGTCGGGTGGTCGAACACCAGGGTCGCCGGCAGCTCCAGCCCCGTGTCCGCGCCGAGCCGGTCGCGCAGCAGTACGCCTCCGAGGGAGGTGATGCCGGAGGCGCTGAAGGGACGCCCCGGTTCCAGCCCCTGCTCCTGTCCCTGTCCCTGCTCCTGTCCCTGTCCCTGCTCCTGCTCCTGTCCCTGCTCCGGTTCCGGCACGCCACCGGCGTCCGCCGCCCGGGCGAGGACGAGGCGCAGCAGGGTGTCGTGGCGGTCGGACGCAGGCAGGGAGAGGAGCCGCCTGCGCAGGGCGGTCGCGGCGTCCTCGCGCGCCGCCGCGAGCCGTTCGGTCAGCTGCCGCGCCAGCGCTGGGCGGTCGGTCTTGCCGGAGGGGGTACGGGGTACGGAGCCGGTCTCGTACACCTCGTCGGGCACTTTGAAGCCCGACAGCCGCTCCCGGCACACGGCGCGAACCCGGCTGGCGTCGACGCCGTGCGGCCCGGGCACCACGAAGGCGACCGGCACTTCGCCCAGCACGTCGTGCGGCCTGCCCACGACTGCCGCGTCCGCGACGCCGGGGCAGCCGAGCAGCACGTGCTCGACCTCGACCGGGTTGACGTTCTCGCCCCCGCGGATGATCAGCTCCTTGACCCGGCCGGTGACCAGCAGCCGGCCGCCGTGCGTGCGGCGCCCGAGATCCCCGGTGCGGTACCAGCCGTCCCTGAACGCCCGTGCGGTGTCGTCCGGGCGGTTGTGATACCCGATCATCAGGTTCGGACCGCGGACCCAGATCTCCCCTTCCGCCCCGTCGGCGACCTCATCGACACCGTTGGGACCACCGCCGGGACCACCGCCGGGATCACTGTTGGGACAGGTCAGCCGCACCTCGACACCGGGCACGGGCAGAGAGCCGGGACCGTCGTCCCGGGGGTCGCCGGGCCGGTCGACCGCGATCTTCCCGCACGTCTCGGTGCTGCCGTAGCCGTCGAGCAACCGGGCACCCAGCAGCTCCTCGACGTCCGCCCGCAGCGCCGGGGGACACGGCGCGCCCGCGGTGACGCACAGCCGTACGCCGGACGGTTGCCGCGGCTGCGGCGCGCTGCGCAGCGCCTCCGTGAGCAGGTGGTACGTCGCCGGTACTCCTGCCACGACCGTGCACGACTGCTCGGCGAGCGCCTGCGCGACGCTCGCGCCCCGGTCGAGGAGGCGGGCGCTCGCCCCCACGGAGAGAACCCCGAGCAGGCACAGCGAGTGCGCGTAGGCGTGGAACATGGGCAGCGGCCACAGCAGCCGGTCCTCCCGCTCCAGCCCCCACAGCGGGACGTAGGCCGCCGCCACCGACCACAGTGCGGTGCGCTGGCTGGAGACGACGCCCTTGCTCCGCCCGGTGGTCCCCGAGGTGTAGAGGATCCAGGCGGGCTCGTCCAGGCCGAGGTCGTCCCGGGGCGCCCGTCCCGGATCCGTCCCGGCCAGCCGCTCGAAGGCGTACGTGCCTGGGGGCGCCCCGTCCGGCACGGGGGTCGTACCTGCCACCACGATCCGGGTGCGCAGGCGCGGTGGTGCGGCCCCCTTTGGCCTGGCGGCGGCCGGGGACGGCTCGGCGAGTGGGGATTGCTCGACGAGCGGGGGCCTCCCGGCTACCGGGGGCCTCCCGGCTACCGGGGGCGGCCCGGCCCACTCGGTGATCACCGCGACTGCCCCGCTGTCGTCGAGGAAGTGCGCCAGCTCCGCGTCCGCCGCCCCGGGATCGAGCAGAACGCCGACGGCCCCCGCCCGCAGGACCGCGAGGAACCCTTCCACCATCTCGACCCGGCTGCCCAGGTGGAGGGCCACTCGGTCGCCCCGCCGCACCCCCAGCCGCGCCAGGTGACCCGCCAGCCGCGCGGTCCGTTCCTCCAGCTCCCCGTAGGTGACGCTCCGCCGCGCGTCCTGGAAAGCGGTCTTGTCCGCCATCTGCGCCGCATGCGCCTTGAGCGCCTCGGGCAGCGCACGGATCAACTCGCCATGGATCTCCGCCATCCCCCACCCCTCCGGCCACGGGGCGAAGGACAGCGCGCCCGCTCGCACACCGTACCGAGTGCCCAGGCCAGAACTCAGGGGTGAGCGGCCCCCCGGGCGGACCACGGGCCGCGCCATGTCCGGATGATCTGCATATCGTGACCGCATGGGTCGTGACCCCATGGGCGAAGAGAGCGGCGCCGGCACTCCCGACGGCCCCGCTCGCCCCGCCGACCCCACCGGCAGGCGGCATCGCGCCCGTCACTGCTGGTCGGCGTTCCGTCGCTCGCCGTTCTTCCCCGCCACCGTGCTCGTGCTCATCGTGGCCGCGGCCGCCGGGCTCTTCGCGGGCTCCTACACCTACGCCATGGCCAATCCGACCCCGCACAACATCCCCACCGCCGTCACCGGGGTCCCCGTGTCCGAGATCAAAAGGGCCGAATTCGTCCAGGGCATGGAACGGGCGCTGGGAGCCGAGCTCCGGCTGCGTCACTTCGCCACCTACGAGGAGGCCCGGAACGCGGTCGAGGACCAGCAGGTCTACGCCATCCTCCAGGACCGCCACCACGCGGCCGAGCTGGACGTCTCCGGAGCCTCCGGTGCCACCGTCGCCCAGCTGCTGACCGAGACCGCGCCCCAGGTCGGGAGGGAGATCGGCATCCCCGTGGCCGTGCGGGACGTCAATCCCCTCCAGAAGGGCGACCCGCGCGGCCTCGCGCTCTTCTACATCACCCTGGCGTCGGTCATCGTCGGCTTCGTCGGGGCCATCCAGCTGAGCGTCCACGCGCGCGAGCTCGATCCGGCCGAACGCATCGCCTTCACCGCCGCCTATTCCGTGCTGGGCGGCTTCACCATCGCCGCGATCGTGGACTGGGGGCTGGACGCGGTGCGGCTGCCGTTCGCGGAGTCCTGGCTGATCCTGGCGCTGACCATGTTCACCTCGGGCATGGTCTTCACGATGTTCAACGCGATCTTCGGGCGGTGGGCCATGCTGCCCACCTGGGGTCTGATGGTCCTGCTGGGCAATCCGTCCTCCGGCGGCGCCGTTTCCTGGCCCCTGCTGCCCTCACTCCTCGGCGAGATCGGCCGCTGGCTGCCGCCGGGGGCCTCCGTGAACGCTCAGCACACGGCCGTCTACTTCCGGCAGCACCAGCACTTCTTCCCGTTCGCCGTGCTGATCGCCTGGGCCGCCCTTTCCTGCACGGTCTTCTGGATCTGGCGGCACCGCCACCCCGGCGGACGCGAAACGGCGGGGGCGACCGCAGCCGCGAGCTGAACCGCCCCGCATTTCTCCTGACGCTGTGCGTATTCGCGCTTGCTTTGTGTTGTTTCGGGGGTGGTGGCGTGTGAGGCCGCGCATGAGGCCTGGATCACTTACGAAATGTGTTAGTAAGAAGTGCGGCGGAATCCGGGGGCGGTGCCGCTATTTCCGTGCCGGGCAATGAACGGTCGTAGTAGGTCACAGCCCTTGTCAGGGGTTTTCGTCGCCGCTAACAATTACGGGGTCGCTGGGCGCCGTCGACCGAGAAACGGCGCTTGATTTCTGCGCCGCTTCAGGGCCGGGCGACATCCGCGATTGGAAGGTTCAGCTCACTCATGCGCTCCACCGTCTCCGCTTATGCCCGTCTGCCGAAGATTCACAAGTTCTCCGTTGCCGGTATTGCCGCGACCGGTGCCGCTGTCGTCGCGGTGGCCGTCGCTCCGCACGCTTTCGCCGCTGATGCGGCTCCGGCTGCTGCGGTGAAGCCGGTGGCGTGGAGTGCCGAGGCTTTCGGTGAGACGCAGCAGGCCGAGCTGGACAAGCACGTCGATGCTGCCGCCAAGGCCGGCGCGGAGGCTGCTGCGAAGGTGAAGGTGGACCAGGAGCGCACGGAGAAGCAGGCTGCCAACCGTTCCACCGAGCGCAAGGCCATCGCCGCCAAGCCCGCCGCCCCGGCGAAGCCCGCTGCTCCGGCGAAGAAGGCGTATGCCGAGAATCTTGAGGGCTGGATCAGTGAGTCCCTGGACATTCTGCGGGCGAAGGGTATTCCGGCTTCGTACGACGGCATCAAGCGCAACATCATGCGTGAGTCGACCGGTAACCCGCGTGCGATCAACGACTGGGACATCAACGCTGTGAACGGTGTTCCGTCGAAGGGTCTGCTGCAGATGATCGACCCGACGTTCAAGGCGTACCACGTCGAGGGCACGTCCTGGGACATCTACGACCCGGTCGCCAACATCACTGCTGCGTGCAACTACGCCGCCGACAAGTACGGCTCGATGGACAACGTCAACTCCGCTTACTGATCAGCACCGATCAGCACGGATCAGCACGGATCAACGCACAACTTCAGCATCACCCCGCACTCCGCCGAGGGCGGTGGCACCCCGTACCAACGGGGACGCCACCGCCCTCGCCGCATACCCGGGGTCCCCGTGACCCGGGAGGAATGGACGGGCCAAGATGAGGTAGCCGGAAAGCAAAGACGTTCGAACGCTGGAGGGACACGATGTTAAGGAGCACCTTGCGCAGGACAGCGGCCACGGCCGTGGCGATAGCGGCGACGGCCGCAACCGTCGCCGCCCTCGGCGGTGCGGCAACCGCCTCGGCCGCCCCGGCCGCCGGGCGGACGCCTACCTGCGACGTATCCGGCCTGCGGGCCTCACTGTCCGACAAGGGAGGCCATCAGCACGGCATGTCCCACGAAGGCACCGTGCTGGTGCTCACGAACACCTCCGGCCGTACCTGCGCACTGCGCGGCTACCCCGGCCTGCAGCTCGAGGACACCCAGCACAAGGCCGTCGGCACGAGCACCTCCTGGGGAAGCACCTACTTCGTCCCCGACCCCGGCAAGAGCACCCTCCTCCTGCAGCCCGGCGGTTCCGCAGAAGCCGCTCTGGCATGGGCTCACGCCGACGCCCCGCGGATGGTGAAGGCCGGCTATCTGCGCATCACGCCTCCGGCATCCCGCGGCCACCTGACGATCCCGTTCGAGAAGACGGTGACCAACGGAGATCTCTCCGTCACCGCGTTCACGGGCAGCATCACCGTGTCCTGACGCTTCCCGGCGGAGCAGCCGGTCCCGCTGCCCGGACGGAACCGGGCAGCGCGCCGCCCTCGGCCGCCGGCCATGAGCCATTACGTGATCTCGCGGAGGGCGTTCGTGGCGCAGTGCACTTCGCCGCCGCCGAGGTGCGCCCAGGAGAAGTTCTCCACCCAGTGCACCCGCACGCCGCCTCCGGCCAGGGCACGTTCGGTCTCGGCGCGGAAGAGGTCACGTCCGGCGACCCGCGGGCCGTGCGGGGTGGGGGCGGCGAAGTCGCGGGCGGTCAGGGACAGCCCGTTGGCGAGGGCGGGGGAGAGGGCCATGTGGCGACGCGGCTGCCCCTCGCCCGATTCGACCCTGTAGTAGAGGACCGGGAGGCGGACGATCTCCTGCGGCTTCAGCCCGGTCTCCCGCAGCAGGACCGCGAGTTGCCCGTCGATGTGCCGGGCAGCGTCCTCGTTGTCACCGGCGTGCCGCTCGTAGCGGAGGAGCTCGTCGACGGTCGGCTTGGCCTCCGCGACCGTGTCGGCGAAGAGGCGCTGACCGCCCTCACCCGCCTGCTGGGCCTGTTCGAGCAGGGCCACGGCCTTGCGGGGGTCGGAGACTGCGAGCGTCCAGCCGCGCGCATTGTTCGCCCGTACGACGTGGACGGTCTCGTCGACGTGGCCGACCAGCAGCCAGGACGTGTCCAGCACCACCGCGGGCTGCTGCCCCTGGGCGTTCAGCATGCCGACGAACGACGGGTCGGGACGGCGGTCGGCGCTGCTGCCGTAGAGAACCCGGCCCTGCGGATGCCCGGCGTACGGCGGCAGGGACTCGAAGTTGCCCGTGAAGTTCAGCAGTTCGTCGACGTTCTTCTCGCGGCGGGACGTGGGCGTGTACTGCTGAACCACGCCGACATCGGGACCGCGCAGGTCACGGTAGAGGAGCCGTCCGGCGCGGCGGAGGCTCGCGGTGCGGCCGTCGGCGGACGTCCAGTAGTTGGGGGAGCGCAGCAGGATGCGCAGCGTCTGCCGGCCGTGGGGCGTCGTCCTCGTGACGTAACCGGGCTCGGCGATGTCCTGGCGCCAGATGTCCTTCCACCACTGCGCGGTGCCGGGCTGGAACCGCACGTCGCTCTCGGGAAGGCCGGACTCCCTCGCGGCTTTGCGCAGGGAGTCCGCGAATTCCTGCCACTGGCCGGGAGGCCGCGTCGCGGCGGGGACCTCGACGGGCTGCCCCTCGCCCGGACCCGGAGCGGCGGCGAAGACGTGCTGCGCGCGCTGCAGGTCGTGCTGCAGGAGCACCGGCGCCACGTGCAGCCCCGCCCGGGCCGTCCGTGTGATGCCGTGCTGCGTGACGGACAGCGTCACCTCGATCCGGCCGTCCCACCGCTTGCGGTCACGCACGATGTCGCGGCCCTCGACAGCCAGCCGCACCCCGCGCCGCAGCTCTTCGGCGCTCAACCGTCCGTCGGCGCCCAGCGATACGTACTTCCCGTCGCGCATCACGAAAATGCGCGCGTAGGGGCTCTGGGCGGCGGGCAGCGAGACCCGGCCGCCGGCTCGGCCGCTCACGGCTATGGGCGGCACCCTCAGCGGGGTGAGGTCCTTGGCATCGGCTGCGCCGTTGACCACCTCATCCGCGGCGTCGTTGCAGGCGGCGAGCCGCTCGTCGACGGCCACGTCCAGCCGGTCCAGGTCGCCGGGGCGCAGGGAGCAGCGCCGGGCGTCGTCGTCGAGATTCGGCAGTACGGTCGTGCCCTCGGGCGTGCGCAGCTCGGGCTGGGCGGGCACGGCGGAGGCCTGGGCGCCGGCGGGGGAGATCAGCGTGGCGACGACGGCCGCACAGGCCAGCACGCCGGCCACGGACGCGCGCCTGGTCAGTGGTCTTTTCATGCCTTCACTGTCGCGCCGCCGGGCCTCACCTCACATCGGCCACCGGGTGGAACTCCGGTTGCATCCTTCGATCCAGCCCAGGGTGGAGCTTCTCCACTCACAGGTGGAGAAGCTCCGCCGTGGAGCCCCGGAGATGAAACGGGGCTCCACGCTTTCGCGGTGCTGGAAGGCCGGGCTTCAGACCTTGTTGAAGCACAGCGTGTAGTCGACGCCACGACTGACGGAGTACTGGATGCCGTAGTCGAAGGACGGCCCGCATTTCTTGTCGGGCCCGTACAGCTTCTCGCCCATCTTGTACTCGGCCTGACCGGAGCCGCAGTCGACGACTTCGGGGACCGGCTTGCCCTTGGGGTCCTGGATTTTGACGCAGTCGCCGATCCCCGGGTTGTACTTCTTGTTCGCCTCGGCCTCCGCGGCCCGTGAGGCCTCCTCCTTGGCCTTGCCGCCGTTGGGGTTGGTGTTGTAATCCCACACGTACCAGGCTCCGCCGCCGAATATCGCCAGGACGATGAAGGCGGCGATCGCTCCCTGCAGCGGACTCCCCTGCCGCTGCCGGGGTCCCCGCTGCGGTTGCGGTTGCGGTTGGGGCTGCGGCTGCGGGTATCCGTGGGGAGCCTGCGGATAACCGTGCGGCGGCTGGTTCTGATAGGGCGGCGGCGGTGCGGACATGCTGGAGCTTCCCCGTCGTTGACTGCGAAGAACGAAGATCAACCTGTTGTTGACCGGTGAAGGTTACCTTCCGGAATCTCACCGTCAATCGGCAGTCCTGGCCCGTGACATCAAGCGTCATCCTTTGAGTCTCGATGTGACGTTACGTCCTTGCCGCACGCTTTCCTTCGGGGATTTCCGCTTGGAACCCGCCACGAGCCCCGCCACGAGACCCGCCATGGAACCCGCCTTGGTACCCACCCCCCGAACGGAGGTCCGGTCCTGCCTCTTGTCTCCGGTGCTGGTGGTGCAGGCAGACATGCCGCATGCCGGATTTGCCGTATAGAGACTTCAGTGGCATTTTCGTTCTGTTTGTGGATCTGTCTGGCGGGCAGCTTGGCAGCGGAACCTTCCGGCGATGGGCGGGGGATGGCGGTAGTGATGAGGCATCAGGTGCGGGTCGGTGCAGGCGTGGCGCTGGTATGTGCGGCCGGGATGGTGCTCGCAGGCTGCGGCAAGGACAGTAAGGACGGCGCGGACGGGGCGAAGTCCCCTGCCCGCAGTACTCCTCCTGCCGCTTCGGCTTCGCCTTCCGGGCAAGGATCCGGGGACGGGAAGCCCGGTGGCGCCGGCGGCGATGGCGGGCTTCCCGCCCTGCCGTCGTCAGGGGACGCGAAGAAGCAGCTGAACGGGCTGACGGTGGCCAAGCCCCGGCCGATGACCGGTTACAGCCGCGCCAAGTTCCCGCACTGGGCCCAGCAGGGCAACAAGTGCGACACCCGCGAGACGATCCTCGGGCGCGACGGCAAGGACGTGAAGCGCGATGCGGAGTGCCGGGCGGTCTCCGGCGCCTGGCAGAGCCTGTACGACGGCAAGACCTTCACCGCGGCCTCCCAGGTCGACATCGACCACATCGTGCCGTTGGCCAACGCCTGGCGGTCGGGCGCCGACCAGTGGACCACGGACCGGCGCAAGGCCCTCGCCAACGACCTCACGCACCCGCAGCTCCTGACCGTCTCGGCGGCGACGAACCGCAGCAAGGGCGACCAGAGCCCCGACCAGTGGCAGCCCCCGGCGAAGACCGCCTGGTGCGCCTACGGCCGCGCCTGGACCTCCGTGAAGTCCACCTACGGCCTGACCGTCACCGAGGACGAGAAGAAGATGCTCACGACGATGCTGGGCACCTGTACCTCTTGATCGGACAGCCGTCGTGATCGGACAGCCGTCGTGATCGGAGAGCCGTCGTGATCGGAGAGCCGTCTGCCGTCACCAGGGAGAGGCGGCTGCCGGGCGGGACGTCGTGACGCCCCGCCCGGCAACCCCGATCAGGCGGTCGGTCCGGATCGGATTCGGATCAGATGCCGAACGGCGCGGCGTAGCGGACGGTACCCGCCGGCAGCGGGTGGCCGGCGTCGAGGGCGAGGGCCATCATGGCCTCGTCCGGGACGTCGATGGTCAGCCCGATGCCGTGGGCCGAGGCCCGGGTGAAGCCGAACCTCGGGTAGTACGCCGGGTGCCCGAGGACGGTGACGAAGCGCTCGCCCATGCCCTTCGCGGCTTCCAGAGCAGCACGGATGGCTGCGGAGCCGGCGCCGGTCCTCTGGTACTCGGGGAGCACGGAGACGGGGGCCAGGCACAGGGCCGGGACGTCGTCGATGTGGCAGCGGGTGAGCAGCGCGTGACCGACCGGCTTGCCGTCGGTGTCGGTGGCGACGATCGACAGGCCCTCGATCCACGAGGAATCGGTGCGCAGGGCGTCGACGAGGCCGGCTTCCAGCGGGGTGTCGAACGCGGCGAGGACGATGTCGCGGACGGCGGGGATGTCGGCGCTGGTCTCGGCGCGCGTGATCCAGTCAATGCGATGAGTCATGACGGTACGGAGATCCGTTCCATGGTGATGTTCGTATGGGTGTCGCCCCGCGAGCTCACGCTCCCGGCAGGGGCACAGCGGGATGCGGTCAGACCGTCGCCCGGGAAGTGAGGATGATCCGGGCGCTGCGCACAGCAGTGGCCTTGAGTACGGTCATCAACCTCACCTCCCGAAATCTCTCGCTGTCGGATACGAACACCGAAAACTCTATCACCCGGGCCGCGCGTGGATGTGTGGGTGGGGGCCGGCTCTCGGGTTACGGCCTGTAGACGCACGCCGCGAGCCGGGCGTGCGCCTTCCAGCCCAGCGTCTCGTACAGCGCGCGCCCCTCGTCCGTTGCCCCCAGGACACCGAGGGACGCGCCCCCGGCCACGGCGTGGTGGGAGAGCGTGCGCATCACGAAGGCGCCGAGGCCGCGGCGCCGGTGGGCCTCCTCGGTCACCACGCGGTCGACGACCGCCTCGTGGCCGAGCAGGGCGACCTGGCCCTTGGCGGCGAGTTCGCCCGCGGCATCGTGAACCCGGACGAAGGTGACGCCGCCGCTCCTCTCCAGGGACTCGGTGTAGCCCTCGGGCGCGACGGGTTCCGTGGCCGACAGGTCCACGGCCATCAGATGGCCGGTCTCCTCTTCGTCGACCACCCAGCCCCCAGGCAGCCACGGCCTGACGTCCTCGGGCTCCGTGGGCACCTTGAGCCAGGTGTGCGGTACGCCGACCGATCCCGCGGCCGCGCGCACCGCCGACTCGTGGGCTTCGAAGATCACGTGACGCCCCGCCTGTTCGGCCTGCCCCACCTCGATGTAGACCCCCCAGGGATGCTCGGCGGGCCGCGGCGTCTGCCGCGACAGGGCCCATCCCGACGCCCACACCCTGACAAGATCCGAAACCACGACGCCTCCCGAAGTAACCGTCACTCACCAGGAGTGCACATTACGCGGCACCATGAGTCACAGCACTTTCTTTTTCTCTCACACCCTCTCTTCCTCTCACGCCGTGCCCGGCAGCCGCCCGATCGCCTTGACGGCCCTCGCCGCGCCGTCCTCCGCCTCCATGCGTCGTGCGGCCTCGGCAGCCCGCCTGCGGTACTGCGGTTCTTCGACAGCCCGTTGCACCGCTTCCGCCAGCCGGTCGGCGGTGAGTTCCTTGTACGGGACGGGGGCGGTCCCCGCGCCCAGGGCGGCGATCCGCCCTGCCCAGAACGGCTGGTCGGCCGTGACGGGAACGGGGATCGCGGGTACGCCCGCGCGGAGGGCGGCCGCTGCCGTTCCCGCGCCGGCGTGGTGCACGACAGCGGCGGTGCGTGGGAAGAGCAGAGAGTGCGGTACGTCCCCGACGGTCAGCACGTCGTCCCCTGCAGTGGACAGTTCTGCAGCGGACGGTCCTGCAGCGGACGGTCCCGTAGTGGACAGCCCCGCCCACCCGGCCTGGAGCACACCGCGGACCTTGGCCTTGCGGAGGGCCGCCACGGCGACCTCGCTCAGCCGCTCGCCCTCACCGGCGCCCATGCTGCCGAACCCGATGAAGACCGGGGGAGGTCCCGACCGGAGGAAGTCGTCGAGTTCCGCGGGGAGCTGCCGGTCGTCGGGGCAGTGGGGCCACCAGTTCCCGACGACCTCCAGCCCCTCGCGCCAGTCCCGCGGGCGGGGGACGAGCACCGTGCTGAAGCCGTGCAGGACCGGCCAGTTCGCCGCCTCCTGCCGTAGGCGTACCGCTCGGGGGCCAGCGGGCGGCAAGCCCAGCCGGGCCCGTAGGTCGGCCACCGCCGTCGCGTGGAGCCTGTCGACGACCCGCAGGGAGACGCGGCCGGCCGCCCGGTTGCCCCAGCGGCCCAGTGAACGGCTTCCGCCCACCACCGGCCCGAATTCGCCCGTAGGCGTCACCGGCTGCAGGTACACGCCGATGCTTGGGACGCCCAATGCTTCCGCGACGTGCCAGCCCAGCGGAGCCGTGGCGGTCGAGAGCAGCAGCAGGTCCGCTCCGGCCGCGGCGGCGTCGGCGATGCCCGGCCCCAGCTCCTGGATGAAGGCCGACGCCTTGCGCATGAGGCCGGTGTTGCCGCCACCGGCTGCCCTGTGCGCTTTCCCGTCCGCATCTCCGTCCGCATCTCCGTCCGGTCCGCGGGCTCCGGAAGCCCGGGCCGGGGCCCGCGGATCCGCGGGCAGGCCGCGGAACTCCAGCCCGCTGTCCGCCACCAGGCCGGCGAAGGAGGCGGGCGCGGCGAGGGCGACCTCGTGGCCGGCTTCCCGCAGACGGACACCGAGCCCGGTGTAGGGCGCCACGTCGCCGCGGGACCCGGCGGCCAGGATGAGGATCTTCACCGGTCCCGGCCCCCCTCGGCGTTGGCGTGGATCGCCGCGCGGAGGAACCGGTCCAGGCCGGGGCGCTGCTCGGACGCGGGCACGACGAGCGCGAAGGCCCGGGAGTCCTCGACATAGTCGTCGGCGATGCGGCAGTGCATCTCGGGCGGGCACGGAGTGAACCAGCGGCCGATGTGCAGGCGGTGCTCCTCTGCCAGCTGCAGGACGCGATCGCTGTCCGGGGCCTCGTCCGCGTCGAACGCGGCGATCAACCGCTTCCGCCAGGCGGCCGCCTCGGCCATGATCTGCCGCCAGTCCTCCTTGGTGTGGGTCGCGGCCCGGGCCATCGACTGCCGGTGGCCCTCGCTGTGTCCCCACTTGAGGTGCGCGTCCGTCGCGTAACTCAGATCGAAGGCGACTTCGCCGAACACCTCGAACCGTTCCGCGGGCGTCAGCTCGACGCCCGTCCGCTGAACCTCCATGGCCCGCTCGGCCACCTCGACCAGCCGGTGCAGCTTGGCTATCTGCTCGTGCAGCATCCCGTGGCGCTCCCGCAGGTGGTCCAGTGCGTCGGCCGCGGGATCCGCCATGATCGTGCCGATCTCGTCGAGGGAGAAGCCGAGCTCCCGGTAGAAGAGGATCTGCTGGAGCCGCGCCAGGTCCGCGTTGCTGTAGAGCCGGTAGCCGGCGGGGCTGCGCTCGCTGGGACACAGCAGCCCCGCCTTGTCGTAGTGGTGCAGCGTACGGACCGTGACCCCCGTGAACCCGGAGACCTGCCCGACCGAATAACTCATGGACCCGCCCTTCCTCTCTCGAGCGCCATGCTGTGGCCTGACGTGGGGTGAGGGTCAAGCGGAGCGCGGTCATGCCGCGCTACGCCCGGAAGGCCTCGGAAGGCCTCGGAAGGCCTCGGAAGGGCTGCGCTTCTACATGCCCGTCCGGGGCTTCGGCCGGCGGGCCACGCGGGCTGCGGATGTCGGAGGCGTCCGCATCGAGGGCGGGCAGCAGGTGCGGTCGCTGTACGGGGAGCCGGCCGGGGAGCCCGCACGGGCGCTCAGCAACGTGCTCCGGGGTCGGCAGCGCTCGGGGATGTCGGCCGTGGCGAGCACTCCTGGACGGATGGCATTCGGATATTCCGACCGTGCGGCGTGAGGGATTCCGGGCCGGCCACGTACGAGTGACGGCCACATGCCGGGGCGGGGGCACGGGCAGATGTTCGTCAGAGCACGGTGACAACGCCGACCGGGTCGGCCGCCGGCCGTGCTCGACGTGATGACCGCCCTGCAGGAGGCGACCGTGCGGGAACTGCTGACGACCGTGCGCCCCGACGCGGGGGCCGCGACCTCCTACCGGGCCTCCGGGCTCTGGCGCGACACCACCTTCACGGACGACCTGCGGCGGCTCGCCCGCGAGATCCCGCACGCCGTCGCCCTGGTCAACCGGCGCGGGCGCCACGGGCGCGATGATGTCCTGACCTTCCAGCAACTCGCCGACCGGACCGGACGCATCGCGGCGGGGCTGAGAGCCCTCGGCGTGCGCAGAGGGGACGTCGTCGCCGTCCAGCTGCCCTGCTGGTGGGAGACGGCGGCGCTGACCCTCGCCTGCGACCGTCTCGGCGCGGTCATCGCGCTCCTCATGCCGGACACCGGCCCCCGCGAGCTGGAACAGGCCCTGGCCGTCACCGGCGCGCACGTCCTCGTCCTTGCCGACGTGGCGGAGGGGGTGCGCAATGCGGAAGCGACGGCCTCCATGGCCGGCCGCCTTCCCGCTCTGCGGCACCGCGTCGTCCTCGGCGGGACTGTCGCCAGCGGTGTGGCTGTCCCCGCCGGTGCACTGGACTTCACCACGAGCCTGTTGCGATGCACCGACCCGCTTCCGGACCCCACGCCGCTGCACCCGGATGCCGTCTGCCTGGTCGCCTTCGCCTTCGCCTCCGGCACCCCCGGCACCTCCGGCACCCCCGGAACGGCCACCGGCGTGATGCACACCTCCAACACCCTCCACGCCGCCGTGGCCGCTCCCGCCCACCACGAGGGCGGCGAGGGGCGAGCGGTGTCGCAGGCAGTGGCCTCCAGCCCGTCCCACGTCCTCGGGCACGCGCGCAACGCGCTTTACCCGCTCGTCAACCGGGCCCCGGCGCACTGCGCCGACGTCTGGGACGCCGCCGTCTTCCTGGACATGCTGGCGCGCAACCGCACCGAGCGGATCTTCGCCTCCGCCTGGAAACTCGCCCGGCTCGTCGCCGAGCAACAGCAGCGTCCGCGCCCCCTGAACGGGCTGCGCATGGTGGTCAACACCTCCATGCCGCTCTCGCGCGAGCCGGCCTCCCTCATCCGTGACGTCCTGTGCAGGCGACTCGTCAACTCCTGGGGGATGGCCGAGACCACGGACGGGCCCTGCACCGACCCCGAGGATCCGGACGACCGGCTCGTCCGCAGCATCGGTCGCGCCCGCACCGGGGTCGAGCTGCGGCTGGACGCGGAGCCGGACGCACCGGCCGGAGTGTCCCGGCTGTTCGTCCGCAGCGCCTCCACCTGCCTGGCGACCTTCGAGGGCGACAGCGGCCGTCTCCGCTGGGACTCCGCCGGAACCGGCGGCTGGTTCGACACGGGGGACCTGGTCACCCCGGACGGCCGCGACGGCTTGCGGCTCGTCGGACGTGCGGCGGACCGCCTCGGATCCGGTGCCTGGATGGTGCCCGCACGGGACGTGGAGGAGGAGCTCCTCGGCCACCCGGCGGTCCATGACGTCACCATCGTCGGCTACCCGGATCCGGCGCAGGACGGCTGATCGGCTCCTGCTACTCCTTCTGCTCCTTCGGGCCCGGCTCCGTGTCGTCCGTGGCGGTGCGGCCGGCCAGTCGCTCGTACCGCTGGCGGGCGGCTTGCGGGGTGCTGAGCCCCAGGCCGAAGGCGATCTCCTGCCAGGTCATGCCGCGGCCCCGCGCCATCTGCAGGAGGCCGGTTTCCAGCTCGTCCATTTCGCCCCGGGCCGACGGAATGAGGCTCAGGGCGGCGGTGATGTCGGTGCGGTCCACCTCCGGCTCGCCGTCGACGGGCTGTGCAGCCCCGCTGAGCAGGAACGACACGAGCCGGACGGCTTCGTGCGGTCCGAGGACGGACGGGTGGGTCTGACGGCGGCGCTGTTCGTCGGTGGCCGCGTGCCGCTCGGCGATGCGGAACAAGGACGCGTAGACGCGCTGTGCTCGCGCCTGGTCCGCATGCGGGGGCGTGAAGGGATCGGTGGGCTGGTCGGTGGGCTGATCAGGAATCGACGGCATGTGATCAGGATGGGGAGACGCATGATGCGTTGTCAACTAGTTATTGTGAACAACATGTTCAAAGGTGTCGACGGCGTCCGGGCGGCGGCGATCTCGACGCCCACCGTCGACGTCCTCGTCTGCGAGTTCCTCGACGCGGACGGCAGTACGTACCGGTCCTTCGCGCTGGGCGAGCTCGTGGGCCGGCTGCACGAGCTGCCCCCGCAGGCCGCTTTCGGTCCCGCCCGCTGCCCGAGCGCACCGACGACTGCTGGAACCTCTACCGGCTCGACGCCGCCGTCATGCTCGCCGTCGTCTTCACCTGCGAGGCGCCCGACGCCCGGCGCGGACCGGCGGCAGTACGGCACGTGCACGAACTCGGCGCGCGGACCCCGGCCCTCGGACACCGCCCATGAGCAGTGAAGGGAAGAGAGAAGAGAAGGGTCACGGCCCGGCCCACCCTGGCCTGCCTACGATTCGCTTCGCGGTCGATCGCCCGCCTGGAGGCGGTACACCACGTTCCTGCGGAGCGGCCCGTCGGGCACGGCCAGGTCGTCGAAGTCGTCGGCGGGGTCGTACGTCATGCCGATGCGGCGCATCACCGCCTGTGACCGGAGGTTGGTGGCCGTCGTCACTGCGAGGATCTCCGTCAGGCCGAGGTCGCCGAAGCCGAATTCCACCACGGCGAGTGCGGCCTCGGTGGCGTAACCGTGGCCCCACGCCGGGCGGGCCAGGCGCCAGCCGGCCTCCACTCCGGTGAACGGCATGTCCTCCTCCACCGGGTCCAGTCCGGCGAACCCGATGAATTCCCCGGTGGCCACGACCTCCACCGCCCACCATCCCCAGCCGCGCCGCTCGAGATCGGCCCGGAAGCGGGCGACGGACGCCTCGCTCTCCTCCCGGGTGAGCACCTCCGGGAAGTACCGGCGCACTTCGGGGTCGGCATTCATGGCCGCCCAGGGATCGAGGTCGGACTCCTGCCACGCGCGGAGCACAAGCCGGTCGGTTCGCAGTTGGGACATCACACCAACCTAGTGCGGCCACCGTTGCCGAACCATCGAATAAGCAGGCGGGACGGGCCCCTTAGGGGGCCGCACCCTACTGGAGGACCGGAAGGCCGTCCTTCTGTCCTTCCTTGGACGGAGGCCTCGCTGGTCTTTGCGGACGATGTCCCGCCCTGCACCCGCCCCCGATCGTGGAAGGGAGAGATCACTTCCGCATGCGGCAGCAGGCATCGGACATCACGCATTTCCAGGAGAACAGCCCATGGCAGAAATGACGCGACGTGGCGTACTGGCAGGCACAGCGGCGTTCGGCGGGGCCGTCGCGGGATTATCCGCGCCGGGCCTCGCGGCTCCCGCGGCAGCGGCGACCCACAGCAGCCCCCCGCCCCGGCCGGACGCGGTCACGGTCGAACCCGGCGACCTGCGCTACCAGTCGCTGACACATCGCGGGTGCAACGCACGCTTCGTCGGCACACCCGACTACGTGCGCGTCGTCAGCTCGACCGAACAGGTCGTCGATGCCGTGCAGCAAGCCGTACGCCAGGGCAAGCGCATCGCCGTCCGCAGCGGCGGGCACTGCTTCGAGAGCTTCGTCGACGACCGGTCCGTCCGGGCCCTCATCGACGTCTCTCCGATGACCGCCGTCTCCTACGACCCGCAGCGCCGTGCGTTCGCCGTCGAGCCCGGCGCCTCGCTCGGCGAGATGTACCGGCGCCTCTTCCTCGGCTGGGGCGTGACCGTTCCGGCGGGTGCCACGGCGGAGGTCGGCGTCGGCGGGCACATCCTGGGAGGCGGATACGGCGCCCTGTCTCGCCGCCACGGCCTGGGCGTGGACCACCTCGAGGCCGTCGAGGTCGTGGTGGTGAACAAGGAGGGCGAGGCGCGCAGCGTGGTGGCCTCCAGGGACCCCGGTGACCCCCACCACGACCTGTGGTGGGCGCACACCGGCTGCGGGGGCGGCAACTTCGGCATCGTCACCCGCTACTGGTTCCGGTCCCCCGACGCGAAGGGCTCCGACCCCTCGCGCTTTCTGCCCCGGGCCCCGGAGTCCGCGCTCACCTTCAGCGCCTCGTGGTCCTGGAAGGACCTCGACCGGAGCTCCTTCACCCGGCTGGTGCGCAACCACGGCAGCTGGCACGAGCGCAACAGCGCCCCCGGCTCCGCCTACGCCGGGCTGTTCAGCGTCCTGATGCTCAACAACCGCAAGTCCGGCACCGTCGACCTGGTCGGGCATCTGGACTCCACCGGATCCGGCGCCCGGCGGCTGATCGACGACTACGTGGCGGCCGTCGGCCGCGGGGTCGGCGCGCAGCCCACCCGGATCCACCTGGAACGGCCGTGGCTGCAGGCCGCTGCGACCGTGGAGGAGAGCCAGCCGTCCTTCTTCAAGGCGAAGGCCGCCTACCTGCGCAAACGTTTCACGGACCGGCAGACGGACACCATCCACGACCACCTGGCGGGCAAGAAGGCCGCCGATCTCACCGGCTCCCTGTGGCTCGTCTCCTACGGCGGGAAGGTCAACGCCGTCGCGCCCGAGGCGACCGCCGTCGCGCAGCGCGACTCCATCCTCAAGGCGGTCTACCTCACCGGCTGGGAACCGGAGGACGACGCCGGGCCGCGCTTGTCGTGGGTACGCGACTTCTACCGCGCCGTCTACGCCGACAGCGGCGGCGTACCGGTCCCCGGCGCCGTCAGCGACGGCTCCTTCATCAACTACCCCGACACCGACCTCGCCGACTCCGCCTGGAACGCCTCCGGCACGCCCTGGCAGAGTCTCTACTACAAGCAGCACTACCCCCGCCTCCAGCGCATCAAGGCCCGCTGGGACCCCCGCAACGAGTTCCGTCACGCCCTGTCGATCCGTCTGCCCGAGTGACACCCCGGATGGTTGCGCGGGCAGCGGATCCATGCCGGGCAGGACGTCGAGTGGGTCGATGACGCCCTGCCCGAACTGCGCGTGCTCCGGGGCTCCGGCGCGGCACTGCCGTCTCCTGAACCCGGCGTCCCGCGGCGTGAGCCCGGCGGGCGCTCAGGGCCGGGTGGCCACGAGGAGGTCGACGAGGTAGGCCTCCTCCACGCTTCCGTCCGGGAAGGCCTCGCGGAGGACGGCCCGCTCGTCGGCGAGGAACGCCCGGGACCTGGCCCGGCCGAGGACGAGGAGCGCCGAGTGACTGCCGACGTTGGCCAGGTGCGTCTCAAGGGGGACGGTACGGCTCCAGCGCACCTGGCGGCGTGCGACCCGTAGGCCGGAGAGGCCTGAGGTCCGCACGGCGCTGCTGTCGTCGGGACGCGTCGCGGGGGACGGTTCCGCTCCGCAGAAGCGCGCCATGCGCTCGTCCTGGGCGGCTGTCCAGGGCACGTCCAGGGCGCTGATGTTCCACCAGAGGGCGAGCGCACCGCCCGGGCGCAGGACCCGCAGCGCCTCGGGAACGGAACGCTCGGTGTCGGTCCAGTGCCAGGACTGCGCGTACGTGATCAGGTCGCGGGAGCCGTCGGCGAGGGGCAGGGCGTTGCCGTCGCCGCGGACGAGCGGCACACCGGGCAGCGTGCGGCGGAACCGGGCGGCCATGCCGCCGCCGGGCTCGACGGCGACGACGTCGGCGCCGCGCTCGCGGAGCAGGGCGGTGGCGATTCCGGTGCCCGCACCGACGTCGGCGACACGGGAGCCGGCGAGGGGGCTTCCCGTGAGCTCCTCGACGGCGTCGAGGAGGGCGGGCGGGTAGGAAGGGCGGTTGGCTGCGTACTGGGCGGCGGCCGAGTTGAACGACTCGGAGCGTGGGACGGCAGACATCCGCTCAGGCTAACGACGGCCCGGCGTCCGTATCGCCGTCGACGGCGCCGTCACCTCCTTCGGCCGGATCACCGTGGACGGCCGGTTCACGTGCCCGGAACAGGAACGCTCCCCTTCACTTGGCTGATCTTGGCCTGCCCCACGGGCCGCGGTCCGGGAGAGCATGTGTGAGCACTGAGGTTTTCGATGCGTTCGTGCCTCTTGCCTCACTACGAGTCCCAAGTGCAGAGGGGAAATTGAATGAGTGACAGAAGCCGTCTCCTGGCCGCGGTCGCCGGCGCCGTCCTGACCGGCTCGCTGCTGACCGGCCCGGCCTACGCCGCGCAGGACGTGGGAGACCGGGAACGAATATCCGCGGCCACCCAGGAGCCGGCCGGTGCCACGAAGGCCGCCGACCTGCGGGCCAAGCTGTGCACAGGCGCCCTGGATCCGAAGAACCCGCAGCTCGGCCCCGCCACCAACACCCTGCCGGGACCGTCGGAGAAGCCCGTCGGCCCCCTGCTGAGCGGCTACGACAGGACCGGCGGCCTCAAGCCCGACAAGTTCCTGAGCAAGTACTGGACGGGAAGCCCCACCTGGCACTACCCGCCCAACGACGGCTTCGCCACACGCGGCGGGAAGCTCGACAAGAACAAGACCGTCCTCAAGCCGGGCCAGAAGCTGGACCGCTTCGGCCACGAAGGCGGCAGCTTCCTGGCCCCGGCCGGCGCCCGCTACTCGCAGCGCGCCCTGCCGCCGGACAACCTGCAGACCATCGACGAGAAGTACCCCTGCAACTACCACGTCTACACCGTGGCCAAGTCCTTCACCGTCTGGCAGGGCGGCATCGCCCCCTGGTTCGAGCAGGCCGGGGGCGGCCAGCAGATCCAGCTCGACCCGAAACTGGTCCCCGGCGCGCCCAAGCTCAATGTGAAGTGGCTGGTCGACAACGGCTACCTCAAGCGGACGTGACGGAGCCCGCCGACCGGCGGACGGCACTCGCGGCCCTGCGCGCGGCCGGAGTGCCCGGCCGCCTCTACCGCATCGAAGGGGTCCACGAGCCCGAAGCCCCGCTGCCGGACTTCCACTTCCTGCGGCTGCGCGAGGGCAGTTGGGAGACCGGCCTCTTCGAGCGCGGCGAGTACGTCGTCACCGCCCGCTTCCCGGCGGCTGAAGAAGCAGCCGCCTGCCGGCAACTGCTGCTCCAGCTGATCCCGGACGGCTGATTCCGGGGATCCCCTGTTGCGAGCGGTACGCCGGGAGTAGCCTGCGGGCGCCTGGTCCGCCGTCAGGGAGGTGTGCCGTGAGTGCCGTCGCCGGCGTCGATCCCGTCGCCGAGCACGAGAGGACCCGCGCCGCCCTGCGCGCCGTCATCCCGCGCCTGGCCCGTCTGCTGCGCGGCGTCCCCGACTTGGACGCGCCCTCCGGCGTGCCGCCGTGGACGGTGGGCGATGCCGGCGCCCACCTCTGCGCCGCGTACCTGGCGTACTGCTCCGCCTTCACCCATGAGTTCGCGGACTGGGACAGCGTCCTGCCACCGGGCGACGGCCCGTTCACCGAGCGGATCACGGCGGTGAACGCCAAGTCGATCGGGCTCCTGGACGCGGGCGAGCGCAGGCACCTCGGCGACCTCGTCACCGCGCGGGGGGAGAGGTTCCTGCAGGTCACGCGGGACCTCGCTCCCGGCACACCCGTCGAAGCCCCCTGGTACGGACAGCAGGTCGTCCTGACACTGGCGACCGCGACCGGGCTGATGCTCAGCGAGAGCCTCCTCCACGGTCTCGACATCGCGCGCGGCGCCCGCATCCCGTGGACGATCGGAGCGGACGAGGCCCGCCTGGTGATCGGCCAGGCGATGCCCGCGGTGATGCCGCTCGCCCTGGACGAGGCGAAGGCGCAAGGGGTCCGCATCGCGTTCGACGTCGTCATCAAGGGCGGTCCGCGCCTGGCGGTCGTCGTCGACGACGGGACGGCGACGGTGACCCGCGACGCGCCGCCCCGGGCCTACGACTGCCGGATCACGGCGGACCCGGCCGCGTTCCTGCTGATCAGCTTCCGGCGCAGGCCGCTGTGGACGGCGATCGTCCGCGGCCGGATACGCGCCGGCGGACGGAAGCCGTGGCTCGCCCTGCGCCTCGGCGAACTGATCGCCAGCCCCTGACCCGGTTGCACTCGCCGGTACCGGAGAGCCGGTGCACCGGAGAGCCGGCGTTCAACGACCGTCCGGCAGGACGGGACTTGCCCTCCGGGTAAGGGCCAAGGCGGCGAAAGCGAGGGCGGCCGAGACGGTCATGCCCAGGAACATGGGGAACGCGGTGTGCTCGCCGCCCAGCCCGACCAGCGGGGCGGCCACCGCCCCCAGCAGACCCTGCCCGGTCCCGAGCACGGCGGAGCCGGCACCGGCCGCGTGGGGAACGCGCTCCAGGGCGAGCGCGGTCGCGTTGACGGTCACCAGGCAGATCCCGACGAGGGCCACGTACACCAGCCCGAGTGTGAACGTCAGGGTGAGGGCGTCGGCCAGGGCGAGCACGGTGAGCGCGGCGGAGCCGACGACCATGACGTACAGGCCGGTGCGCAGCAGCGCTGCGGGGTTGAAGCGGCCGACCAGCTTGGTGACGGCCACGGTGGCCAGGGCGCCCACGACTCCGGTGGAGGCGAAGGCCGCGGACGTCTGCCCGACGCTCAGGCCGAGCAGGTTCTGGAAGAGGAACGACGCGCCGCCGAGGTAGCAGAAGAGCACGGCGAGGGAGAAGCCGAAGGAGAGGGCGTAGCCCAGGTAGGCGCGGTTCCCCAGCACCTCGCGCACCGCCAGCGCCGTCGCGGCTGCGCCTCCCGTACGGCGCCGGTCCCTGGGCAGGCTCTCGGGCACGGCGACGGCGGCGGAGACGACCGCGAGGACCGTCGCGGTGGCCAGGACCCAGAACACCGTCCGCCACCCGCCGTTCTCGATCACGATGCCGCCCGCGACGGGCGCGACGACCGGGGCGAGGCCGGTGAGAGCCATCACGACGCCGAAGAGGCGTGCCGCCGTCTCGCCCTGGGCCACGTCGGCTATCACCGCCCGGCCGATCACGACGCCGGCGGCACCGCTGAAGCCCTGGACGAAGCGCAGGGCGACCAGCCATTCCAGCGACGGCGCGAGCGCGCAGAACGCCGTGGTCACCACGCACGCGACGCCGCCCGCCAGCAGCGGCACCCGCCGGCCGCAGCGGTCGGAGAGCGGGCCGAGGACCAGCTGGCCGAGCCCCATGCCGATCAGGAAGGCGGTCAGGGTGAGCTGGACGCCTGATGCGTCGGTGTGCAGGTCGTCCGTCATCTGCGGCAGGGCGGGCAAGTACATGTCCGTCGCCAAGGGCATGACGAAGGCGAGCAGCCCCAAGGCCGCGATCAGGACGGGCATCCGATGACTCCAGACAGGTCGAGCGAGTGCGCTGTGCCGGACAGCGGGCCGCCGCAGGTGGCATCGCGTGGGAGCCGAGGGCCGGGTGGGCGGAAGGTCGTCGCTGTCCGGGATCCCCGACCGTAGAAGCGGAGACACCTGCTCCGCTTCCTTCCTGGGACCGGAACTGCAGCGTCCGCTGGTCCTGGTTCCCGGGCACCGGGATCCGTCGGACCGGCGCGCCGGGTTCACGTACGAGGGGTACCCCGAGTCCTAGGCCGTGGTGTGCCCGTTGCCGCACACGGCCCGTGACACCCCCATGCGAAGATCCTTTCGTAGGTGTGCCGACTCCGGACCGCGGAAGGTGACGATGTACGCGATATCCCTGGGCGACGACGGTGCGGAGCTGCGCCCGGTCGAACCGTGGCAGGCCGGGGAGTTCCTGGCCCACATGGACCGAGGGCGGGAGTTCATCGGGCAGCACAACGGGCTTCCCGACGTCGTCACGGACCTGGAATCGAGCCGGGCGTTCCTCCGGACGTACGCGGAGAGGACCGCGGCCGACACCGGGCGCCTCTACGGCATTTGGTCGGACGGCAAGCTGGTCGGCGGGTTCCTGCTGCGGAGGCTGGACTTCGAGCAGGGCATCGCCGAGGCGGGCTGCTGGCTGGAGCCGGCGGCGGTGGGCAGGGGCCTGGTGACACGGGCCGCGCGCGTGGTCATCGACTGGGCCGTCGAGGAGCGCGGCATCCACCGCGTGGAGTGGTGGGTGTCGACGGGGAACGCACCCAGCATCGCCGTGGCCCGGCGGCTCGGGATGACGAAGGACGGCGTGCTGCGGGAGAGCTTCCTGTACCGGGGGAAGCGCTACGACGAGGAGATCTGGTCGGTGCTCGCGCCGGAGTGGCGGGCGGCAAAGCAGGCATCTTGAGGTTCTGAGGCATGAGCCCCAAGGCGTCACGCGTCACGCGTGACGCCGGCACCTGACGGCCCGCGCCCCCGCCCCCGGCCTATCGGCCGAGCAGCGTCAGGGGCTCACCTCCCCGTCGCCCCGGTTGATGGCGAGCAGTACCAGGTCATCGGTGATGCAGCCACCGGTGTGGCGCCGCACATCGGTCAGGACGGCGTCGAGCAGCGCGTCCGGCGAGGGAAAGTCGCGTCCGGTCAGCCGGGCGACGGGGTCGTAGAAGGTGTCGGAGCGGTCGCGTGCCTCGCTCAGGCCGTCGGTGTACAGGAACAGGGTCGTCCCCGGCGGGAAGGGCATGGTGTCGGTCCGGCCCTCGACGGCGCCCAGTTCCGTCAGCCCCAGGGGCAGGGCCGGTTCGGACGGTTCCACGCTGCGGACCGCGTCGCCGTGCAGGAGCAACGGCGGCGGGTGGCCGCGGTTGATCAGCCGCAGTTCGCCGCCCGAGGGCGGGATCTCGGCCAGGACGCAGGTGACGAACCCCTCGGTGCGCTCGGGCCCCGGCCGCCGCTTCGCTTCGCGCAGCAGTGCCCGGTCCAGCCTGGCTGCGATCCGTACGAGCGTGGGTTCGTCGTCGGCGGCCTCCCGGAACACGCCGAGCGCCACGTCCACCGCCTTGACGGCTTCCATGCCCTTGCCCCGCACGTCGCCGACCAGGCAGCGTACGCCGTACGGAGTGTCCTGGACGCCGTAGAGGTCACCGCCGATCTGCGCGTCCTTCACGGCGGACTGGTAGCGCACGGCGATCTTGTAGGGCCCGATCGAGACCGGAGGCCGCGGCAGGATGGCGTCCTGCACGGCGAGGGCGATCCTGCGCGCGGACTGCAGGCGCACGTTGCTGTAATGCATGAGGCGGTTTACGACGACGGCGATCGCCGAGACCGTCGCGACGGCGGCCAGTTCACTGCGGCCGCCGGAATCCCCCATGATGCCGAAGTGCGTGAGCATCGCGAAGTCCGCGACGCAGGCGCCGATGGCTGCCAGGATCGTCGCGCGCAGTGACAGCAACGCGGCCGCCGCCATCGGTGCGGCGGTGTAGAAGGCCTCGGCGCTGAAGCGCGGAGGGGTGTTGTAGTCGAGGACGACGCCCCCGACGAGGAGGGCCACCGGCAGCAGCTGGAGGTGGCGCAGGAACCAGCGCCTCTCCGTGGTGCGCCCTGCGTCCGGTGCCCTCACGTGCCTGCTCCCGCTCGTTCGTGCCGTAGGACCGTACCCGTACGACACGCTCAAGCATCCTCGGGCCCGATTGCCGCTGCCAGTCATGGTGGGGCCGTATGGGTACGCGCCGGAACGGCCCCGGCCCCGCCGTCACGAGTGCTCCGGACGGACCGACGGCCCCTCGCTCCGACCCCGGCACCGGCCGGGGCGGAGGGGCCGGCTGCGACGGCTCAGGGCGCGGGTGTGAACACGAGGGAGGCGTTGTGCCCGCCGAAGCCGAAGGAGTTCGTGAGCGCGGCCGTCAGCTTGCCGTGCCGGGGCTGTCCTGCGACGACGTCGAGCTTCACCTCCGGGTCGAGGGTGTCGAGGTTCTGCGTCGCAGGGATGACGCCGTCGCGTACGGCGAGGATCGTGGCGAGGGCGCCGATCGCGCCCGCGGCGCCGAACAGGTGGCCGGTCATCGACTTGGTCGCGGTGACGGCCGGGTGCGCGCCGATGGCCTCGGTGATCGACCGGGCCTCGACGAGATCGCCCTTGGGGGTGGACGTCGCGTGGGCGTGGACGTGCTCGACGGCCAGGGGCTCCAGCCCCGCGGAGGCCATGGCCAGGCGCATCGCGCGGACCTGACCGTCGGGATGCGCGGCCGTGATGTGGTGGGCGTCCGAGGTGACACCGGCGCCTGCGAGCGTCGCGTGGGCCCGGGCTCCTCGCGAGGCCACGGACCCGGCGCGCTCCAGGACGACCACGACCGCGCCCTCGCCGATGACGAATCCGTCGCGGTCGGTGTCGAAGGGGCGGGACGCCTGCCGGGGCGCGTCGTTGCGCGTCGAGTGCGCCTTGGCCTGGGCGAACCCGGCCAGCGGCAGCGGGTGGATGCAGGCTTCCGTACCGCCTGCCACGACCACGTCCGCGCGGCCGAGCCGGATCAGGTCCAGGCCCATCGCGATGGCCTCGGCCCCGGACGCACAGGCGCTGACGGGGGTGTGCGCACCGCCGCGGGCCCCGAGGTCGATGCTGACCCATGCGGCCGGGCCGTTCGCCATCAGCATCGGGACGGTGTGGGGCGACACGCGCCGCACTCCGGAGGCTTCGAGGATGTCGTCCTGGCCGAGCATGGTCAGGGCGCCGCCGGTGGCCGTGCCGATCACGACGGCCAGCCGCTCCGGATCGACGTCGGGCCTGCCCGCGTCGGCCCAGGCCTCGCGGGCGGCGACGAGCGCTATCTGCTCGCAGCGGTCCATGCGCCGGGCCTGGACGCGGTCCAGGACCTCGGTGGGCTCGGTCCTGAGCCTGCCGGCGATCTTCACGGGCAGGCCGGCCGCCCACTCCTCCTCGATCGCGCTGATCCCCGACCGCCCGGCCAGCATCCCCGACCAGGTCGAGGCGACGTCCCCGCCGAGCGGAGTCGTGGCCCCCAGGCCCGTGACGACCACATCATCGGTGTGCGTGCTCACTGAGCGAACCCCCTTTGTAGTAGAGATACAACTCCCCGCGGAGCCGGCCGCGGGAAGAGATCGACTTGATCGCCACTCTGCCAAGGGGGTGATGGGCAATTAGATGTCGTGGCCAACGGAGTTCGGTGTCCGGGATTTGTAGGAAACGATCATTCCCAGAGGCCTGGCGGGGTGTCGTGTGATGTTCGGTCGCGAGCGGTGATCCGGGCAGCACCCGCCGTGGGCCCCGTTTCCGGTGGGGGCGGCAGGGCTCTGCCCGGAGGTCTTCGGAGCCTCATCCGTACGGCGGGGCGGCGTGTGCGACCAGAGGGCCGGCGGACGGTTCCGGATTCCGGCCGCCCGGCGGGCGGGTCCGGGACACGTGGCGGCCCGCACGGACGCCTTCCGGCGCCTCGGCTCACCCAGTGCCCGAAGGGCCTACGGTCCGCTTATGGGCCCTCCCGCCGGGGTACCCGAGGAGAATGCGGTTCTTCCGGCTTCCCGGGGTCTATGTGCCTCAGGAGGACACAGCGCTGCTCCTGGAAGCCTTCTCCCGGGAGCGGGTGGATCGTGGTGCGGCCGTGCTGGACGTGGGGACCGGCTGCGGCGTACTGGCCGTGGCGGCAGCACGGCGCCGCGCCCGGGCCGTCGCCGTCGACGCCTCGCACCGCGCGGTGTTCACGACCCGCCTGAACGCGCTGCGTGCGGGCGTGCGTGTGCGGGCCGTCCGGGGCGACCTGCTGACGCCCGTGTCCGACGGGTGCTTCGATCTGATCCTGGCCAACCCTCCGTACGTGCCGGCGCCGGGCGGCCGGAGGCCGCTGCGCGGCCCCGGGCGGAACTGGGCCGGGGGAGCGGACGGCCGGGCCCTCCTGGACCGGCTGTGCCGGGGAGTGCCGGAGCTGCTCCGGCCCGGCGGAGTGGTGCTGATGGTGCACTCGTCCGTGTGCGGGCCGGAACGCACCGTGAAGGCGCTCGAGAAGGGCGGGCTGACCGCGGAAGTGACCGCCCGGCGCACCGTGGCGTACGGGCCGGTCATGCGCGCTCAGACCCCGTGGATGCGGGAGCGAGGGCTGATCGAGGCCGACGACGTCCGTGACGAACTGGTGGTGGTCCGTGGCGAGCACCTCACCTGAGGAACCGGCCGGCTCCGGCCCCGGCCCCGGGTGCAGTCGTCCCGAAGCGGCGGAGACGGGCCGTAAAGAGGCGCGGCGGGTGTGGCAGGAACCGGGTGGGCCGATGCTGATCGAGGGGCCGGTGGAGTTCGTGACGGAGGACGGCAGCGTCGTCCGCTCGGACCGTCCGGTGGTCGCCGTGTGCACTTGCCGTCGCAGCCTTCTCTACCCGTTCTGCGACACCAGCCACCGCCGTCGTCAACGGCCGGATGCGTCTCCCCGGGAGCCGTGACGGGCGTGGGACCTTGACGGTGGCGGATCTTTGACGGTGGCGGATCTTGACGACGGTGGATCTTTGACGAGCCGGCAGCCTCGGCGTGCGTCCAGCTGTCAGAGGGGCCGGCGTACCGCGGAACCCCCGGCGTTCCACGCCCCGAGGATGTGGTCGGCGAGACGGTCCTCCAGCCACACGGTGGCGTCGATCCCGAAGACGATGTCGTTCGTCAGCCCGGGATCGTCCGCCTGCAGGCCGCCGATGACCTCACGTCGTACCAACTGCTCGTGCACGGCGTCCGCTTCGACGTGTTCGGCGTAGAAGTGACGGGCCGCGAGGCCTGCACCGAGCCTGTCGATCGCCTGGACCAGGCGCCGGGAGGAGGGGGACGACGTGATCTCCACGGCCGCGAAGTGCCCGGCGAGCGCACCGCGCAGCGACCGGTGCAGCCCCAGCAGTGACATCAGATTCACCACGGCCAGTGCGTGTGCCGTGGCCGCCTCCAGGTAGCGGCCGTACGCCGGGTCGAGGCCGAGTTCGCTCATCGCGGCGGCGAAGAGGCCCGCGTGGATGCGGTCGGCCCGCCCGGCGCCGAACTCGTCGTACTCCACGGCCACCAGCCCCGCCTTGGCCCTCCCGGTCAGCCGGGGAATGGCCCAGGCATGCGGGTCCGCCTCCTTGAGCTGGTACAGGGAGCGCAGCGCGAGGTACTCCCGCAGGTGCTGCATCCGGCCCTCGTCACGCAGGAAGTGCGAGACTCCCTCGCCGTCGGCGGGCTCCACCAGCAGGTCCCGCAGCGCGGAAGCGACGTCCGGGTGGACCGGGACGTCGCTGCGCAGGGCCGCGAGAAACGCCCGTTCCAGCGCTGCGCGCAGCCGGAGCAGCTCCGGGTCCCATTCCCAGGCGTCGTCCACGCCGTCGAAGCCCCTGTAGTGCAGCTCGTAGCAGAGGTAGAGGGCGAGGTGGAGATCGTCCCCGTACGGGTCGGGGCTGCGCACGGCGCCGTCGGGAGCAAGGCCGGCCGGCCCTCCGGGCTCGCTGCCGAGCGCACCGATCACAGCCTCGGACAGAGTTCCGCGTGCGTCGGGCAGCCTCGGCACCCTGCTCCTTCCGTCACGGCCCGCCGCCGATTCGCGAGCGGGCGCAGCATGACTGGACCGCCTGCCCTTGCGCCGACGGTCGGAGACCGGCTGTTGCGCCTAGCGCAGTTGCACCTGCCGGGAGCAACGGCTACCAGTAGTGTTTACGTCCGCCGACCGCGTGCCCCACTGCGCCGAGGACCCAGAGGATCAGCCCGATGATCAGCAGGATGATGCCGATGGTCCACAGGATCGAGATACCGGTCAGGAACCCGATGATGAGGAGAATGACTCCGAGGACGATCATGGTGTCCTCCGATTGGACGGATATCCCCTGATTTCCACTATCTTCCCCGGTCGGCCTACGCGCCAGTTGTCCCTGCATTCCAGGACCTGCCGGCGCCGGTCCTCCGGACCGCTTACCCGCCGTCGGCGGTGACAGTCGCCCCGGTGAGGTACGAGGCTTCGGGGTCACGGGCGAGGGGCGCGGACGGCCCTCACTCCGGCAGGCCGAGCACCAGGAGGATGACGATCACCGGCGGGAGCAGCGCACACCATGCGAGGTGCTTGCGCGCCTTGGCGTAGCGTATGCGGCGCGGAAGAAGCCAGGACGCCAGAAGCAGTACCGGCGTACCGATCACCGTGGTGAACAGGCTGTACTTGACCACGGCAAGGGTGCCGTCGAGCGCCCCGGAGCAGTTGTCCGGACCGCAGCTGTCGGTGGCCATGGGGGCGAGCGAGCCGAACAGCACGGCCACGGGAATGACCAGCACCGCGAGGACCGTGGCCCAGAAGGGCGCACTCGAGGCGTCGTCGTCACGATCGGCGGGTCCGCCGGGACGGGCCTCCCGTGTCTGCTCGGCGGCGTCCGCAGCGTTGGCGTCGGCCCACGCCTGCCGCAGCTCGACGTCTTCTCGCGTTCCCTGGTCGTTCATGGGACCAGTGAACCCTCCGCGCCGGCCGGCGCGCCTCGGGGCGGCTACTCAGAATGCGCAGGTGCGCGTACTCATCCGCCGGGCGGGGGGTGGGGGGGGAGAAGAAGGGGAGGGCGGATCCGGCGTCAGCGGAGTTCGCCCTCCAGGAGCCCCATGACGATCATGTCGTGCCACTTGCCGTCCCGGCGGAAGCACTCCCGCCGGCGGCCCTCCTCGACGAAGCCGACCTTCTCGTAGACACGGCGAGCCGGGACGTTGTCCGCGACGACGGTCAGGGCGATCCGGTGCAGCCGCATCTCGTCGAAGCCGTATCGGCAGATCACCCGCATGGTGTCGGTCGCGTAGCCGCGGCCCCAGTAGTCCTTGTCGCCGATCCGGAGGTCCAGCTCGGCCTCACCGGTCTCGGGGGCGGCGCCGCGCAGCCGTACCGACCCGATCAGCCGCGGTGCGTCGAGCGGCTCGTGGCGGCAAGGCTGGCCACCCCCTGAGCTGCGCCCCAGTCATTTCTCCCTCCGCCGCCGGCTCCGTCCCTCCCGGCCGGGTGCCTCGCGCCTGGAGGCGCGTCGTCCGCGGTGGCACGTCGCCGGGCCGTGGACATACTGGTGCCATGGCCGAGCACGTGCACCGGACAGCCCGCGCCGAGGTGCGCTCGCCGCTGCATCGGCCCGTCATGATCAGCCGGCCCAGCAGCATGTACGAGCGGCAGGCCCGGGCCGCCGCAGTCGGCCGCCCGTCGCTGTCGCGTATCGGCCCGACCGCCGCAGGGCCGGCGCCCGGGTTCACCCGGCCCCCGGGAAACGCCGCCCGTACCGCCATCGCGAGCGCGCTCGCCGCGCCCGGTCAAGCACTGGAACCGGCCACGCGGAAGAGGATGGAATCGCACCACGGCTACGACTTCAGCCGGGTCCGGGTGCACACCGACGCGCGCGCGGACGCGTCTGCGCGGTTGCTCGACGCGGCTGCGTACACGGCCGGACGGCACATCGTCTTCGCCGCCGGCCACTACCGGCCGGCCACGCCGCCGGGCCGGGCCCTGATCGCCCACGAACTGGCCCACGTCATCCAGCAGGAGCCGTCCGCGCGCCCGGACGGGCCGCTGTACGTGCAGCGCTCCGGCCCGCTGGGTTTCCTCGGTGACGTCGTCAACTTCCTCGGCGATGCCGTGAGCTTCGTCGGCGACATCTTCACTCAAGGCCCGGCCGAAGCCTTCTCCCGCTTGGTCGGCGAGGGGACGTTTCCGCCTGAAGAGCTGCAGCGCTACCTCGGCAAGCTGCGCCGCACCGGCAAGCCGGAGGGGGACTACGACAGCGATAACAAGGCACGCGCAGCGGTCGCACTGTGGGAAGCCGGCGACCCTTCCGTCGTGCTCGACCCGCAGCTGAAGAGACTGCTGGTGCGCGACCTGTACGACGGCTACGTGAGCAAGGGCGATGCCCAGGCGATCCTCACCATCCTGGAGCGCAGCCTCGGGCCCGACCTCACTGCCGTCCTCTCCTCCGGCGGCGTACGGACCAAGGAGCTCCACGACTCCTTCGGCGCGTCCGAACGCGCGCGCCTCGTGCATCTCCTCGACGAGCGGGTCGAAGGGGGCTTCGCCGAGGCCATGAAGGACCGGGTGGTCCCTTCGGACCGCGGCGTGAGTGCGGCCCCGCACCTCAACGACGAGACGTTCCGCAAGGAATGGGAGAAGGCCTTGCAGGAAGGAGTCGAGTTGCTCGTGCGGTCCAAGAAGGAAGCCCAGGGATGCGCCTTCCCCCGGCCGGGCGAGCTGAGGTTCGACGCGGAGCACTTCACCTCGTCGCAGACGAACATGGAAAAGATGCAGGGGCACGAGCGGCTCGTCCCCAAGACCGCCACTCCGTACGAGGCCGTGGGGTTGCTGTTCCAGCACTTGGAGAGGTGGACGTGCGAGTGCCTGTTCTTCACTCAGCTTGCCCAGCTGTATGCGTGGAGAAAGATGTTGCCGGTGGCGGCGGCGTTCAACGCCAAATTCCCCGAATTCCATGTCGGAGGCGGCCGCGGCACGTCCGTGAAGGGCCTGGAGTCGGACCAGCGCGATGTCGGCGACCCCGCCGGCCTTGAGCAGGCACCGGTCGGATCGGTCGTGGTGTGGTTCAACCGGAGCGTGCATGCAAAGGGCACCGCATTCGAGTACGAGCATGCGATCAAGACGTCCCACGGAGTCAAGGGCGAACCGGATAAATACGCTGCACACCCTTTCGAGGAGGAGCAGCCGGGCGGTGGGACCCGGTGGCAGCTGACGGCCGACGAGATCAAGCGGCACCTGGCCGAGCAGAACCCGGACTTCCCCTTCCACTTCCTGCTGACGGCCGGCGAGGTGAAGGAGCTGGAACGTGACGGGGTGGCTCCCTCGGTCATCACCGCACTGCGGTCGATCGTGGGGATCGACAAGGTGACCTGGCTGGAGTACTTCAAGGTGCTACCGCGACGGGAGCTGGCCCAGTTGCCGAGGCCCGAAGGGCTGGGCCAGCTCGGCAAGATCCGCGCACGCGCCCGGAAGCAGCCGGATCAGGGTGCCGCCGGGCAGTACATCGAGCGCGAAATCGAACTCAACAAGATCGAGGTTCCGAAGTAGCCGCCGAACCACCGCCTCGGCGCCCCGCGAAGCGTGCTGCCGCGGCTCAGGCCTGCGGGAGGTCCTGCAGGACGGCGAACAGCCCCTGAACGCGGGTGCCGTCCGGGAGTTGCCAGGAGCCGCCGACATGTCCTGCCGCCCCTTCGGGGAGGGATGCGGGGGCGTCGGGGCCGGGCCGCAGGACCCGGTGCAGGTGCAGCGTCGCGTCGTGCGGGGCGGAGAGCTCGGTGGCCTCTTCACCGTCGGTCGTGGCGGTGACGGTGAAGTCCGCCGGGGCCGGGCCGGCACCGGTGAAGGAGCGGGTGACCTCCGGGTCGGGGGTGTCGCTGACGCTCTGGTCCTGGGCCTGCACCCGGCCCTCGACCAGGGCGAGCAACTGGGCGACCAGCACCGGGTCGTGGCAGCCGTCGTAGACCCAGCGCCGCCCCAGCACCCCGTGCTCCATGGTGCCGACGAGGGCCTCGTCGCCACGGCCATGCTGTGCTCTCTCCTCCGTCGGACGGCGTGCGGGCCCTGACACCTTCCCACCCCGGCCCGGTGCGCCCCCGTGCCGGGTGCCCTCGACGCCGACACGGCCGGATCCGCTGATTTCCCATCAGCGCCGTGCATGTGTTTGATTTTATGGACAGGGCGGGGCCGAAACCCGAGAATCACCTCCATGACGTCCCCTGAGTTCCGTACGCGCGTGACACGGCCCTCCGAGGCCGATCGGGAGCGGGCCCTGGCGATCCTGCGCGACGGCACCGGCGACGGCAGGCTGTCCCACGACACGTTCATGCGCCGCATGGACCTCGTCCTGACCGCCCGCACCAGCGCCGAGATCGAGCTCGCCATGGCCGATCTCCCCGTCCGCGGACGGTTCTCGGACTTCATCCTGCGTACGGTGAGTCGTCTGTCCGCCTTCGGGGCCCACGTGCGCGGAGCCTGGCGGGGTGCGCGGCTCCCCGGCCTCCGGCTTCCCGAGCCCGGTACGAAGCCGCTGACCATCGGCCGGGCCCCGGTCTCCGACCTGCGCCTGGAGGACGACACGGTCTCCCGTCGCCACGCGGAGCTGCGCTGGCTCGACCACGGCTGGCGCCTGACGGATCTCGGCTCCCGCAACGGCACCTACGTCAACGGCCTGCGCATCGCCGGGTCCGTGCGGGTCGGGCCCGGCGATCACGTCGCATTCGGCGACCTCGGCTACCGGCTGTCGGTCTGACGGCCCGGCCGCCGCCCGCACTGCTACTTCCCGGGCCCGCCCGCGTTCACCACGAAGTCGAAGGTCGCCTGCTTCGCCGGGCCGGCCTGACGGACGTTCATGAGCAGGGCCGCGTTGAAGAGCGGGTCGGTGTTGTTGCGGGGCTCTCCGGGGAAATAGAGCTGCGTGGTGAGGAGAGGGCCGCCGGGAGCCTGCACCTTGACGTGGAGGTGGCGCGTACGGCCCGGGTAGAGGCCCGGCACGATGGTCGTCAGCTTGAACGCTCCCCGGGCGTCCGTGTACTGGTGCCCCCTCATCCGGAAGCCGCGGCTGTCGTACGCGCCTGCGTCGTCCGCCTGCCAGAAGTCCAGCAGGGCGTGCGCGACGGGGCGGCAGGTCGGTCCGAAGACGTAGCCCTCGACCGTGAGCCGCGTGCCTCGCGTCCCCGGCTCCAGCAGCGAAGCGCGCTCGGGGGAGTCGGGTTTGAAGTAGGGGCCCTCGATCTGCGGCGGCGTGGGGTCGTCCCCGTCGTCGCAGAAGGGCGTCGGCCGGAGGGGTGCGTCCGAGGGCCGGTGGTCCCGGGCGAGGGCCACGCCGCTGCCGAGCAGGGCGGGCAGGGGCACCGCCACGAGTGCCGCCTTGAGCAGGGTCTTGCGACTGACCCTCCGCGTGTGATCGTCCGTCATGGTCCGCCTCCTGGGGTGAGTGGCTCACCGACGAACCTAGGGAGGCGGGCCCTGCGGATCGATGGACTCCGCTGGGCAAACATGGTGATTCCCTGGGCTTACGTGGGGCTCTGCCTTTCCCGGCTCCTCCGTCACCGTCCTGCGGCGGAAGTCCCCGGGGCTGAGGCCGGTCTCGCGCCGGAAGAAGCGGCAGAAGTACGCGGGGTCGGTGAAGCCCACGCGCCGGGCGACCTGGCCGACGCCCAGAGAGGAACCGGCCAGCAGCCGCTTCGCCTCCAGCGTCCGGGCCGCGCGGATCAGCTCGCCGGGCGTACGGCCGGTGGCCTGTTTGACGGCCTCGTTCAGATAGCCGACGGAGACGCCGATGCGCGCCGCGTACGCCCCCACCGACCGCTCGGCACCCGCGGTCCCGGTGAGCAGCAGGCCGAATTCCCGAGCGACTTCCGCGGCCCGGCCGGCTGCGGCGTCGGGTCTTCGCGCGCCGGGCAGGCGCAGGGCGCGTACGAGCAGGATGTGCAGGTACGCCTCCAGCACGGACGCGTACCCGTCGGCCTTCGCAGCGAACTCGGCTGCCATGGCCCGGATGAGCGGGCCGATGCCCGCGGCGTCGCCGTCCCCGCCGGAGGACGCGGCGGGGAGCCGGAGCCAGTGCTGCTCCGCGAGCGTGCGCAGCAACTGCCGGTCGCCGGGGCGTGCCAGCAGGAAGTCCTCGGTGAACAGCGTCAGGACGCCGCGCAGGCCCGACACCTGCTCCCAGTGGTGCACCTGCCCGGGCAGGATGACGCACAGGTGGGGAGGGCTGAGGGGCCTGCGGACGAGGTCGATCACGTGGGCTCCCGAGCCGCCGGTCACGTAGACGATCTCGTAGAAGGTGTGCCGGTGCGGGTAGCCCGCCCGGGAGTCGGGGCCGAGGGCGTCGAAGGAGCCCATGGCGAACGGCGGTACCTGCGGCGCAGCGACCTGCAGACGGTGCAGGGGAAGGGGGTCGGCTTGCTGCACCCGGTCGCGTGCCTGTGTGGTCATGTCGCTCCGCCTCCGTCCTGTACGGCCCGCCGGTGTTGCGGCCGGCCTGCTCGCTCCGGTCGTCGTCGGGTCCCGGTCGCGTGTGCTGCCGGCCCGGGATCCACGGTCAGCTGACCCCGTGGCGTGCGGCCCGGTCAAGGGGCCGGGGAGGAGGCCGGATCGGGGGCCGGATCGGAGGTGCCTGCAAGATGTCCGGGTGCCTGCACGACGTCGGCCTCGAATGCCGGGCGCCCGGCGCCACCGTGGCGCCCCCGGGGCCCTCGGCGGACTGCCTGACGTACACGGCGAGATGGCCCGGGGCAGCCGCGGCCGCCGCCCGAGCGGTGTCCGGTTCCACCCTTGGAGGTTCTGTGAAGAGCGTGGAGAATCCCCACCGTTACGCCATCGCATCTCATGTCACATCAGTGAGGAGAAGCCATGCGCTCGGTGAAGACTGCCCTCGCTCTCGGTGTTGCGGCCCTGGCCGCGGCAGGGAGCATCGTGACCCCGGCTGCAGCCGCAACGCCCTCCGGGGACGCCAACGGCAAGGCCATGACCTGGACCCTGCTCGCGGACGGCCCCAGCGGAACGGTGCAGGTGGGCGGCGGCCCCCTGAGCAACCCGTACCAGGGTGACACCGCCACGACCACGGCCCTGCCGGTCCTCTGCCTGAGGGTCGACGGCTCGCCGGCCCCCGCCGGCATCACGCCCGGTTTCTACGCGGGCTGGGCGCGCGGCGCGGTCGCGGCCACCAATCCGATCCGCGGCACCCGCCTGACCAGCCGCGCGGTCGCCGACGGAGTCTGCGCGAACAACTTCGGATCGGGCTGGCGCATGGCCGAGTTCCACGACGGCAGATACGGGCCCAACCTGGAGAGTTCGGGCGGCTGGAGCTACTGGGCCTACGGGGACGTCCCGGCCGGCACCCGCTTCTGGACGGCCATCAACGACCAGCCGGCCAACCCCTGGAACTGACGCACCTGCTCCGTCCGCGCCGGGCGAACCCGTGATACCGCTCACCGCTCACCGCCCGGCGCGGGCGGCCACCGTCCGCCGCGGCCCCAAGCGCAGCGTTCCGCCTATCCGTCCGTCGAAGGACCGTGCACCTCGGCCGTACGAGGAAGAGCCAGCGCCGAGCCCTCGTGCAGCGTGATCCGGACCGGCGTGAAACCCGTGGCCTCGGCCCGCGGCTCCCCGGTGCCGGGGTTGCGGGCGAAGCGCGGATGCGCACCTCCGCTGATCTGGAGACGGACGCGGTGACCGGCGGCGAAGCGGTGGGCGGTCGAGCTCATCGGCACGGTGACCTCCGCGAGGGCCTGCCCGGCGGTCCGCAGCGGGATCAGCCCGTCGCAGACGTTGAGGGAACGGCCCTGCGCGTCCACGTCGCAGAGGCGGGCGAAGACATCGGCGCAGCCGGTGTCCGCGGAGATGCGCAGCTGCGCGGAGACCGGGCCGAGGACGTCGACGGGCGCAGTCAGCGGCGCGCTGGTGAACGTCACGACGTCGTCCCGCGCTTCCAGCGCCTTGTTGTCGCGGGGGCCGGCGCCGCGGGAGAGCAGGGGCCCGCCCAGGGACGGAGTGGGGTCGGCGGGATCGTAGCGGAACGTCTTCAGAGGCGTGGGTTCCGCGGAGGCATCCTGGCCGGCACCCCGGATGAGGTCCCCGTTCGCGGCGGGGAACCAGGCCGTCGTCATGCCGGGCGCCGCCGGCCAGTCGTCGAGGTCCCGCCACGTGCCGTCGCCGCCGACGTGCACGCGCACGCGTGCGGGGCGCAGGCCGGCGGGGTCGTCGCACAGGTGCGCGCGCAGCCAGGCGAGGCTCTCGGCGAAGACCTCGGGCCAACCCTGCTGAAGTGCGGAGGTGTGGGTCCAGGGACCGACCAGCAGGGAGGTTTCGCACCCGGCCCGGCGCAGCCGGGCGTACTGCTCGAGGGTCTGGTCGGCCAGGGCGTCGTGCCAGCCGGTGATCAGGCCGGTGGGCACGCTCAGCCGCTCCGCTGCCTCTCCCGGGGACGCGCCGTCCCAGTAGGGATCGCCGGCGTCCGGGTGCGTCATCACGTCGTCGAGCCAGGGCACCTCTCCGAGGGCGGGCACGTGCGCCCCGCGCAGCGGCCGCGCGGTGGTGATCTCGCGCATGCGCCGCTGCAGGCGCAGTGCCGCCCTCACGAAGGGGACGATCCCCCGGTGCTGGTACGTCATGCCGACGCCGACGGTGAGGGCGTTCTCCAGGCGGAGCGCGCCGTCCGCGTGGAAGAGGGCGTAGGGGTCGTGCAGGCCGACCTGGACCACCATCGCCTTGAGCTCCGGCGGCGGGTCCAGGGCAAGGGCCCACTGCACGTAGCCGAGGTAGCTGGGTCCGACGGTGCCCAGGGTGCCGGTGAACCAGGGCTGCTCCCGCAGCCAGGACACCGCGGCCCGGCCGTCGGCGGCCTCGTTGCGCCACAGGTCGAACCGGCCGCCCGAGCCGCCGGTGCCGCGGCAGCTCTGCAGGACCACGTGGAAGCCCTGTTCGGCGAAGAGCAACCCGTACATCGGTGACCACGGCACTCCCCTGCCGTAGGGCGAACGCACGAGCAACGTGGGGAAGTCGCCCTCGGTGCGGGGGAAGTAGTGGTCGGTGCGCAAGGTGCTGCCGTCCGCGGCCGGTACCGACAGGCCCGGTTCCCAGCCGACTTCGTGCTGTGCGGCCGGCAGGCCGCGCCACGTCGCCCTCATCAGCCGGGAGCTGAGCGGCGGCTTCCCGGACGGTGCGCCCCAGACGGTCCTCGGGGCGGCATCGTGCGCATGCGGTGTCATCGTGTTCCCCTCACTCATTTACGTACAGTGTACGAGAATAGAGGGTGCTTGGATGGTTTCCGCAAGTCGCAGTGGCAAAGAGAGGGGCGAGGAGAACGTGACCCGTGGAGACGGCGCCGGCGCCGCCGGAGTCGACCCGCAGCAGCTCTGGCTGACTCCCGGCCGGTCCGGCAGAGGGCGCAAACCGGCCTTCAGCCGCCGGGCGATCACGGCCGCAGCCGTCGCCCTGGCGGACGCCGAAGGGCTGGAAGCGGTCACCATGCGGCGCGTCGCCGCCCAGGTCGGAGCCGGCGTCATGTCGCTCTACAACTACGCCCCCGACAAGGAGACCCTGCTGGAACTGATGGTCGACCACGTCAGCGGTGAGCTCCCGGCCACGGATCCCCTCACCGGAGACTGGCGCACCGACCTCAAGGCCATCGGCCACCTGCAGCGCGCCCTCATGCTCCGGCACCCCTGGCTCCCCGCCGCGCTGTCCGCCCGCCGGTCCCTCGGCCCCCACACGCTGGCCTTCCTGGAACGCGCACTCGCCGCCCTGCGGCCGACCCGGCTGGACGGCGCCGCGAAGCTGGAGGTCTTCGCCCAGCTCACCGGATTCGTCGCCGCGCACGTCGCCCACGAGATCGCGCAGGCCGCGACCGCACAGGCACCGGACCGGGCCGCAGCCGAAGCCCGCTATCTCGCCGCCGTCGCCGCGGACGGCCACCACCCCGAGCTCGCGGAAGCCCTCGCCGCACCCGGACGGCCCCTCACCCCCGAGGCCACCTTCACCCGTTTCCTCGACCGTCTCGTCGACGGCCTCGACACGGACCCCGACGCCGACTGAGACGGCGCCTCGAGGGCACCGCCCCCTCACCTGCTGCGCCGGTGATCCACCGACAGCCCATCGACCGACCGGAGAGCCCGTGTCCGAAGACATCCTGTACGGCCTCGCCGGCAACCCCGCCGCCCCTCCCGACGTGCTCCTGCGCCTACTGCGATCGGAAAGTCCTGATACGGGGGAGAGGGTGGCGCGGCGGGCGGACCTTCCCGACGAGGTGATCGACGCGATCGTGAGCCACCCCGACGTGAAGGTCCGGTCCGCGTTCGCCGAAAGCCCGCTCGCCCCGGGCGCGCAGCGGGCACGCCTGGTCGGTGACAAGCCCAAGGTCCGGCTGGCCCTGGCCGCCGGCCCCCTGATCTTCCGGCGCCGGCCCGAGCCCCTGCCCGACGAGACCTACGAGCGCCTGTTCAACGATCCGCGCCCGATCATCCGCCACGAGGCGCTGATGTCGCCGTCCCTCCCCGCCCGCGTCCTGGCGGGCCTCGCCGACAGCCCCGACCCGGACCTGCGCCACGCCGCCTGCCGCGCATGGCACGAACTGACGCCCGAGGCCCGGGAGGCGCTGCTCGCCGACGAGGAGCCGTACGTACGCCGGGCCGCCGCCCTCCGCGCGGCACCCGGCGACGTGCGCCACGCCGCGGAGCTCGTCGGTGAACTCGACCGCTGGGACCTCGCCCTCCTGCTGACCCACGGCCGGCTCGACCGTGGCCTGGCCGAACGCTACGCGCACAGCGACGAGCCGTCCGAGCGGATGGCGATCGCCGAGAACCCCTCCCTCCCCACCGACCTGGTCGCCCACCTCGCCCGGGACCCCCACCACCCCGTACGCCTCGCCGTCTCCGCCCGCCCGGAGCTCACGGAGACCCAACGCGCGGCCATCGACTACGAGATCGGCCCCGGCGACCGGCTGCGTCCGCTGCTCTGGGTCTGGGAAGCCCGCGAGGACGCCGACGTCATGCGTCGCTGCGTCCACTCCTCCCACATATGGCTGCGCCGCAGTGCGGCCGTCAGCCCGCACCTCCCGCCCGACCTCGTCGCCCGCCTCGCCCGCGACGACGACTTCGCCGTCCGGCTCCTGCTGTGCGAGCACCATCCGGCACCGCCGCCGGAACTCATGTGGCGGATCCTCCTCGAGTGGGACGGCTACACCCGCTGGTGGCTGCTGGACAAGCCCGGCTTCCCCCTGCACCGCCTGGCCGCCCTCGCGCACCACGAAGACCCCGGACTGCGCCGCTTCGCCCTCCGCGCCCCCGACGCCTCACCCGAACTGCTCGACCGGCTCAGCAGGGACGAGGTCGGCTACGTACGCCACGAGGCGGCCGGCGATCCGAGACTGCCCCTGCCCCGGCTGCACGAACTGCTCGCCGACCCCGCAAACGCGTGCTACGCAGCCCAGAACCCGGCCCTTTCGACAGCCGAAATGCGCCGGCTCCTCGACGAGGCGGGCCTGGCCGTCCAAACGACAAGAGGTGCGTCGAGTGGCGCCGTCGCGGCCGGCGGTCCGGTCACAGGTTGTTGAAGCGCTTCATCCGGTCCAGGATCCGGTCGGCGTCCGGGTGGTGGAGTTCGTCGGTGATGCGGCCGTCGGCCAGGAAGACGACGCGGTCGGTGTAGGCGGCGGCCGCCGGGTCGTGGGTGACCATGATGATGGTCTGCCCCATGCGGTGGGTCAGGTGGGCGAGGAGGGAGAGGACTTCGGCGCTGGTGGGGGTGTCGAGGTTGCCGGTGGGTTCGTCCGCGAAGACGATGTCGGGCCGGCCGGCGAGGGCCCGGGCGCAGGCGACGCGTTGCTGCTGCCCGCCGGACAGTTCTCCGGGGCGGTGGCCGAGCCGGTCCGTGAGGCCGAGCGTGGTGACGACCTGATCGAGCCACTGCCGGTCCGGGCGCCGGCCGGTGATGGCCAGGGGCAGGGTGATGTTCTCCGCCACGGTCAGGGCGGGCAGGAGGTGGAACGCCTGGAAGATGAACCCGATCCGTTCCCTGCGCAGGCGGGTCAGCCGGCGCTCGGAGAGGCCGGCCAGGTCGGTGTCGCCGATGAGGGCCCTTCCGGACGTGGGCGTGTCCAGTCCTGCGAGGCACTGCATGAGCGTGGATTTGCCCGACCCGGAGGGGCCCATGATGGCGGTGAACTGCCCCTGCTGGAATGCCACGCTCACACCGTCGAGGGCTGCGACGCGGCGTGCTCCGCTGCCGTACACCTTGCTGAGGTCCACCGCGGAAGCGGCCGGCGGATGGTGTGCGTAGGGCTGGTGTGCCGGGCCGTGGCGCAGGTGTGCCCAGGTCATGCGGTGCTCCTCAAGGACGGTGCGGGTGCGGTCGGCTGCCGGAGCGCCCGGAGCGGGGAGGGCGCGTTCACGTCGGTGGCTGGCGAGGGCGGGTCCGGTCTCGTGGGTGCGGCGAGGCCGGTGCGGGTGGCGAGGAGGGCCAGGACGCGGGCGCTGAGGGCCGTGGCGGCGGTGCCGGTGCGCCCGTGGTGGCCTGTGTCGGGCTGGTGGTCCAGGAGGACGGGCTGCCGGGCGGCGGTCGCCTCCTGGAGCGCGGCGCAGAGTTTCCAGGCGTGCCAGGGAGGGACCCGTGCGTCGTTGCCCCCGGTGATCAGGAGCGTGGCCGGGTAGGACTCGCCCTGCCGTACGTGGTGACAAGGCGAGTACGCCAGGAGCGCTGCCATTGCGGCCGGGTCGGCGGGGTCCCCGTACTCGTCGTGCCACAGGCGGCCCAGGCCGCCGCCCGAGGTGTAGCGGGCCATGTCGGTGAGGGGCGCGGCGCAGGCGACGGCCGAGAAGAGGCGAGGGGCGCGGAGCACCGCTGCGGCCAGCACCAGGCCGCCGTTGCTCGCGGCCAGTGCGGCGAGCTGTCCCGGGCCCGCCTCGCCCTGGTCGACGAGGGCGCGCGCGGCTGCGCACAGGTCGTCGACGGTGCGCGACTTGCCCGCGCCCCGCCCCGCCGCCGCCCACTCCGGGCCGAATTCGCCGCCGCCCCGGGCGTGGACCCAGGCCACGCGCCCGCCGGCGGTGAGCCATGCGGCGAGGATGGGGTCCCAGGAGGGTTCGAGGGGGACGCCGAAGCCGCCGTAGACGGTGACCAGGACCGGGGCCGGGCCGGTGCCGGCGGAGGGCGGGTCGCAGATGGTGACGGGGAGGGAGGTGCCGTCGCTGCTGACGGCGGTCGAGGTACGGAGGGGGGAGTGGCCTGCCGGCGGGGCGACGGGTGGTGCGCCGGGGGTGAGGCGGTGGCTCCAGCAGCCGTCCCGCGGGTCGTCGGCCAGGATCCACAGCGCGTCGCCGGGACGGCCGTCATCACCGTACGAGGCAGGTCCGATGCGCAGCCGGGCGTGCCAGGTCAGGACCGTGGTGCCCCGGCTTCCCGCTTCGGTCGTCGGCTCAGCAGGGACTCCGTCCTCGGCACGCATGCCGTGGGTGGGCTGCATGCCGAGCGTGCCGAGCAGGCTGAGGCGCCGGGTGGTGCCGTGCTGCCTCAGGACCGCCAGGCACGGGTACGGTCCCGGCCCCAGGACGCGCATGGCCTTGACCTCTCCTGGCGTCGGCCCGGCATCGGCGGGGCGGGGGAGCGGGGCGGGGGCCGTGATGTGCCCGCGGGCCGCGTCCGGCAGGGCCAGCGCCGAGACCTCCCGGCCTGTGGCGAGGTAGAGATGGCTCGCGCCGAGGGCGAACGCGGTGATACGGAGGTCGTCGAGGGGAAGGGGCTGCCAGTCGGGCGTGCCGTGGCCGTCCCAGAGGGTGCACCACCACTGTGCCGAGGGCGCCTTCGCCGTCCGGGTGCGCAGCAGCAGATGGCCTCCGGGCCCGCAGTGCAAGGTGATCCTCGCCGGTCCGGGGACGGGAAGTTCCACGGTCCGGTGAGGATGCCGGGCCGCGCTCCGGGCCGGGTCATCACGTAACGGGCGGGCGTGCAGGGTGTGTTCGGTGCGGGTGCCGGCGCTGTAGAGCAGGAGGCCGTCGGCGTAGGCCACGGCGGGGTGGGGTGAGGCGTCGGGAAGGTACGCCGCGGGTGCGGTGCCGTCGGTGGGGATCAGGTGGAGGCCGCCGTTCTCGTGCCCGTCGTGGTGGAGCTGGACGAGCAGGGCGCGGCCGTGGGGGTCGGGGTGCCAGCCCGCCGTCCTGGTGGGGGAGGGGCGGTCGCCGGTGTCCAGGAGGGTGCGGGTGCGGCCGTGCGGGTCGGTCGCGGTGAGGAGTTCGCTGCCGGAGGCGCTCAGCACCTGCCGGAAGAGCATCCCTCCCGCTTCCACCGGTGGGTTCAGGAGGCGGCCCGAAGTGGCGGTCTCGATCCTGTGCAGCAGCGACTGCCAGCCGCGGTCGTCGGTGCGTTCCCGGTGGGCTTCCAGCAGGTGCTGCTGCGTTGTCAGCCACGCGCGCGTGCGTGACGAGTTCTCCTCCAGCCAGCGGTAGGGATCCGCCGGTTCACCGGTCCGCCCGTCCGGCCGGGTACCCTCACCGGCCACTGGCACGCTGTCAGCCACGGCTCGCCTCCACCGTTGGAGCCTCCACCGGCGGCACCTCTCCGACGCGGGCCTCCTGTGCGTCCGTGGCCACCTGCGCGTCCAGGGACTGCTGCGCCTCCGCCGCCACCGTACGGCGGGCGGTGGTGAACCAGCCCACCACGGCCAGGAGGACGACCAGGGCGGCCGCCGCCGTGACCGTCGGCCCCAGGCCGAAGGCGTGTGCGCTCGCTCCGGCGAGCGTGGGCCCGAGCGGGGCGACGGCCTGGGAGAGGAAGCCGCTGGCACTGTGGACGCGCCCCTGCAGCTGCGGCGGCGTGATGCGCATCTGCATCGAGGAGAGCACCACCGTGATCACGGGGCCGCCGGCGGTGGCGATCGCCAGCATGAGGGCCGCGCCCCACGTACTGCGGACCGTGGCGAAGCCGAGCAGCGCGAGGGCGATGACGGCGGTGGCCAGGGCGATGCCCCGGCCTGCGGGGAGTCTGCGCGCCACCGGGGCGGCGATCAGGGATCCGGCCACCGCGCCCGCACCGAAGCAGGCGGTCTGCACGCCCACGGCCACCGAGCCCGCGCCGGTCCTGTCGCAGGAGGCGATGACGACGATCAGCAGGCCGTTGAAGACGAGGTTGAGGACGGTGGCGTTGAGCGCGCCGTAGCGCAGGAAGGGGGACCGCCACAGGAAGCGCAGGCCTTCGGTGACGGCCCGCAGCGCCGGCTGCTGCCCCCCGGTGGGGCCCGCTTTGGCGGGGAGGAGGAAGGCGCAGCAGGCCGCGGTGAGATAGGTCAGGGCGTCGGCGGCGAAGACCCAGGCGGCGTTGGCCTTGAGCAGCACGCCTGCCACGAGAGGGCCGACGATCAGTGCGAGTGCGGCACGGCTCTGGATCAGGGCCAGGGCGCGGGGGAGCAGGTCGGCCCGGACGAAGGTGCGCACGGCCACGTTCTCGACGGGGGCCAGGGTGCTGCCCACGGCGCCGAGGAGGAAGGCGGCGGCCAGGAGGGCGCCCGGGTGGACGGAGCCCGCCGCACGGAGCACGGCCAGGGTGCCGAGCACCAGGGCGCCGACGGCGTTGCCCAGGAGGAGGAGCGTCCGGCGTTCGTAGCGGTCGGCGAGCACCCCGGCGGGCAGCCGGGCCACCACGATCCCCAGGGACAGCGCGGTACTGGTGAATCCGGCGTGCCGGACGTCGCCGCTCACCTGGTAGGCGACCATGGGCAGGGCGATGACCGAGGCCGCCGTGCCCACGGCGGAGGCGGCCTCCCCGCTGAACAGCAGCCAGAACCGCCTGCCCAGCTTCTGCTTCGGCTGCTTCACGCCGCCCTCCTTGCGAACTGTTGCCGGACGGTGGACATCGGGTGGGCGGTCATCACCGAGGGCAGGGCGACCGCCAGGGCGGCGGCGGCCAGGACCGCGGCGGTCCACGGCACGTCCAGGGCGGGCAGCGCCCCGGTGCCCAGGGACGCGGCGAAGGGGACCAGGCAGGCGACTGCCGTGGCGGCCGCCAGCGCCGCCCCGACGGCGGCCGCGCCGAACGCTTCGTAGAGCACGCAGCGCAGCAGCTGGCCTCTGCTCAGCCCGAGGGCGCGCAGGTGGGCGCGCTGGGCGCGGCGGTCGCGCTGGGCCAGGGAGGCGGTGTTGGCCGCGGCCAGCAGCGCGTAGCCGCTGACGACGGAGACGATCAGGCGCGAGGCGAGGTCGTCGGCGGGGTTGCGGGGCTTCAGGTCGTCGAGGTACTGCGCGCGGGAGGCGACGGTCTGACCGGTCTCCTTCGACCAGGAGCGGTACGCACCGCTGAGCAGGATCCGGTCGGCGTACGGTTCCCGGGTGTGCTGCAGGGCCGTGGTGCGGGCGATGACGAACGCCGGGAAGGCGAGGTCGCGTTCGTAGACGGCGACGAGGGTCAGCTCGGGGCGGGACCCGTCCGCCAGGGCGAGCCGGACCTTCTGGCCGAGCCGCCAGTGATGGGCCTCCGCCTGGCCGACGCCGGCGGCGAACGTCCCCTCCCGCAGCGCCGACAGCCGGCCTTCGCGTTCCTTGAGGTCCAGGGACTGCACGAGCGCGGAACCGTCGGCCCCCCAGGCGTCCACGGGAGAGGGCTGGTCGTCGAAGGACGTGGGAGGCGCGGTGATCCGCGTGGACACCAGCACCGTGGCGGTGACGCCGGAGAGCGCTCCGGGCCCGCCGGAGGACGCGGCGGGCTGCGCGGGAAGGCGGTGCCCGGGGCGGGCGGTGACCACGCCGTCGGCGCGCAGCCCGTCGCCCGTCTGGCGCGCGACGGCCTCCCCCATGGTGGCGCCGGTGCCCAGCAGACAGACGGCGATCCCCACCGCGAGCAGGACGGGCACCGCCATCGCCGTCGTCCGCGCGGGAGCCGCCCGCAGCCCGGCGGCGGCGATACGTCCCACCCGCCGGTCCGCGATCCGCAGGACGGCGCACACCGGCCGGGTCAGCAGGGGCACGATCCACGGCGCGAGGACGGCGAGCGTGGGGATGAGCACCAGGGCGAGGCCGGGGGCGACGGCAGCCCGCACCGTCGAGGGGAGTTGCGTGAAGGCCATGACGTACAGCAGCGGAACGCACAGCATCACGGCCATGGTCAGGCCGGTCAGCAGCCGCGCCCGGCTGCGGCGGGAAGCCAGGGCCCCTTCCGTGTCCTTCAGGAGCGCGCCGGGACCGACGCGCCCGGCGGCGAAGACGCTGGCCATCGCGGCCAGGACGGCCACCGCCCCGGTGGCGATGCACACGCCCAAGGCCGTGCCCCAGACCTGGCCCGTGGAGGGCAGGGAGGCAGCTTCGGGGAAGAGCTCGCGGTTCACCAGGAGGCGTCGCCCCGCGTGCGCCAGGGGCAGCATGCCCAGGGCTCCCACGGCGGCCGCGGCGATCGCGAGCCGGGCCACGTCGCCGGCGACCAGGCGCCGCAGCCGCCCGGCCGTGACGCCGAGCGCGCGCAGTACGGCGAACTGCCCGAGCCGCTGCCCCGTCCACAGCGACACGGTCGAGCCGATCACCAGCACGGCGCACATCAGCAGAATGGACAACAGCAGCGAGAGCAGGTTGCGGGCGTCCTGGGCCTGGGTCGCCGCCACGGAGCGGGCGGGGAAGTCCGCGCGGCCAGCACCGATCAGGAGCAGCGTGCAGGCGCCCACTCCCGCCGCCGTCATGGCACAGGCCATCGCGGCTCCGGCCAGGCGGCCGGGGTAGGCGCGCGCTTCGGCGAGGAAGAGGCGGCGCATTCGCATCGGTCCGGCGAGGGGGCGAGAGGGGTGGGACGCCTCGGACACTGTCTTCTGCCCTCCACAGTGCGTAAGCTGGAAGCAGCGCAGGGGAGGCCACCCACATTGTGGCCTCCCCGCGCTCATTTACGGCCGGTGCGACCGTTGATGACATAGCGTCAGTGGCACACGACGACGCTGACGGAGCTCAGAGGAGCGTCGAGGACAGTCTCCTCGTCGAGCTCCTGCAGGGCGAGAACGTTCAGCATTCCTTGTCACCTCCTTCAGGGGCGCGGTGGGGAAGGGTCGGTCCCGGTCTGCGCCGGGGCGGTCTTTCAGTGGCAGCCGCCGAGGCTGATGGTGCTGATGGGGGCGTCGACGATCGTCTCCTCGTCGAGCTCCTGCAGGGCCAGAATGTTCTGCATGTCCGTTCACCTCCTTCAGGGGTGTCGTGGGAGAGGGCCGGTTCCGGTCTGCGCCGGCCGAGTGTCAGTGGCACACGACGACGCTGACCGAGCTCAGGGGAGCGTCGAGGACGGTCTCCTCGTCGAGCTCCTGCAGGGCGAGAATGTTCAGCATGGCTTCTCACCTCCTCTCTCAGGCTTGTGGGGCCGGGTGGTCCGGAGCGTCGCTCCCGGCGGGCGGCCACCCGCAGGTGGGGTGGGCGCCGGGGAGCAGACGGCTGCCGGGGTTCTGGGCGGCGACGAGCGCGATCACCGCGCCGGCGGAGCCGGTCGCCAGGTCCGCCGAGAGACGGACCAGCTGGTCGCCGTGCAGGACGTGAGCGTCCTCGTACGGCGCCAAGTGCAGGGAAAGGGCGCGCAGATGGCTGTCCAGCTCTGCTCGCCACCGCCCCGTACGGGCCGGGGCGTGGGAGAGCAGGTACGCCAGCCCGGAGCGGCCGTTGAACAGCCCGCCCTGCAGGACGACTTCCACCGCGCCGGCCCGGGCGGCGCCGGCCACGATGCCGTCGGCACCGACCGCGGCCGCCTGGGGCGGGGGAAGCGCGAGGGCGGCCATCGCGACGCCGGCGGAGCCTTCCGCCAGGTAGGGCAGCAGCCGGCTCGAACTGTGCATCTGCAGCATGCCGTCCACGTCACGGGCGTGCACCAGGTCGCAGCGTACGGCGCGTTCGGCCGCCGCCGCCCATTGCAGGTCTCCGGTCACTTCCGCGCAGCGGGCCAACAGCACCGCCGGCCCCGACCAGCCGTACATCAGCCCCGGCCGGTCCAGCAGTCCCTTGACCCCCACCCGTTCACGTACCCGCAGGGCGAGGGCGAGTGCTTCGTCCTTCAGCCCGACGTCCAGGAAGAGGTGAGCGATTCCGGACAGTCCGCCGAAGAGGCCCGGTGAGGCGGGCAGGGGACCGGCCAGGAGGCGGTCGACCAGGTTCGCGCCCTGCGGGTGCCCGAGCCGGTGCAGGATCCACGCGGCACCTGCCAGCCCGTCGTAGAGACCGGGCGGCGCATCCAGGGGAGCCCGGAGCGCGGTATTGGCCAGCCATTCCACGTCCTCCCCGGAGACCGTGCTCCCGGCGGCATGCCGTGCCCACAGCACGCCCGGCGTGCCGTACGCGAGCCCCATTGAGGCGCCCGGACGGTACCCGGCCACGTCGCAGGGGTAGCGCCGGTCCTTACGGCCGGGGTCGGCGGAGCGGGAGATGCCTTGCAGCAACGTTTCCGCGGTCGGTGCGGTCGGTGCGGTCAGCGTCGGTGGGTCGGTGGGGATGCCGCCGGGTGCTCCTGCGGGTGTTCCTGCAGGCGTTCCGGGAGGTGGCAAGTGGGGGCGCAGCGTGGGCGACAGCGCCAGGAGTTCGGTCATCTGCCGGACGAACTCCGCCGGCAGGGAGGGGAAGGACGCACGGGCCAGTCCGATCAGTGAGGCCACGACGCGAGGGTTGCGCAAGGTCAGCACGGTGAGGGGGACGAGGGCGGCGAGCTGGCAGCAGCCCAGGGCGAACAGGTCCGCCTCGCGTGGATCGGTCAGGGCGGGGTCGGCGAAGCCGGGCGCCCCCAGCGCCGCACTGCGGACCGAGTCGAGCGGGGCGGCGAGCTCGAAGTCCACGAGCGCCACGGTGCCGTCGGGCCGGATCAGGATGTTGCGGTGGTGGAGGTCGCCGAAGGCCACTCCGGCCTCGTGCAGCGCCCGTACGCATCCCGCGACCTGTTCCATCCGCTCGACGACGGAGGCGGCGAAGCGGCTACGGGCCGCCGCGGCGGGCCGGTGGCGGGTGAGCGGGTGCTCGCGCCCCAGCCAGGCGCTGACGGTCTCCCCTTCGACGTACTCCATGGCGAGGTAGTGGTGTTCCCAGGCCGTGAAGGAGCCGTACCGCCGCGGGACGAACGGCAGGTGCCCGAGTCTGCCGAGGACCGCGTCCTCGGTGCGCAGTCTCGCGACCGCGTCCAGGCCGTTGGCGTCGAGGCCGGCGTGCGGCCGGGCCTCCTTGAGGACGACTTGTCCGCCGTGGCCGTCGGCCGCGAGGTACACGCCCCCGCCGTTGGAGAAGTGGAGTGCTTTGCGGACCTCGTAGCCGCCGAGTGAGGCCGGCGCGCCGTCGGCCGCCGGCTGCTCCGCGAGGAAGTCCGGGACGTCTGCCCACGGAGGGACGGTGAAGACCGGGCGGCGGGGGTCGGGCACGAGCTGCCCCTGCGGGGTGCGCATCGCGGGGACCCGTGTGCCGTCGGCGAGTTCGCACCACATCAGCGTGAAGGCTCCGTAGCGGACCGATACCGGGCCGTCGTTCCAGCGCCGGTCGGACAGTACGTAGGGCCCGGGCCGTCCGCGCATCGCCGTCTCGAGCTCCTCCAAAGCCGTGCGCAGTTCGTCCGTGGTCCGGGGGTAGACGGTCACGGTCTTGCCGCTTGCGGCCCGGTGGGCGTACTTGGTGTTCATCGCGGCGACGATCTGCCGGCTGCGCAGGAACTTCCACGGCAGCCCCAGCCGCCGGCAGACGTTCCAGGCTGCCTCTATCGTCTCCTCGGCGGCTCCGGGCGTCGCACTCACGTGGATCTTCCAGCCCTGCTCCGGCAGCTTCGCGGCGTCACCGGGCGTCAGGAATTGCCATACGCCCTGGTGTTCCCGCCGCCATCCCTCCGGGAGTTCCCGCACGGAGAGGGAGACCAGGGAATCCGAATCCTGGCAGCGGTCCAGCGGCTCGTACCACGTGGAATCTGCGATGGTGTACGTCTCGTACCTCGGATCCATGGTGCCCTCCCGCCGTGCTGCAGGCGGCATCTTCTTATGCCGTCGTCAATGTCTGAAAAGGGTTACTGGTTACCGGAGTTCTGCGACCGGTGCGACCGGTGCGACCGGTGTGTGGAACGCTTTTCCGTTCCGCTACGAGAATCCTGCACCTGCTCGCCACCGCCCGGCAATCGGCGTAAGCCCACGCTTAACCGGAGATCTACCATCCGGTAATGCGTGGGGCGGGCGGCCCGGATCCACATCGTCAAGCGATATCCGTCGAATTCCGGAGAGTTGCAGGCATCCGGCCGGACAGGCGCGCGGTATCCGCAACGCACGGGTCCGCCGAGCAGCCGGGGAACGCCGACGGCCGGGAGCCGAGTCATCACAGTGCCACCGCAGCCGCGGGCGTCCGTCTGTCCCGGGCCTGCGGCAACGCCGCCCCGCGCAGCACCGGTTCTGCCGCGTGACGTTCCGTCGCATGCCTCTCGGTCGGATGCTGCTCGGCCGGGTGCTGCTCGGCCGGGTGCCGCTCCGCCGCCTCGCCCCGTAGCAGGAGGTGGCCGAGACGGGTGACGGTGTGGATCGCATGGCTGCGGTTGCGACGCGTCGAGACCAGGCCGGCGGCCCGCAGGACGGCCATGTGCTGGCTCACCGCGGCCGCGGACACGCCCAGCCGTTCGGCCAGCTCGGCGTTGGTGCAGCCCTCGCGCAGCGCGCGCAGTGCGGCCGCTCTGGTCCGCCCGACCAGGGCGGCGAGGCTGTCCGGCCCGCACTGCGGACCGGCTGCCCGTCCGCCGCCCAGCAGCCGCGTGAGCTCCTCCGGCCCCGGACGGTCGGGAAACACCAGGACGGGGGCGCGGTGCGCGCCCTGCCGGGCCGGCGGGAGCACATGCCCTGCGCGCTGCAGGAACAAGGACGGGGCCAGCACCAGCCCGCTGCCGTCCAGTTCCCTCTCTCCGGAACGTACGCCCGCGATCTCCAAGGCCGGTGCGTTCCAGCGGATTCCCGGACCCAGCGAGTCCAGCAGCACTTCCACGCCGTCACGGCACATGATGTCCCGCAGGGTGTCCCGGACCTCGCCGAGATAGGCGCGGATCCGCCCCCAGTGCGGTGCGACGGCCATCTGCTGGAAGTCCTGGACCGCGGAATGCACGGACACGGCGGGAACCCCGGCCCCGTTCGGGGGAACCATGGTGTGGCGTCCCCCGCCGGTACACAATTCCAGCAGCTTTCCCGGACCGCCCGGAACCCGGATCAGCGTCGCGACCCGCTCCATTCTCGGATCGGGCCGGCGGCCGCCCCCGCACACCCCTTGCCGCCATGCGCGAAAACCTTCTCCACGGCCTTCCCGGAGCGCCTCCAAGGCGAACAGCGCCTCCATGGACAGGAGATCCGATTCACTGATCCTCACGCGTGCCAGGTCGTCGACCGACAAAATGATGCGATACATGAAGAGCGGCCCCCGCAGCGATCGGCTCCGCCTGGATGCGCGGCGACGTCCCGGTGCCGGCGGACGGAGCGTTGGCCAATGCTGATGTGCATGGTTCCCGGCTCCCGGGTCGCACGGGGGATGGATAATCGAGTCCGTCACCTCAGCAGACGGGCACCGGAAAACGACACGGTGACCTCCTGCCGCTGCTTGCGCACCCGTCAGCCGACGTCCGGCGGTCGATCGGCCCCGCCCGCGCGACGAACGGCGCGGCTGCCGGCCTTCCGGCGCGGCTACCCTCCTGCTCATGGAGGCACTGGTCGTACGGCTGTCGCAGTTGGATGCGGAAGCAGGGGGCGCCATCCGCGTCGTCATGTTCTACGACACGCTGATGCGCCGCCGGGTGGACCTTCCGGCGCTCGCCCGGGCCTCGGCGGGCCTCGCCGAGTGCGTGGCGGGGATCCGGCTCTTCGGCACGGGGCGCACGGGCAGGGGGTCACTGCGTACGGGCCTACCGGGCAGGGGGCCACTACGCACGGGTCCACCACCCACGGCCCCACCGCGCGCGGGTTCACGACGGTGCCGATCACACTGGACGAGGAAGAGATCGGTGCCGTGTGGCTGGAACGTCCCGGCCCGCCCGGCCCGCCCGGCCCGCCCGGCCCGTTCGACGACCTGCTGCTGGACCGGCTCGCCATCGCCGTCGCCGCGGTCGTCGAGCGACACGGACCGGCCTTCACCACCATGGCCGACCCCGCCCTGGTGGAACTCGTGATCAGTCCCGGCAGCGACGAGGCCGCCAGAGCCCGGGCGCTGCGGCTCATGGGGTTCTCCGCCGGTCTGCCGGTCCGCGTCGCCGCCGTGCGGTCGGAGATCCCCCTCGACCACGTGGGCGGATCGATCTGCGCGACCCGCCCGGTGAAGGCGGCGAAGTCGCCGGAGTAGGCGTCATCCTGGCCTCGGCGATCGCCGCGGACCGGCTCCCGGCAGGCGTACGCGCGGGCATCGGCACCGCCGGCTGCCCGGCCCGGTCGTGGCGGCAGGCCCGCACCGCCCTCCGCTTCACCAGCCCGCGCGAACCAGCCGTGCACTACGACGGACTCGGCGCCCTCGCCCTGCTCGCCGAGATACCCCAGGACCTCTCCCGGGACAACGCCGACGTGGCCGCGATCGCCCGCATGGCCGGCAGCCCGGACGACCTGGAGACCCTCGACGCCTACTGCACCACCGGATCCCTGCGCCGGGCGGCCGACCTCCTGCACCTGCACCACAGCAGCGTCGCCCGCCGCCTCGACCACATCGGGACGACCCTGGGCATCGGACTCACCGAGCCCGCCGGCCTGGTCCGCGCCAGACTCGCCCTCACCGCATGGCGGCTGCACGGCGACTGACACCTCGCTCCCCACGCGCCCGTGAGCTGCGCCTTCCGTCGGCAGGGCAGGGCTCGCTGACGGAGTGTCGGAACTGCCACCCGTGCGTGCAGGTGTGAAACCGGCGTGGTGCAGGATGACTTCTCGCGCCGGGTCACTGCCGTGGCCCGGCGCGAGCACGATCCGTCGGGACAGACAGGTACAAGGTGACGAATCATTACTCCGGGCTTCCGGCGACGGCGCGCGACGCCGCCGCTTCCTCCTCCGCAGGGCGGGGAGGACGCCGGTGAACCGGGATCTGACACTGCATGACATCATCGTCGCCGGCATCGCCGTCGCCGCGGGCCTGGCCGTCGCCCTCGTGCTGCGAGTGGTTCTGCGCTGGCTCGGCGTGCGCGCCCTCAGAACCCGCTGGCAGGGCGACGACATCATCGTCGACGTGCTGCGCACGCTCGCACCCGGATGCGCGGTCGCGGGCGGCGTGGCGGCGGCCGCCGGAGCCCTCCCGCTCACCCGCCAGGTCGGCCACGTCGTCGACGAGGTGCTGATGGGCGCCGTCGTCCTCATCGCGACGTTCACCGCCGCCCGGGTGATCAGCGGACTGGTGCGCTCCATGGCGCAGTCCCGATCGGGCGTGGCCGGATCGGCCACGATATTCGTGAACATCACGCGCATCGCGGTCCTGGCGCTGGGCTTCCTCGTCATGCTGGAAACCCTCGGCATATCCATCGCCCCGCTGCTCACCGCCCTCGGCGTCGGCGGCCTGGCGATCGCCCTGGCCCTGAAGGACACCTTGGCCAACCTCTTCGCGGGCGTGCACATCCTCGTCTCGAAGACGGTCCAGCCGGGCGACTACATACGGCTCAGCAGCGGTGAAGAGGGCTACGTCCGCGACATCAACTGGCGCATCACGGTGGTCGAGCAGCTCAACAACAACCTGGTCATCATCCCGAACGCCAAGCTCGCCGGCACGAACATGACCAACTTCAGCAGGCCGGAACAGAAGCTGGCCGTCACGGTGCAGGTGGGCGTCGGCTACGAAAGCGACCTGGAGCGCGTCGAGCGGATCACCGTCGAGGTCGCCGAGAGCGTGATGAAGGACGTCGACGGCGCCGACCCCGACTACGAGTCCGCCGTGCGGTTCCACACGTTCGGGGACTCCCGGATCGGCTTCACCGTGATCCTCGGAGTCGGCGAGTTCAGCGACAAGTACCGGATCAAGCACGAATTCATCAAGCGCCTGCACCAGCGCTACCGCGCCGAGGGCATCCGCATCCCCGCCCCGGCACGGACCGTCTCCCTGCAGCAGGCCGAGGGGACGACCACGGAGACCACGATCCCGCACCCCCGCGCGTCCCTCGACCAGGCTTCCTGAGCACCCTGGAGCCCCCCGGAATCCGCTGACGCTGTGCGTATTCGTGCTTGCTTTGTGTTGTTTCGGGGGTGGTGGCGTGTGAGGCCGCGCATGAGGCCTGGATCACTTACGAAATGTGTTAGTAAGAAGTGCGGCGGAATCCGGGGGCGGTGCCGCTATTTCCGTGCCGGGCAATGAACGGTCGTAGTAGGTCACAGCCCTTGTCAGGGGTTTTCGTCGCCGCTAACAATTACGGGGTCGCTGGGCGCCGTCGACCGAGAAACGGCGCTTGATTTCTGCGCCGCTTCAGGGCCGGGCGACATCCGCGATTGGAAGGTTCAGCTCACTCATGCGCTCCACCGTCTCCGCTTATGCCCGTCTGCCGAAGATTCACAAGTTCTCCGTTGCCGGTATTGCCGCGACCGGTGCCGCTGTCGTCGCGGTGGCCGTCGCTCCGCACGCTTTCGCCGCTGATGCGGCTCCGGCTGCTGCGGTGAAGCCGGTGGCGTGGAGTGCCGAGGCTTTCGGTGAGACGCAGCAGGCCGAGCTGGACAAGCACGTCGATGCTGCCGCCAAGGCCGGCGCGGAGGCTGCTGCGGTGAAGCCGGTGGCGTGGAGTGCCGAGGCTTTCGGTGAGACGCAGCAGGCCGAGCTGGACAAGCACGTCGATGCTGCGGCCATCCGCCGCCGCTGATGCCGCTCCGGCTGCAGCGGCGAAAGCGTGCGGGGCGACGGCCACCGCGACGACAGCGGCACCGGTCGCGGCAATACCGGCAACGGAGAACTTGTGAATCTTCGGCAGACGCCTTCTTCGCCGGAGCAGCGGGCTTCGCCGGGGCAGCCGGCTTGGCGGCGATGGGGGGGGGGCCCCCCCCCCTCGCCGAGCGCCTGGCCTCCTGGAACGAACGCGAACCACAGCGCCTGATCCAGCCCTCAAGATTCTCGGCATACGCCTTCTGCGCCGGATGGCGACCATTGCGACGTCGTCGTCGAGGGCCCCGCCGGCGTGGGCCAGCAGGTCCTGGCGGATGCGCTGGATCAGTGAGTCCCTGGACATTCTGCGGGCGAAGGGCATTCCGGCTTCGTACGACGGCATCAAGCGCAACATCATGCGTGAGTCGACCGGTAACCCGCGTGCGATCAATGACTGGGACATCAATGCCGTGAATGGCGTTCCGTCGAAGGGTCTGCTGCAGATGATCGATCCGACGTTCACGGCATTGATGTCCCAGTCATTGATCGCACGCGGGTTACCGGTCGACTCACGCATGATGTTGCGCTTGATGCCGTCGTACGAAGCCGGAATGCCCTTCGCCCGCAGAATGTCCAGGGGCTCGCTGCTCCGGCGAAGCCCGCTGCTCTGGCGAAGAAGGCGTCTGCCGAAGATTCACAAGTTCTCCGTTGCCGGTATTGCCGCGACCGGTGCCGCTGTCGTCGCGGTTGCCGCACCGCCGAGGGCGGTGGCACCCCGTACCAACGGGGACGCCACCGCCCTCGGCGGAGGGCGGGGGCGTCCCCGTTGGTACGGGGTGCCCCCGCCCTCGCCGCATACCCGGGTCCGGGGCGGTCACACAGGGCTGCGCCGGATGGCGACCATTGCGACGTCGTCGTCGAGGGCCCCGCCGGCGTGGGCCAGCAGGTCCTGGCGGATGCGCTGGATCAGGCGCTGTGGTTCGCGTTCGTTCCAGGAGGCCAGGCGCTCGGCGAGGGGGTAGAAGGTGCCGTGGGGGTCGCGGGCCTCGATGACCCCGTCGGTGTAGAGCAGGAGGAGGTCGCCGTCGCGGAAGGCGAAGGCCTCGGGTTCGTAGTCGGCCTCCGTCGTGGGGGTGCCCAGGCCGAAGGGCAGGTCGGGGTCGGAGACCGCCAGGGTGACGACCTCGCCGTCGCGGACGATCAGCGGCGGCGGATGGCCGCAGCTGATGAGGTGGAGCAGGGGCCGGTCGTCGGGGATCTCCAGCACGGCCGCGGTCACGAAGCTCTCGCCCGCCGCGAGCTCGTCGGCGGGCTCCTCCGCGTCCCAGTAGACCGTGTTGTGCAGGTGGGCGACGAGGCGGGGGAGGGGCGGGAAGCGGTGGGCGGCGGCGCGGAAGGCGCCGAGGAGCAGGGCGGCGTCCCCGACGGCGGGCAGTCCCTTGCCGCGGCAGTCTCCGATCATGACGCGGGTCGCGTCGCGGGCACGCACGGCCGCGTAGAGGTCTCCGCCGATCTGCGCCTCGGCCTCGGCCGCCGCGTACTCCGAGGCCAGCTCCAGGGGGCCGATGCGTGAGGGAAGGGGCCTGAGCAGGACTTTCTGCGCGGCGTCGGCGATTCCCCAGGCCCGGTCCAGCGCCTGTTCGTGGCGCTCGCGCAGGGCGTGGAAGGCGACGATGAAGCAGACGGCCAGGAACAGGGCCCCGGTCTGCGTCTGGTGGTCGGCGGTCGTGGCCCGGCCGAAGATGAACCCGAGGGCGATCTGGGCGCCCACGGCCAAGGCGCCGATGAAGGCGGTCAGTCGCTTGCCGCCGAAGGTCGCGGTGAGTGCGGGGGCGGCTACCAGCAGGGGGCCGAGGTGGATGTCGGGGCCGGTCACCAGGTCGACCGCCATGATGACGGCGATGAGCACCACCGGGGCGGCAATCAGCGCGCGCCGGGGTCCCGCGGGGTCGGGTCCTGCCGGAAGGAACTGAATGCGCATGTCCCTTGCTTACCTCCCCACCCCCTCCGTGCAGCTCCTGCGACACGGGCCGGATGCGCAGAGGCCGACCGGGCGCCGACGGGACCGGCTCCGGGACCGCGTCCCGGTGATCATGTATCTCATGGGGAGAACGCCGCTGGTGCCCGTCCGGCCACGTCGGCGACCTGATCTTCTGGCCGCCGGGACTCGTCGAGCTCTCGGCCGAGGAAGTGGTCGACCGTGCCCTGGAGTACCGGCCCATCACCCTGTGAGACCGGGCTGCGGAGCCCGGCACCCCTGGTGGGGCCGCTTCCGCAGCGCAGCCGGGCCCGGCCAGGGACCGGCTGCGCTGCGGGCGGGTGGGATCAGTGGTTCGTGCCGGAGTCCCAGATCGCCTGGCTGCCGTCGTAGATGACGACGTTGCCGTCGTCCTGCACGACCAGGCGCGAGCCCGGGTGCCCGGCCGTCCGGGACGACCAGACGGCCTTGCCCGAGCGGGTGTACACCACGAAGTTGCCGTCTTCTTGGAAGGCCGCTCTCCACCCCTGGCCGACGGTTCTGGAGGCCCAGCGGGCTCTGCCGAACTCGTCGTAGATGACGAGGTTGCCGTCGGACTGCATGACCAGATTGGCGGTGTCGGAGGTCAGGGACTGGTTCTGTTCCAGGGTGAACGGGGCGTGGACGGTGCGGGTGGCCTGGACACCCGGCTCGGCCGCTGCACTCGCAGCGGCCGGGGCGGCGTGGCCCGAGGTCTCCGCGGCGCCCGCCTGCCCGGCGAGGGCGACGACGGAGAGTGCGGCGGCTGCCAGCAGTGTGGTGGTCCTCTTGCTCACGAAAGATCCTTTCGTCGAGTGGTGCGTCCACCGGCCCCGGATGAGGGACCTGGGTGGGGGGACTGCACCGGACTTTTTCACCACCCGTGTGCCGGATGCCGCTGTTCGCCTCGCGATGACGCATTCGCTTCAGTGTTTGGCCGGAGCCTCAGCCGTGACGAAGGCTCCCGCCTGTGCGGCTGAGATCGCAGCCGCGGCCGCACGGTCCGCCGCCGCCTCGTCGAGCGCCTCGCCCGTGGTCAGCAGGCGGTAGTAGAGGGGGGCGGAGACGGCCCGGACGACCTCGCGGGTGTCGGTCCCCTCGGGCAGCTCGCCCCGCTCGACGGCTTCCCGGACGCAGGGCTCCCACTCCGTGACGCGGGTGGCGTAGAAGAGGCGCAGGGCCGAGGCCGCTTCGTCGTTGCAGGTCGCGGCGGCGATCACCGCCTTGAAGAGCGCTCCCTGGCGCGGGTCGGCCAGCGTGCGCTGCACGAGGCGGGCATTGGTGCGCAGGTCGCCCTGGAGGGTGCCGGTGCGGGCACGCGGGAGGGACTGCTCGGCCATGTCCGCGAGGAGGTCGGCCACCAGGGCGGCCGGCGTTCCCCAGCGGCGGTACACGGTCGTCCTGCCGACGTCCGCGCGCCGCGCCACGTCGGCGAGATCGAGGCCGGACAGCCCGCCCTCGGCCAGGGCGTCTCCGGCCGCCTGCAGGACGGCGGCTCGCACGCGGGCGGTGCGCCCGCCCGGGCGCACGGTTCCCGGATCCGCACTCCTGGATTCCATAACGGGACTCCTATTCCATTAGGGGTTCGGCCTCTGCTACGGTGGGCACATCTTAACGGGACTTCGGTCCCGGTAGTGCTGTCGACCCGAACCCGCACGGCGCAGGGCGGCACGAGGGGATACAAGGGGAAGGGAACCGCTGTGGAATTCCGACGACTGGGCGCTTCAGGACTGATGGTTCCGGCGCTGAGCATGGGCGCGGGCACGTTCGGCGGGCGCGGAGAGCTCTTCGGCGCCTGGGGCGACACCGACGCCGAGGAAGCACGCCGCCTCATCGACATCTGCCTCGAGGCAGGTCTCAACATGTTCGACACCGCCGACGTCTACTCCGCCGGCGCTTCGGAAGAGGTGCTCGGCGCCGCGATCAAGGGCCGCCGCGACGAGGTCATCATCTCCACCAAGGCGGGGCTGCCGATGGGCGACGGCCCGGCGGACGCGGGAACCTCGCGCTCACGCCTCATCAAGGCCGTCGAGGACGCCCTGCGCCGCCTCGGCACCGACTACATCGACCTCTTCCAGCTCCACGCCTTCGACGCGGGCACCCCCGTGGAGGAAGTCCTCTCCACGCTCGACGACCTCGTACGGGCCGGGAAGATCCGCTACACCGGCGTCTCCAACTTCGCCGGCTGGCAGCTGATGAAGTCCCTCGGCACCGCCGACAAGCACGGCTACCAGCGCTACGCCGCGCACCAGGTCTACTACTCCCTCATAGGCCGCGACTACGAGTGGGAGCTCATGCCGCTCGGCCTCGACCAGGGCGTCGGCGCCGTCGTCTGGAGCCCCCTGGGCTGGGGACGCCTCACCGGCAAGATCCGCCGGGACAAGCCGCTGCCGGCCGGCAGCCGTCTGCACGCCACCGCGGACTACGGCCCTCCCGTGGACGACGAACTCCTGTTCCGCGTGGTCGACACCCTCGACGAGATCGCCCTCGAAACCGGGAAGACCGTGCCGCAGATCGCCCTCAACTGGCTGTTGCAGCGCCCGACGGTCTCCTCCGTCATCATCGGCGCCCGCAACGAGGCGCAGCTGCGGCAGAACCTCGGCGCGGTGGGATGGAACCTGACCGCCGATCAGGTGGCAAGGCTCGACGCCGCGAGCGCCACGACCGCGCCGTACCCGTACTTCCCCTACGAGCGCCAGGAGGGCTTCGCCCGCCTCAACCCGCACCCGGTCCGGCGCGGAGCGGGCGCCGCCGGCGAGGCGTAGGCAGCAGGAACGCGCGGGACGGGCCGCCCGCGGCAGGTCACCGTCGGCTGCGCGGCCCGCGAGCCGGGCAGCCGACGGTGACCTGCCGCACCGTGCGGCGGCGACGCGACGCGACGCGACGCGCGTCAGGCGGGCAGGGCCGCTTCGATGGCCGAGACGACCTCGGCGGCGTCGGGCTCGGTCTGCGGGCTGAAGCGGGCGGCGACGCTGCCGTCCTGGGCGATGAGGAACTTCTCGAAGTTCCAGCGGATGTCGCCGGTGTGACCCTCGGCGTCCGCCGTGCCCACGAGGGCGGCGTACAGGGGGTGCCGCCGCTCGCCGTTGACGTCGGTCTTCTCCGTCATCGGGAAGGTCACGCCGTAGGTGGCCGAGCAGAAGGAGGCGATCTCCTCGGCGGATCCGGGCTCCTGGCCCATGAACTGGTTGCACGGGACGCCCAGCACCGTGAAGCCGCGCGGCGCGTAGTGCGCGTGCAGCTTCTCCAGCGCCGCGTACTGCGGGGTCAGGCCGCACTTCGAGGCGACGTTGACGACCAGGACGGCCTTGCCGCGGTACTGCGCGAGATTCGCGGGGCCGCCCTGGAGGGCGCCGATCTCCACGTCGTGGATGGACACGATGGCTCCTTGGCTCTTCTGTTCGGCTGCTGCATGATCAGGTCGACTTGCCTGTGGGCCAGTATGCCTCCAGCCGGACGAACTCCCGGGGCCCGGTCGCCCAACCCCGCCCGGCCGTGGAACGCGTGGAGCGCGAGGCCGGTGTCGTCGAGGCAGCGGCCCGTTTCCTCGTCGACGGCGTGTCGTCCGGCCTCCGGCGCGGCCGCGGAAGACCGCTTCACGGACAACCCCACGATCATGCGTCCGGGCGCGCAGGACCGGGCAGGCATGTACTGCCACCGCCGCGGCGCCCGGCCGGGCGGGGTGGCGCTGTCACGGCGGCTGTCACGGTGGCTGTCACAGCGGTCGAGCGGGAGGACTGGGAGTGGGAACGGACCGGCATGCTCAGGCGATGACGTTCACCAGCACTGATGCGGTGCGGCACTACGAGAAGGCGCTGGAGTCCCTGCTCTTCTTCCGCCCGGAGGTCACCGCCGAGGCGGAGGCGCTGGTCACCGACTCGCCGCGCTCGGTCATGGGCAACGTCCTCCTGGCGTACCTCAGTCTGCTGGGCACGGAGGAGAAGGACGCGGCGGCGGCGCGGAAGACCTTCGAGGACTTCCGCCGGGGCGTGCACCTTTCGGAGGTGACTCCGCGGGAGCGGATGCACATCGAGGCCGCCTCGTCCTGGCTGAACGGCGACATCCTGGGAGCCGGCCGCGTGCTCGGCGAGCTCCACGTGGCCCACCCGCGGGACGCGCTGGCCCTGGCCGTGGCCCATCAGATCGACTTCTTCACCGGCAACGCCGTGCTGCTGCGCGACCGCATCGGCGGGGCGCTGTCCGCCTGGGACGAGGACGACCCGCACTACGGCCTGCTGCTCGGCATGTACGCGTTCGGTCTCGAGGAAGCGGGGCACTACGCGCAGTCGGAGCAGGCGGGCCTGGCCGCCGTGGAGCGCAACGCCCGCGACGTGTGGGGGATCCACGCCGTCGTGCACGCCTACGAGATGACGGGCCGGTTCGCGGACGGGATCCGCTATCTGGACGAGCGGACGGCCGACTGGGCGGACGGCAATTACCTCCATGTCCACAACTACTGGCACTACGCCCTCTACAACCTGGAGGCGGGCCGCACCGACCGGGTCCTCGACGTCTACGACGCCGTCCTCCACAACGAGGAATCGGCCGGGCTGGCGATGGAGATGCTGGACGCGGCGTCCCTGCTGTGGCGGCTCTATCTGACAGGCACAGGCACAGGCAGCGATGTCGGACCCGGCGCCGGCATCGACACGGGTGACCGCTGGGCCGTGCTCTCCGACGCCTGGACGGCACGACAGGACGGCGCCTACTACGCCTTCAACGACGCGCATGCCGTCATGGCCCACGTCGGGGCCGACCGGATGGCCGAGGCCGAGAGCCTCATCCGGGACCGGGAGGCCTGGGTGCGGCAGGCCGGCCCGCACACGGCCGGCCTGTCCAACCTGCCGATGACCGCAGAGGTCGGCCTGCCGGTGTGCCGGGCGCTCGTCGCCTACGGCAAGCGCCGCTACGACGACGTCGTCGGCCTCCTGCTCCCGATCAGGCACCGACTCCAGACGTTCGGAGGAAGCCACGCGCAGCGGGACGCCGTCCAGCGGACCCTGGTGGAGGCAGCCGTGCGCAGCGGGCAGCACGACATCGCGCGCATGCTGCTGAGCGAACGCATCAACGTCCGCCCCTTGTGCCCGTACAACTGGGGCGCGCAGGCCCGGCTCGCCGAACGGCTCGGCGACACGGCGGGGGCCGGCGCGGCGCGCCGACGTGCCGCGCAGCAGGCGTCGGCGGCAGCGGCCGGGGCCTGAGCCGGAGTGAGCATGAGAACCCCGCTGGACGCCGGATGCGCACTCCTCGACCACAGCCGGCGCGGCTCCGCCCGGAGGCTGACGGCAGCCGAACTCGGCGAACCGAGGGAGAGCCGCGCCCCGGGCACCCACGCCTTGGAGGGGCAGCCGGGCCGGTGACCGAGAGGGGGTCAGCCGGCCGGCACCTCGGCGTCCGCCGGCTCGAACGACCTCAGGCCGCTCGTCAGCTCCAGGAGAGTGTCCTCCGCCAGGTCACGCAGGAAGTCGGGGCACACCCATCCGTCCAGGGGCTCGTCCTCCTGGTCCGCCTCGTCCTCCTGGTCCCACCCGTAGTACTCGGCGATCTCGGCCCGGCCGCCGGGGCTGCGCAGGAAGTAGCCGACCTGGCTTGCGTAGTCCGGGTCGCCGGTGTCGGGGTGCTCGCCGGGGGCGTGGGTGCACGGACGGTCCTCCAGCAGCGGAAGGGCCCCCTCGATCCCCTTGATCATCGCGTCCAGTACCGAGCGGTCCGTGATCCTCTCCGACGTCGCGTACCAGCAGGTCGCGTTCATGGTCACGAGGTAGCCGGCCAGCACTCCGCGGGTGGGCCGGGAGGGAAGGCAGGCGGCCTCGTCCTTCAGGTCCTCGTGCGGATCGCCGTAGGGGTAGTCGTTCACGATCCCCGATAGGGTGCTGATGCAGCTGCGGTGGTACTTCGGTGCTCCCACGGGGATGCGACGGACGGTCAACGGGGCGATCACGTCCGCGGCGAGCCGTGCCCACCCCGCGACGTTGCCGGGGCACAGCACCCGCTCGGGGTCGACGATGTCGGTGCTGGTGCCGTCGGGGTCGGGGTCACCGTCACTGTCGGCGTCGGCGTCGATGTCCGTGACGGCGTCCGGCGTCGCGAGCTTGCCGGTCAGCAGTCCGGTGTCACCGTTCCGGATCTCGTCCTCCAGTGAGTCCATCTCGGCCTCGTACGGATGACCGTCGTGCGAGCAGGGCCGGCTGCCCAGTGCTTCGACCGCGGCCCGAAGGGCGTCGAGCGCGGCGCGCTCGGCCTCCTCCTCGGGACGCCAGGCGAGGTAACCCGACATCGCCACCAGCCCGGACACCCAGATGCGGGCCTCTTCTCCGCCCGGGTCGGCGGCGAGCCGGCGGGCGCAGTCCAGGACGAGGGGGACCGCTTCGTCCGCGGGGGACGTGTCGCGGATGTTCTCCCAGGCGGCGGCGAGCCGGGCCACGCCCGGGTCGGTTGTAATGATCATGCCCTGTATGACGGGGGCCGTGTCCGGTCCGGTTCCCGCCGTCCGGGCCCTGGCCTGGCCGGCCCCGCGGGCGCCGATGGTCACTCAGGCGGTCGGCATCGAAGTCGAATGAGTATGCGAGTGAGTACGTGTGCTCAGGCCGGAGCGGCCCGGCTCCCGGATGCTGGGATCATGACGACGACGCCTCACCTCGCCTTTCCGCCCGCGCCCCCGGCGCCCGCTCCGGCCGGTCGGCCGGGCCATCGCCGGAAGCTGGTGGCCGGTGCCGTGGCGGCGCTGGTCCTGCTGCTGGTCGCCGGGATCGCCGCCGGGTGGTGGCTGACGCGTGAGGAGGACTCCTCGCCCTTCGCCGGCCGGCCGCGGGTGACGGACAGTGCGGCCGGCCTCTCCTATGCGATACCCGAAGGGTGGAAGCACGAGGAGGGAAAGAAGCTGATCGGTGCCTTCACCTCGTCGGTCACCAAGGAACATGCCGGCAGCGGCAGCGGCGCGAGCAGTGAAGGCGGCAGCACGGTCCTCGCCGGCCGTGCCGCAGCCATGCCGCAGGCTGCACTCCAGCAGCAGGCGGAGCGGGCGGCCCGCTCGAACGCGGTGTTCTTCTTCCCCGACGGAAGCTCCGAGGTCGAGGAGTCCCGGCCGACGACGGTCGGCGGCCGCCCTGCGCACACGGTGGCGCTCAAGGTGAGCGAGGGCAGGCGCGGTACCGGAAGCACGGACGGTTCCGGCGGGACGGGTCATCTGCGCCTGACGCTCATCGCGGTGGACGACAGCCGCTCGGCCTTCCTCCTCGGCATCGCCCAGCCGGGCGGGCCGGTGGAAGCGCGCGAGGTGGACCAGGTGATGGAGAGCGCCTCCCTGAACTGAGCCGGCGAAAAACGGATCAACCCCCTCCGGTCGGCGGGGGTCGCTCGGTCGCCCGGCGGGGGCCGGAACGCCGACTGCCCTACTTATGGCCAATATTCCCGGCTGCCCCTCCTGCGGCAGGATCATCGTCAACTTCCGCATCACCCCTCATGTCCCCCCTTGAAACAGAGGAGCAGTATGCGTGTTGAGACGAGACGAGCGAAGCCGACGAGACGGACGCAGCCGATGAGGCAGGCGCAGCAAATAGGGCAGGCGAAACCGGCGAGACGGCGACCCGCCTTCCAGCGCGTGTTCGCCACCACGGCCTTCGCCGGGATGATGGCGGCCGCCTCCGCAGAGCTCGCCCACGCCGCCCCCACTCCCGCGCCCGGCGGCGACCGGATATCCCAGGCGAAGCAGACCGGGCTGGAAGGCTTCCACGGCTACAAACCCGGCCACCTCGACTCGATCCTCGAAGGGTTGCGCCCCGTGGGCACCGCCGGGAACCACGACCCCAACTGGAAGGGGCTCTACCTGGCCGAGACCACCGGGCACGCCGCGGGGTACAGCACCGACGAGGCGGGTACGGCGGCCGGCGGAGTGGTGCGGGTGACGCTCCCGGACGAGGTGAACGTGGCCACGGTCCACCTCGCGCACAAGGCGGACGAGACCGACGAGGCCTTCCTGAAGCGGCAGCTGGACTTCGTCAAGAACGAGTTCGGCGTACCCGACGGCAAGCCGCTGATGGACGCCCTCGGCGAGAAGAACACCGTCCTGAAGATCGCCGACGACGGGACCGGCCAGAGCGAGCTCATCGTCCCGTGGAAGATGGCGGAGCGAGGGAAGGCCGAGAAGGCCGTCGAATTCAGGGGGAAGAACTCCGCCCTGGACGCCGCGATCTACGCGGCAGCCCCGGCCAACTGCCTCGCCCCCACCGGGCGCGCGAAGCGGTCGGCGGACCGCTGCCTGCCCGTGGACTGGGACAAGGTCGAGGAGAAGGCCAAGGCCACGGCCAAGAAGGTCGCCCAGGACGCCGAGCACGCGGAGCGGTTGCCGAAGCGCAACCCGAAGGGCCCGACCTGGGGCGAGGCCCACTCCACCGCGGAGCTCACCCACGCCAAGGTCCGCGAAGTCAGCGGCACCCACGTGGCCGCAACCGCCGCCGGCGTCGGGACCTGGGTCTACGGCATGGCGAAGACCTTCTCCGACAAGGACGCCACCACCCTCGACAAGGTCGCCGTCACCGGAGCCGTCGTCCCCGGCCTCGGGCAGGCCCTCGGCATCGCCGACGGGATCCAGCACGGCGACCCCGAGGCCGTCGCCGTCAACGCCGTGGCCCTCGCCGCCCTCGCGGCCGCCCAGGTCGTACCCGTCGTCGGCGAGGTCGTCGACGCCGTCCTCCTCACCGAACAGCTCGTCGAGGTGCTCGTCGACGTCTTCCGCGCCGCGACGGCCGACCCGCCCCCGGCGCCGCGCCTCGACACGGGCGCCCTGCCGATCCTGCCCGTGCCGCGCGCCGACCTGCCCTGCAGCGTGTGGTGGACGTACATGGACGTCCTCTGGGAGACGGCCGGGAAGGTCCCGGCGAACGAGAAGGTGCCCGCGAAGACGCAGGTCGTGGTCAGGGAGCGCGGCGGGAGCGAGTACGCCTACCCCGTGGCAGACGGGAAGTCCCCCGGCTGGCTGGTTCCCCACGGGCTCGGCTCCAGCCGGACCTTCGACGTCTTCTACCGGCTGAAGACGGACCAGGGCCGGGTCCTGGAGTCGAAGCAGCGCGCCGTCGTCCAGGCGAAGGCCGAGGTGGCCCAGTGCAACACCCTCGTCTGGAACGAGGACTGGCAGCGCTGACGCGCAAACGCCGGCCCGGCGCGCCGTGCCTCACCCGCCCGGGGGTCGCCGGTCCGCCGGTGGCGCGGGCAGGTGCCCGCCGGTGCGCCGGCCGGTGTCCTCCAGGTGGCTGGCTCCGGCGTCGCGGTCCCGGGCGGCGCCCCGTTCCGTGCGTTAGTGTGTGGCCTCGTCGGGCAGCCGACAGGGTGCGACGGGCATGCACGCCGTCGCGCCCTCCGTGCCGGAATCACGCGGTGCGGGCGTACGAGAAAATGCCCGCCGCGGGGCTGGACCCGCGACGGGCAAGCCGAGGAGTTGGCTCCACGGGGCGTACTGGTGATACGCCCCGCGGGTCAGCCCCTGCCGGTCATCACCAGGGCCAGAGCGGTGAGGGCCGTCAGCAGCTCCACCCAGGGCGTCACTGCTCGGGCCGCGCTGCGGACCAGGTTCCAGTCGACCGGCGCTTTCGGCCTTCTGTGCTGCACCATGTTCGCGCCTCTCCTCGGACCAGGAGACCCGCCGGCCGGCGAGACCCTATGAGAGCCCTCGGGTGTGGCAGCGCAACCGGCCCCTCCCGAGACCCCTGGGTGAGGCCCCGACGTGACAGGCTGACCCGAGGTCAGCGCTGGTACTGCACAATGTAACTTTATGGGCGTAACACCTTAATGCGTGGTATTTGGCTGATGAACGTCGGCGAGTCCCTTCCTCTGCAAGGGCCGTCGACGTGGCCGTCGGCGCCGCCTCAGCCCCCGCTCGCGGGGTAGTCGACGTAGCCGCCCGCCCCGCCGGAGTAGTACGTGCCCGGGTCACCGGCTGCCAGGTCGTGGCCGAGGGCGAACCGGGTGACCAGGTCGGGGTTGGCGATGAAGCGGGTCCCGAACGACACGGCGTCGGCGATCCCGGCCTCGATCGCGGCGTTCGCCGACGCGCGGTCGAAGCCGAGGTTCGCGATCAAGGGGCCGTCGAACAGGCGCCGGTACCGTGCGAACGCGCCGAGGTCGGGGGCGGCGCCCGGCCCGGCCATGTCCCGGCCGCGCAGGTGGAGATAGGCCACCGGGCGGCGGTTGAGCTCCGCCACCAGGGCGTCGTAGTCGGAAAGGGTCTCCTCGCCGGCCGTGAAACGGTCGCCCGAGGACCAGTACGGCGACAACCGGACGCCGACGCGCCGCCCCTCCCACACGGCGGTGACCGCGTCGACGATCTCCAGCAGCAGGCGCCGGCGGCCGGCACGATCACCTCCGTAGGCATCGGAACGGAGGTTCAGCCGCGGATTGAGGAACTGGGGAATCAGGAACGGGCCGACGGCATGGACCTCGACCCCGTCGAACCCGGCACGCCGGGCGTTCAGCGCGGCCACCCGGTATTCGCCGACCGTGTCCTCGATGTCGGCAAGGGTCATCTCCCGGGGAGTGACGGTGTCCTTGAACCCGTCCGGCGTGAAGGACCGCTCGTGCGGATCGACCGCCGACGGCCCGGCGGGCAGCGCGCCCCGGAGGTGATCGGGGTGCGAGGCGGCACCGGTGTGCCACAGCTGCAGCACGATCCGGCCGCCGAGGGCGTGCACGACATCGGTCACCCGTCGCCATCCGGCGACCTGCTGCTCGCTGTAGACGCCGGGAACGTTCACGAAGCCGATCGCCCGCTCGCTCACCCAGGTCCCCTCCGTGACGATCAGCCCGGCGCCGGCCCGCTGGCCGTAGTAGAGGGCGTGCAGATCCGTCGGCACCAGGCCGGGGTTGGTCGCGCGGGCCCGGGTGAGCGGAGCCATCACGACCCGGTTCGGCAGCCGGAAGTCTCCCAGGTCCGCGCAGCGCAGCAGCGCGTCCCCGGCGGTCGGCGGCATTGCGCTCATGGCGCTCATCGCGCTCGTCGTGCTCATCGGTGGGCTCTCCTCGTTCACGGGCCGGTGGTCGCCGGCGCTACGGGAGCCATCGTGCGAGCGGTGGCCGGCCGGTAGGAGGGCCGAGATGATGCTGGTACCGGCAGGGCGACCCTCCGCGGGGCGGGGCCCGCCAGAATGAGGGCATGAACGACGCCGAACTGGGCATCTGCCTGCGCGCCTGGCGCGACCGCCTGGCGCCCGCCGAGGCCGGGCTGCCGGCGGGGCCGCGCCGCCGCGCACCAGGCCTGCGCCGTCAGGAGCTCGCCACGCTGGCCGGACTCTCCGTCGAGTACCTGGCCCGGCTCGAACAGGGCCGCGCGGGAAGGCCGTCCGCCGCCGTCCTGGGGCCTCTCGCACGCGCACTGCGGCTGACCGGGGACGAACGCGACCACCTGTTCCGGCTGGCCGGCCACGCACCGCCCACGCCCGCCGTCGCACCCGCCCGCGTCACACCGGGACTGCAGCGGATCATCGACCGGCTGCACGATGCCGCGGTGATGGTGGTGGACCGGGGCTGGAACGTCGTCCTCGCCAACCCGCCGGCGATCGCCCTGCTCGGCGACGAGGCGACGGGCGCCGACGGAGAACGCAACGTCCTGCGGCGGCACTTCACCGGACGTCCCTCCCGAGTGATCCGCACACCCGCCGAAGCCGCGGACTTCGAGGCGTACGCCGTCGCCGACCTGCGCGCGAGCCTCGGACGCTTCCCCGGCGACCCCCGGCTGCGAGAACTCGCCGGCGAACTACGGGCGGCAAGCCCCCGCTTCGCGGAACTGTGGGCCCGCACCGACGTCGCCGCGAGCACCTCGCAGCGCAAGACCGTCCAGCACCCCGACGCCGGACGACTGACGCTCGACTGCGACGTACTGGAAGCCACCGGCTCGGCCCTCCGCCTGGTCGTCTACACCGCCGCACCGGGCACTCCCGACCACCGGGCCCTGGCGCTGCTCACCGCAGAGTTCTGCGCGGCGTAGCCGAGAGGTGCTCTTGCCCCGGAGCGGAGGGCGGGGGAGCCTTGCGGGACTGGTGGACTTCCCGAAGGGAGCCTCGGTGTCGCGTGCCTTCTCCGGTGTGCGGGTCCTCGACCTGACGCACGTGCTGGCCGGTCCGTTCGCGGCCTACCAACTGGGTGTGCTCGGCGCGGACGTGATCAAGATCGAGCCGCCGGACCGGCCCGACTTCGTCCGGGGCCGCGGCCCGGACCCCGAGCTCAACAGGCAGCTGCGCGGAATCAACTATCAAGTCCAGGGCGGCGGCAAGCGCGCGATGACCCTCGATCTCAGGACCTCCGGCGGCCGTGAGGTCTTCCGGGCCCTGGTGCGGACGGCCGACGTGGTCGTCGAGAACTACCGTGCCGGAGCGCTCGACCGGCTCGGCGTCGGATACGAGGACCTGTCGGCGATCAACCCCGAGCTCATTCACTGCTCGATGACCGGCTACGGGCGGAGCGGCCCCCGGGCCGAGGTCAACGCGTACGACAACGTGGTGCAGGCCGCGTCCGGCGTCATCGCACGCTGCGACGGCCACAAGCCCAACCTGGCCTTCATCGACTACGGGAGCGGCTACAACGCCGCATTCGCGATAGCCGCCGCGCTGTACGCCCGTACCCGCGACGGGCGGGGGCAGCGGATCGACTGTGCCATGTTCGACACGGCCCTGATGCTCATGGGACCGGCGGTGTCCGCGCAACTCCACCCCGGGGTACGGGAGGAGCCCGTACAGGAGAGCGGCCTGGGCGCGTACGAGACGGCGGACGGCGTGTTCGTCCTCGGCACCCCGACGCCGGACCAGAACCGGCGCCTGTGGTCGGCGCTCGCCACCGAGGGACATCCGCACCCCCGGTTCGAGGCGCTGAGCACCCTGGACGAGCTCCGCGAGCACAGCGACGCGATGCGCGACGCCCTGCGCGAGATCTTCCGGACCCAGAGCGCGGCCTGGTGGGAGGAGTGGATCCACCGCCGGGGCCTTCCCGGCGAGCGGGTCCGGACCCTCGCGGAAGCGGTGGACGAGGAGCAGCTGAAGCACAGGCCGTTCCTGCAGCCGGCACAGGACGGCGACCCGCCCGTACCGGTCGCCGCCTTCGGCTTCGCCCACGACGGCCCGAGCCGGGACCGGCCGGCGCCCGGGTTCGGCGAGCACACGGTCGAGATCCTGCAGGAGCTTGGCCTTTCCCCGGCGGACATCGACGACCTCCGGGCCGAGGGCGCCATCTGACCGATGCGCCGGCCGGGCCCGCCGTGTCAGCCGAGTGCGTCCCGCCCGGGCCGCTGCAGCAGCCCTCGTTCGATGGCGACGACCACCGCGTGGGTACGGTCGCTGACGCCGAGCTTGGCGAAGACCCGCAGCAGGTGGGTCTTCACCGTGGCTTCGGCGATGACGAGGCGCTTGCCGATGTCGGCGTTGGAGAGTCCGTCGGCGACCGCGTCGAGGACGTCCGCCTCGCGGGCGGTCAGCGGGACCTGGACCGGCCGCCGCATGCGGGCGACCAGTTTCTGCGCGACCCGGGGCGCCAGGACGGTCTCGCCGCGGGCCGCGGACCGGATGGCGTCGGCGAGCTGGTCGCGCGTGGTGTCCTTGAGGAGGTAGCCGATGGCACCGGCCTCCACCGCGCGCTCGATCTCGGCGTCGGTGTCGTACGTCGTGAGGATCAGCACGCGGGTGCCCGTCCCGCCCGAGACGATCTCGGCGGTCGCGGCCACCCCGTCCAGGACGGGCATGCGCAGGTCGATCAGCGCCACGTCGGGGCGGAGCCTCTCGACGAGTTCGACGGCCGCGCGCCCGTCGCCCGCCTCGCCGACGATCTCGATGGCGGGCTCCGAGGCCAGCAGCGCGATCACTCCCGCGCGCATGACGGTGTGGTCGTCCGCCAGGATGACGCGCAGCCGGCCGTCCTCGCGCGCCTCGTTCGGTTCCGTCGGTCGTGTCATGTCACACCTGGCCGTTCGCGTGGAGCAGGGCGAGGACGCGGGTGCCGTCCCCGGGGGAGCTGGTGACGGTGAGCTCACCGCCGAGTTCGGCCAGGCGCTTGCGCATGCCGTCGAGACCGAAGCCGCCGGCCTCCTCGACGACGAAGCCGCAGCCGTCGTCGGTGATCTCCAGCTCGACGCCGTGGGGGTGCAGGCCGAGGACGACGCCCACGGTGGAGGCGGCCGCGTGCTTGCGCACGTTGGCCAGGGACTCCTGGGTGCAGCGCAGCAGGGCGATCCGGGTCTGCTGGTCGCAGTCGACGTCCGGCAGTTCCGCGTCGACGGTGAGGCCGGTGTCCTCGGCGAACCGGTCCAGGGTCCGGCGCAGGGTCAGGGCGACCGAGCCGGGGGCCAGGCCGCTCTGCGGTGCCGAGCCCACCAGGACCCGTGCCTCCGCGAAGTTCTCGCGGGCGGTCTGCTCGATCGACAGCAGCTGCTGGGCGGTCCTGCCCGGATCCGTACCGAGGTGCGAACGGGCCGCCTCCGCGAGGACGATGATGGAGGCGAAGCCCTGGGCCAGGGTGTCGTGGATCTCCCGCGCGAGCCGCTCGCGCTCCTCGACGGCGCCCTGACGCCGGTGCGCCTCGGCCAGCCGCTGCTGGGCGTCCTCCAGCTCGGCGCCCAGCAGGTCGGCCCGTTCGTCGCCCTCCCGGACGATCCGGTGCACCATCAGCCCCACCAGCACACCGGCCGCGTAGCCGATGAGGGCGAAGGCGGCGTTGCCGCTGAGGAACTCCCCGCTGCGCGCGATGCCGCCCGCCACGGTTGCCGCCGCTGCGACGCCGCTCAGCACGACGGCGGACCGCGGACGCCGGGCGAAGATCCAGAAGTGGGGCAGCGACACGATGAACAGTGCCGCGCCGCCGCCCGGAAGCCCGGCCATCGCGCCAAGGCCCAGGGCCAGCACCCACAGGTACCCGGCCGGCCGCAGCACCCGGTTTCCGGGGACCAGCTCCGCGGTCGCGTATCCGGCGGCGAGCACGGCGAGGACGGCCAGTGCCCCGTACTTCGGCGCGCCGGAGTCGTTCTGGACGCCGATGACCGAGGGCGCCAGTCCGAGGAGTACCCAGCAGGCGGCGTTCCACCGGCGGAGTCTGCGTATCCAGTGCTGATGGCCAGGTGGCTGCGGCGGGGAGTTCATGCTGGTCAGCCTACTGAGACGGGACTTTGGGCAGCGGGGGCGGCCGCCCGGGCCCGGCGCACGCCGCGCGATGGCCACCAACTGGCCTCGCCGAGGAGCAGCATGAGGGCGGGCAGCAGCATGGCCCGGATGACGACGGCGTCGAGCAGTACGGCCACCGCAAGGGCGAAGCCCATCTGCTTCATCTCCATGATGTGCAGGAAGACGAAGGCGGCGAAGATCGTCACCATGACGAACGCGGCGCTCGTCACCACGCCGGCCGAGCTGCGGATGCCGTCGAGCACGGCCTTGCGGGTCGGTACGCCGCTCAGGGCCGCCTCCCTGATGCGGCTGATGACGAACACCTGATAGTCCATCGACAGGCCGAAGAGGATCACGAACAGGAGGAGCGGGACCCGGGAGCCGATCGACCCGGTGGAGGTGAAGCCGAGGAGCCCTTCGGCCCAGCTGCCCTGGAAGACGAGGACCAGCAGGCCGAGCGAGGCGCCGGCCGAGAGCAGGTTCAGGGCCATGCCGATCAGACCCAGGACCACGGAGCGGAACGCCCACACCGTCATGGCGAAGGTCACCAGCAGCAGGGACCCGATGACCAGCGGCAGCTTCCCCTTCTGGTGGGCCGGGTAGTCCGCGTAGCGGGCGACGTCCCCGGTCACTCCGGACTCCACGCCGGTCAGCGTGCCGACGGTCGCCGGCACGTAGTCCGTCCGCACGCGCTTGAGGGACTGCTGCGCGGCATCGGAGCTCACGTAGTGCGGAACGGGGAGTTCCAGGAGGCTGACCCGCCGGTCCTGCGACACGCGGAGCTCCGCCGTACCGGCGAGTGCGGGGTCGCTCGCGGCGCGCCTGCCGAGTTCGCGCAGCGCGCCGGCCACCTCGGCCGCCCGGCCGGGCTCGGCACGTACGACGACCTGGTGCATGGACTTCAGCTCCGGGAACGCCTCGTTGAGCCGGTCGTACGTCTGCATGGCCGGGATCTGGCGTGAGTGGGTCTCGCGTCCCATGTCGGTCAGGTTGAGGCCCAGGAGCGGGCTCGCCAGGGCGAGCAGGCCGAGGACGGTGACACACAGGGTGGCGGCGGGACGCCTGCTCGCGGGACGCAGGAGGGCGGCCGTGATGCGGCCGGTTCCGGACTTCGGCGCCCGTACGGGCGTGCCGCGCCCGGCCTTGCGGGCCGACCGGCGCTCGGCGCGGGCGCCGAGCTTGGCGATCAGCGCGGGCAGCACGGTGAGCGAGCTGGCGACGGCGACCAGGCAGACGAGGATCGCCCCGGTGGCGATCGACGAGAAGATGACGTCGTCGGCCAGGTACAGCGTGGCGCTGGAGACCGCGACGGCCAGCCCGGACACGACGACGGCCCGGCCCGAGGTGGCGGCGGCCAGCTCCACCACGGCCTGCGTGCTCAGCCGGCCGCCCGAGCGGGCCCGCTCCTCGCGTTCCCGCTTGAGGTAGAAGAGCGTGTAGTCCACGCCCACGGCCATGCCGATCAGCAGGATGACGTTGGTGCCGACACCGGCGTCCGGGAAGACGTGAGAGGCGAGCATCGACAGGCCGACGGCCGCGGCGATCGAGGAGAGCGCCAGCAGGATCGGCACCGTGGCCATGGCCGCGGACCGGAACACGAACAGCAGGGTGAGCAGGGTGACGGGCAGTGCGATCAGCTCGGTGCGAGAGAGGTCGCTGCCGCGCTGCTTCTCGACCCCCTTGCTGATCGACGGACTGCCCGTCTCCTCGATCAGCAGGCCGGGGTGGGCCGCCTGTGCCGCAGCCGTCTGCGCGCGCAGCGGTTCGACGTGCTTCTTGCCGTCCAGCTCAGGGCCCTTGAGGGTCACGGCGATCCGCAGGGCGGTGCCGTCGGAGGAGCGGACGGGCGCGGCCACGGAGGCGACTTCGGGCAGTTTGCGCATGCGGTCGCCGATGTCGCGGGCTGCGGCCGCGGCGGCGGTCCGATCGAGAACGAGACGGCCGCGCGTGGCGGTCTTCCCGGTCGTCCCCGGCTTCCCGGTGATGAGCACGTGCTCCACGGGCCGCTGCTGCAGTCCTCCCTCGGTCGCCATCGCCTCGGCACGGCCCGCTTCGCCGATGCGGAAGTCCTCGCTCTTGGCGGGGTTGCCGCCGATGCCGGCTCCGGCGCCGAGACAGAGCGCCACGAAGAGGAACCAGCCGGAGATGGCGCGCCAGGGGCGCAGGGCGCTCCAACGAGCCATGCGTACAGGGAGATTGTTCATGGTATTCATGCTGGTCCAGGGCCTGTGGTCGCCGACAGCACCGACAGGTTGGACTTCGTGTCCACCGGTCGGTGGACACGGGAGCCGAGGACGGCGTCAGGAGGAGCGGCCGAAGGGAGCTGCCCGTTCCGGGGGTTCCTCCGGGGGATCCTCCGGAGGACGGGGGCGAGCGCCGATGAGGGCGACCGCTTCGGCGCCGGCCCGGCAGCCCTGACGTGCGGCCTCGGCCGGGTCACGGCCCGCCAGGCGGGCGGCGAGGAAGGCTCCGGTGAAGGCGTCGCCTGCGCCCGTGGTGTCCACGGCAGTGGCCGGCTCGGCCGGGACGCGGGCGACGACCGCGCCGGAGGCGGCGACCAGCGCGCCCCGGGAGCCCTGCGTGGAGACCACGAGGGGGAAGTGCCGGCTCAGCTTGGCCGCTGCGTCGGCCGGATCCGGCAGACCGGTGAGGAGCGCGGCTTCGTCGTGGTTGGGCAGGAGCGTGTCCGCCCCCGCGACGGCCGCGAGGAAGCGGTCCACGCCGAAGCGGGCGATGAAACCGGCGGAGGCCGGGTCGACGCTCACCGGCACGGAGCGGGCGCGGGCCGCCTCCATCGCCAGCCGGGCGGCCGTACGGCTCGGGTCGGCGAAGAAGAGATAGCCGGAGACGTGCAGATGGCCGGCTCCGGCCAGGAGGTCGTCACTCCAGTCGGCGGCCGACAGGCGCAGCACCGCACCGCTGTCGGTGAGGAACGTCCGCTCGCCGTCCGGGCCGACCAGGGAGACGACCGTGCCGGTGGGCGCCTCGGGGTCGACGACCAGGTGCGGGCGGACGCCGGCTGCGCGGAGCGCGCGCTCGTGCCCGTCCGCCGCATCCGCGCCCACGCGGGCCAGGATGCGTACGTCGCGGGCGCCCGAGCGGGCTGCCCAGCAGGCCACGTTGGCTCCTGCACCGCCCGGGAGGGTGGCGATGCGGGCCGCCGTGTCGGTCGCGGGAGCGAGCGGCGTGCGGTGCCGGGCGACGATGTCGGTCACCACGTCACCCACGACGAGCAGCGTCGCGCTGCGGGCGCCGCTCATACGGCGTACGCCGTCGCGATCTCGGCCGCCAGCCGCACATTGCCCCGCACCGCGGCCACGTTGGCCTCCAAGGACGCGCCGTCGGTGTGCCGGACGAGGTGGTCGAGGAGGAACGGGGTGACCGCCTGTCCGGTGACCCCCTCACTCGCGCACGCCGCCAGTGCCTGCGCCAGCACCCGGTCGTGCAGGGCCGGGTCGAGCTGCTCCGCCGCGGGGACCGGATTCGCGACGATCAGGGCCGAGGGCGGGCCGCCGAGCGCATCCTGAGCGCGCAGCACACCGGCCACCTCCGCCGCGGAACCGGCCGTCCAGTCGACCGGCTCTCCGGAGCTGCTGAGGTAGAAGCCCGGGAATTCCGTCGTCCGGAAGCCCAGCACGCCGACCCCCAGCGTCTCCAGGCGCTGCAGGGTCGCCGGCACGTCCAGGACCGACTTCACCCCCGCGCAGACGACCGCGATCCGTACCCTCGCCAGCAGGCGCAGGTCCGCCGACTCGTCCTGGGTCTGCGCCCACTCGCGATGCACGCCGCCGAGGCCGCCCGTCGCGAAGACGCGGATCCCGGCCCGTGACGCCAGGAAGGCGGTCGCGGACACCGTCGTCGCCCCGCTCGCCCCCGCCGCGACCGCCGGCGCCAGATCGCGGTGCCCCAGCTTGCGGAGCCCGCTCTCGCCCGCCACGCGCGCCAATTGCGCCTTGTCCAGCCCGACATGGGGCCGCCCGTCCAGCACCGCCACCGTCGCGGGGACGGCGCCGCCGGCCCGTACGAGCTCCTCCAGCTCCTCCGCAACCTGCAGGTTCCGTGGCCTGGGCAGGCCGTGCGCGATGATCGTCGATTCGAGGGCGACCACCGGCCGGCTCCGGTCCAGCGCCTCGCGCACTTCGTCCGAGACGACCAAGGGGGGCTTGCCCGAAGCCTTCGAATCCGTTGATGCCGTTGACGCTTCTGACATGTCTGACACATCTGACACGTCTGATGCTTCTGGCACCGCTGACACCTCTGACATCGCAGGCCCCTCCTGTCGCGCCGGGCACGGCGCTGCTCACCGGATCCTCGATGCACAGAGCTGTTCCCCGAGACGTGCGACCGGAAGCCTTTCGGTGGAGAGGAACGCGCCGGCGCGCGGCTCAGGAGACCTTTGCCCTCGCGGGCCGGGCCGACGGGTCGGGGTGGTCTGCCGGCGCGGCCCCGGCCAGATGACCGACGGCCGACTCCGCCAAGGTACGGATCGCCGGGTGCCAGGGGCGGTCACGCGGGCCGGTCAGTACGAGGCGGCGTGACGTGCGGGGCTCCAGCGGCAGCAGGACCAGGTCAGGGGGATCAGGGAGCGGGACACCTCCGACAGCACGGTCACGCCGATACCCGCCTGCACCATGCTGATCAGGGTCGCCAGGTCCCGTACCCGGTGAGTGGGTGCGAAGCGCAGCCCGGCCAGGCGGTGGATCGTACGGACGCGGACTTCACAGCCGTTGGGGGAGATGAGGAACGGGTCGTCCTCCAGGTCGCGGATGTCGACGCGCGGTTCGCCCGCCAGGGGGTGGTTCCGGGGCAGCAGCGCCCGGTAGCTGTCCGTGGTGAGCTGGATGCCGGGGCCGGGCGGCGGATCGATCAGCACGGCGGCGTCGGCCGTGCCGTCCTCCAGCCACGTCGACACCTCGCTGCTGTCGCCCTCGAAGAGCCGCACGGTGATCCGCGGCTGGTCCTCGCGCCAGTGCCGGAGCAGGCCGGGGACCAGACCCTGGCAGACCGTCGGCGTGGCGGCCAGCCGCACGGTGCCGGTCATGGCCCCGGCGGCTTCGGCCGCGATCTGCTCCACGGACCGGGCCGCCGACACGGCGATGCGGGCGTGCGGCAGGACCTGCTCGCCGAGCGCGGTGGTCCGCACCGGGGCGGAACGGACCAGCAGCGGGCCGGTCAGCTCGCGTTCCAGGGAGGCGACGGGGTGCGACACCGCCGACTGGCTCATCCCTTGCCGAGGGGTTGACCCGGCTGGCGGTGTCCGCCCTGAAGAATTCGAGTGCGCGCACCATCGTCCACATCAACCCGGTTCCGGCCGGCAGCTATTACGTCGACGGCAGGCCGCTGACCGGCGGCCGTGACGCGCACGTGGAGGCCAGTATCACCCTGGGCACGAACAGCGCGGGGGAGAAGGCCGCCTTCATCGCCGAGGCCGGGGCGTTGCTGACGGACGTCCTCGGCCCGCTGGCCCGGTGCGGCGTCGCACTCCACGAACTGCACCCCGAGAGCTACGGCTACCACGGGGTGACGCAGTTCGACCACTACCGCGGGGCGGCCGCAGCCGTGCCGGAGGCCGCCCCTCACCGTTGACCGCGCCCGGTCGACGGGCTTGGCTTCCCCTGACCTTTCGCATCCCCATGCGAATTCCGCCCAGTCCAAGAGGGGGAACCATGCGCCGTCTCGCACGAGCCGCCATTCTGGTCACCGCGTTGGGTGCCTGCGCCGCAGCCACCGTGCCGGTGGCCTCCGGTGCCGAGCACCAGCGGCCGCGTACGGAACGGGTGAGCGTGACCGCCGGCGGTGCCCAGGCCAACGGCGAGTCGTACACCGCCGGCATCAGCGCCGACGGCCGCTACGCCACCTTCAGATCCCGGGCCACCGATCTGGCACCGGGCACCCGCGAGGGCGTCAACCTGTTCATCAAGGACTTACGCACCGGCGCGGTCGAACAGGCCAACGTGGCGAGCGACGGCACACCGGCCGACGACTCCTCCTTCGACATCGCGCTCAGCGCCGACGGGCGGTACGCCGTCTTCGACTCGCGGGCCGGCAACCTGTCCCCGGACAAGCGCCCCGGCGACACCGACCTCTTCGTCCGCGACCGCAGGACGGGGCGGACCGAACTCCTGCTGGAGAACAAACAGCAGCGGGCGGGCACGTCGTACGAACCGGCCATGAGCGCCGACGGGCGGTTCGTCGCCTTCGTCTCCGACCGGACCGACCTCGTCCCCGGGCCGAGCACGGATCCGGTGGCCGTCTACGTACGGGACCGCTGGAGGGGCACCACGCAGCGGGTGAGCGTCCGGTCGGACGGGAGCCAGGCGGGTACCCGCTCGGCGGCACCGGTCATCAGCGCCGACGGCAGCAAGGTCGGGTTCCTGTCGCTCGGCGGCCTGGGCGAGGGCGAGGGCCGTCCGGCCGGCGCCGGTCAGGGGCCGGCCAGGCCACGGTTGGACACCTTCTACGTCCACGACATGCGCACCGGGCGGACCGAACTCGCCGCCCGGCAGCGCGACGGCAGCAGCGCGGCGGCGACCGACATCGGGCTCAGCCCCGACGGGCGCCACGCGCTCTTCTCCTCCCGCACCTCCGACGTCGTACCGGGCAAGACCACGAACACGGCGGACGTGTACGCCCGGGACCTGAGGACCGGCGTCACCCGCCGTCTGAGCGTCGCCCACGACGGGGCCGAGGCCCTGGGCAACTCGCGCGGGCCGGTCATGAGCGCCGACAACCGGAAGGTGTTCTTCAGCTCCACCGCCCCCAACCTGATCCCCGGCGGCAGCGGCGGCACCGACAGCCGCTCGGCCGTCTACGCACGGGACCTGCTGACCGGAGCCGTCGAGCGGCTCGACGTCGCGGACGACGGAACCCCGGCCAACGGCGACTCGGACGGGGTCGCCGTCGACCTGACCGGCCGTACCGCGGTCTTCACCAGCGCCGCCGACAACCTCGTCCCCGACGACACCGGCAAGGTCGTCGACGTGTTCCTGCGCCGCCTCACGTGAGCCGCGCCGGGGGCCGGAACCCGTACGGCCCGGGCAGCGTCTTCCCGCCAACTTGCAGGGGCCCCATCCGGCATCTGCCGTTCCCCGGCGAACGGCTATAGCGTGCGGCCTGCCCGGCCCAGTCCGTCCCGGCTCCGGACCCGGCCCGGCGCGGGCACCGGACCCGGTGCGGGCATCGGGCCGAGGGCGGGCACGGCATGTACGACTCATGATCCAGGCACTTCTCTCGTACGAGGAAGGGGACACATGAAGTCGCGCTATCGCCTCCTGGGAGTGGTGGTCGCCGCCGCGGCCACGCTGCTCACCTCCGGCATCACCGGAGCCTCCGCCGCCGTACCGGACACCAAGCCCGGCACGGACGGCGCCCTCTCCTACGGCTGGATCCGCAACGCCAACAGCGCCCACTGCCTGGCCGTACCCGGTGGCAGCACCGAGAACGGCATCGGGCTCATCCAGTGGGGCTGCGGCAGCTGGCGGGACCACTACTGGCAGTTCGAGTACGCGTTCAACAACGGAGGCCGCAACTACTACCGCATAAGAAACCTCAACAGCCAGCAGTGCCTGGCCGTACCGGGAGCCAGCACAACGCCGGGCACCCAGGTCATCCAGTGGCCCTGCGGCACCTGGGCCGACCACTACTGGGGCATCGAGGTCACCGGCAACGGCAGGCGCCTGGTGAACTGGAACAGCGGCCAGTGCCTCGCCATCCCCGGCGCCAGCCGCGTACAGGGCGAGAAGGCCATTCAGTGGCCGTGCGGCACGTGGGCGGACCACTACTGGAACTTCTAGCGGCCGGTACCCGGCCGGTACCCGGTCCGTACCCGGGTCCGTACTCGCGCTCCATGCTCAATGCCGTGCCCGGCGGGGTTCGCCCCGCCGGGCACGGCTCGCTTTTCCGCCGGCAGGGAGCACCGGAATAACGGTTGGGAACTATCCGCCTTTGCGGCTAGATTTGCGCGGTTGATTCGTTCCATGAGGAAAGGCTCTATGCGCAAGCTCACGCGGGGTACGGCGGTCTGCGCCGCACTCACGATCGGCGTCCTGTCCGGCTGCTCGTCGGCCGCCGAAAAGGGTGGCGACACCGCCCGGGAGTCCACGGCCCCGGCCGAAACGGCGGCGAAGGCCGAGAAGGCCGAGAAGAACACCGGCAAGCCGGACGCGAAGAAGGTCACCCGGATCGGCGCCGCCGGCTCGGCCTGCGAGCTCCCGGTCACCTTCGATCTGGCCAAGGCATGGAAGCCCTCGGGCCTCTCCATCGAGGACGGAAAGCTCCTGGCCAAAATCTCCGGCCACGCAGCATTCAGGGGCGCCTGCGAACTCGATGCCAAGCCCGCCGGCAATATCGGCTTCATGCGGGTCTGGACCACGGACCGGACCGACTCCTCGGCGCGCCAGACGCTGGAGTCCTACATGGCCGAGGAGAAGAACGTCAGCGAGCAGAAGATCAGCGAGATCAAGGCCGGCGACCTTCCCGCCTCGGAAGTGGTCTACACGCAGAAGAGCGCCCTCACGGACGAGCCGAGGCAGCAGCGCGCCCTCGCCGTGAAGACGCCGAAGGGCGTGACCATCGTGCACCTGGGCGGTCTCGACACGGAAGAGCACAAGGAAATGCTCCCGGCCTACGAACTGGCCAAGAAGAGCATGACCCCCACCACCTGAGGCCGACTTCACCACGGCGGCTCAGCACCCCTCACGCACCATGCGCCGGGTCTACGGTCCCGGGCCGCCGCTGGACAGTCGCAACACCGCCGGGTGTGCGTCCGATGCGGGATCCGTCTTAGGTCACCACCCAGTGGCCCGGATTCAGTCGAACCGGATGGGTCTGACGCCCGTCCACGCGCGGCGCAGGTGGCCTTTCACGGCCCGGGCCGTTTCGGGGTGAGGGGCAGTCCGGCCGCGGTGGCGATGTGCTCGGCGACTTGGGGGACGGTGATCAGGACGGTTCGCCGGTCGGCGAGAAGGGTGGAGTGCCGGACGTCGTGACCGCGTTCCCGTAGGCGGCCGACGATTTCCTGGGGTCGCGGACGACGCTGCCCGGGAGCCGTCGCCGGATCTCGTACGCGGTCTGCGTCTTGCCACCGCCGAACGGTCCGTTGATCCACAGAAGCATGTGCGGACACTACGCCGACTGCCGACACCACCGGCTGGAGAGCAGGGGTGTCCGGCCATGGGGCCGTATGTCCCCATGGCCGGACACGGCCCAACGTGCCGGTCAGGCGCCGACGTACTCCGCGAGGTGCTCGCCGGTGAGGGTGGAGCGGGCGGCCACGAGGTCGGCGGGGGTGCCCTCGAAGACGATCCGGCCGCCGTCGTGGCCGGCGCCGGGGCCGAGGTCGATGATCCAGTCGGCGTGCGCCATGACCGCCGGGTGGTGCTCGACGACGATGACCGACTTGCCGGAGTCGACGATCCGGTCGAGCAGGCCGAGGAGCTGCTCGACGTCGGCGAGGTGCAGGCCGGTGGTCGGCTCGTCGAGGATGTAGACGCCGCCCTTGTCGGCCATGTGGGTCGCGAGCCTGAGGCGCTGCCGTTCGCCGCCGGACAGCGTGGTGAGCGGCTGGCCGAGGGTGAGGTAGCCGAGCCCGACGTCGGCGAGCCGGGTGAGGATCTTGTGCGCGGCCGGGATGCGCGCCTCGCCGTCGGCGAAGAACTCCTCGGCCTCGGCCACCGGCATCGCCAGCACCTCGCTGATGTCGTGACCGCCGAGGTGGTAGTCGAGGACCGACGCGTCGAACCGCTTGCCCTCGCAGTCCTCGCAGGTGGTGGCGACACCGGCCATCATCGCCAGGTCGGTGTAGATGACGCCGGCGCCGTTGCAAGTGGGGCAGGCGCCCTCGGAGTTGGCGCTGAACAGGGCCGGCTTCACGCCGTTGGCCTTCGCGAACGCCTTGCGGATCGGGTCGAGCAGCCCGGTGTACGTCGCCGGGTTGCTGCGCCGGGAGCCGCGGATCGCGCCCTGGTCGACCGAGACCACACCCTCGTCGGCGGGGATCGCCCCGTGCACGAGCGAGCTCTTGCCGGAGCCGGCGACGCCGGTGACGACGGCCAGCACGCCGAGCGGGATGTCGACGTCCACGTTCCGGAGGTTGTGCTCCGTCGCGCCGCGGACCGGAAGCTTCCCGGTGGGCTTGCGCACCGTCTCCTTGATGCCGGCCCGGTCGTCGAGATGGCGGCCGGTGACGGTGCCGCCCGCCCGCAGGCCCGCCACGGTGCCCTCGAAGCAGACGGTGCCGCCGCCCCTACCGGCGCCGGGCCCGAGGTCGACGACGTGGTCGGCGATCGCGATCGCCTGCGGCTTGTGCTCCACGACGAGCACCGTGTTGCCCTTGTCCCGCAGCCGCAGCAGCAGGTCGTTCATCCGCTGGATGTCGTGGGGGTGCAGGCCCGTGGTGGGCTCGTCGAAGACGTACGTGACGTCGGTGAGCGAGGAGCCGAGGTGGCGGATCATCTTGACGCGCTGCGCCTCGCCGCCGGACAGCGTGCCCGAGGGCCGGTCGAGCGAGAGGTAGCCGAGACCGATCTCCACGAACGAGTCGAGGGTCCCCTGCAGTGCGGTGAGCAGCGGTGCCACCGAGGGCTTCTTGAGGCGGCGGACCCACTCGGCCAGGTCCCTGATCTCCATCGCGCAGGCGTCGGCGATGCTGATCTTCTTGATCTTCGACGACCGCGCCCCCTCGCTGAGCCGGGTGCCGTCGCACTCGGGGCAGACGGCGAACGCCGTCGCCCGCTCCACGAACGCCCGGACGTGCGGCTGCAGCGCGTCGATGTCCTTGGACAGCATCGACTTCCGGATCTTCGGGATCAGCCCCTCGTACGTCAGGTTGATGCCGTCGACCTTGATCTTGGTCGGTTCCTTGTGGAGGAGGTCGTGCAGCTCCCGCTTGGTGTACTTGCGGATCGGCTTGTCCGGGTCGAAGAAGCCGCAGCCGGTGAAGATGCGGCCGTACCAGCCGTCCATGCTGTAACCGGGGATCGTGAGCGCACCCTCGTTGAGCGACTTGGAGTCGTCGTAGAGCTGGGTGAGGTCGATGTCCGAGACCGTGCCCCGGCCCTCGCAGCGCGGGCACATGCCGCCGGTGCGCTGGTAGGTCGCCTTCACCGCCTTCTTGGTGCCTCGCTCGACCGTGATCGCGCCGCTCGCCCGGACCGATGCGGTGTTGAAGGAGTACGCGCTGGGAGGGCCGATGTGCGGCTTCCCGAGCCGGCTGAAGAGGATGCGCAGCATCGCGTGGGCGTCGGTGACGGTGCCGACGGTGGAGCGGGGGTCGGCCCCCAGCCGCTGCTGGTCGACGATGATCGCGGTCGTCAGCCCGTCGAGCACGTCGACCTCGGGCCGCGCCAGCGTGGGCATGAAGCCCTGCACGAAGGCGCTGTAGGTCTCGTTGATCAGCCGCTGCGACTCCGCGGCGATCGTGTCGAACACCAGCGAGCTCTTGCCCGAGCCGGAGACGCCGGTGAACACCGTCAGCCGCCGCTTGGGGATCTCGATGCTGACGTCCTTGAGGTTGTTCACGCGCGCGCCGTGCACGCGGATCAGATCGTGGCTGTCGGCAGTGTGCGGCGCAGGCGACTTCGTGTTCGCCCTCTTGGCCGTGCTCATCGTGTGTCGTGTCTCCATCGGTTACGCGGGGCCGCCGTCGCGGTCGGGCCTCTTGTTCACTTCGCGCCGCGCCGGGCCGGGCCGTGAGGCGGCGCGGGCGGAAGTCGTCGGCGGGGTGGCGCCCGGTTCGCGGGCGCAGAGCTCACTGCCCGCGAGGCTGGGTGAAGCGCAGCATGTTGCCGGAGGGATCGCGGAAGGCGCAGTCGCGGACGCCGTACGGCTGGTCGACCGGCTCCTGCATCACCTCGCCGCCCCCGGCGCGGATGCGCTCGAAGGTGGCGTCGCAGTCGTCGGTGTGGAAGATGACTCCGCGCAGCTGGCCCTTGGCCAGCAGTTCCGCCATGGCCTGCTTGTCGGCGGGGGAGGCGTTCGGGTCCGCGAGGGGCGGTTCGAGAACGATGTTCACGTCGGGCTGCGACGGCGCCCCGACGGTCACCCAGCGCATCCCCTCGAACCCGACGTCGTTGCGCACCTCCAGGCCGAGCACGTCCCGGTAGAAGGCGAGCGCCTTGTCGTGGTCGTCGACGGCGATGAAGCACGAGGAAACTTGATGTCCATGCGTTTCACGCTACGGGCGGGGGTCGGGTTTCGCTTCTCCATTTCTGACCGGTCGCGTGTGGATCTTGGCGATGCAGGGCGGGATGGCCGCGCCGTCGTCATGGCGGCGGGCCCGGTACGCGCTCGGGCTCTCGCCCACCAGCTCGGTGAACCGTGAGCTGAACGACCCCAGCGACGTACAGCCGACCTCGAAGCAGACCTCCGTCACCGTCAGGTCACCCCGCCGCAGCAGCGCCTTCGCCCGCTCGATCCGGCGCGTCATCAGGTAGCCGTACGGGGTCTCCCCGAAGGCGGCGCGGAAGCTGCGGGAGAAATGGCCCGTCGACATCAGGGCGGCGCGCGCCAGCGCCGGCACGTCGAGCGGCTGCGCGTAGTCGCGGTCCATCCGGTCACGGGCCCGGCGCAGCCGGACGAGGTCCTCCAGGTTCACGCGACCAGGATCCCATCCCACGGGGCCGGGCGCCGAGGTGCCCGGCCCCGGCCGCCCCGCCCGCCCCGCCCGCTCGGGCCCGGGGAGGACTACCCCTCGGGATAGAAGACGAACAGCGTGCAGCCGGTCGTCGTCTGCGGTACGTGCGAGGAGCCCGCGGGGGCGTGGATGAACGAGCCGGCCGGATAGTCGCGGTCGCCGTCGTTGAAGGTCCCGGAGATCACGTAGACCTCTTCGGGGCCCGGCTCGTGGAGATCCACTCCCTGCCAGCACGCGTGGGGGTCCATCTCCACCACGAGGGCCTTCGCGCCCTGGCCGCCGCTCCACAGCGGGCGCAGGCGGATGCCGGGGAAGAGCTCGTGAACCGGAGCGTCCTGCAGGGCGGACCACGTATAGGCGGAGGCGTTCTGTTCTGTTGGCATGAGGAGAGCCTGGCCGATTGCCGCCGTCGCGCCGAGTGTCAAGAAAGACATGCTGAGGTACTTTCCTGCCATGCATCGTGTCGTGGCACTCGTCCATATCCCACAGTCGACCTTCCAGCTCGCCTGCGCGGCCGACGTCTTCGGGACCGAGCGCCGAGGACTGCCCACCCGCTACACGTTCGGCGTCTGCGCGGAGACCCCGGGCCCCGTCCCCACGAGCGCCGGGTACGACATGGTCGTGACCGACGGGCTGGACGCGCTCGACCGGGCGGACACCGTGATCGTCCCGGGATGGCTCCCCACCGACGAGCAGCCTTCGCCCGCAGTGCTCCGTGCCCTGCGCCGCGCTCACGCCCGCGGGGCGCGAATCGTCAGCATCTGCTCCGGGGCCTTCGTCGTGGCGCACGCGGGCCTGCTGGACGGTCGGCAGGCCACCACGCACTGGGGGCTGGCGCAGGAGTTCGCCGCGCGCTTCCCGGCGGTCGGGTTCGCTGCGGACGTGCTCTACGTGGATCACGGCGACGTGGCCACCAGTGCGGGTTCCGGAGCCGGCATCGACCTGTGCCTGCACCTGGTCCGCACCGACCACGGCGCCCGCTACGCAGCGGACGTCGCACGGAGCATGGTCATGCCGCCCCACCGCGAGGGCGGGCAGCTGCAGTACGCGGCGCCGCCGCACCCCTTGCAGATGGAGGGCACGCTTGCGCCGCTGCTGGAGTGGGCCACAGGCAGACTCGGCGAACCGCTGGCCCTCGACGACCTCGCCGCACATGCGGGCGTCTCGGCACGCACCCTGGCCCGGAGGTTCACCGATCAGCTCGGCACCAGCCCCGGGCAGTGGCTGCTGGCCCAGCGGATCACAGCGGCCAGGGAGCTGCTGGAGTCCTCCGACCTCCCGCTGGACGCCGTCGCCCGCCGCGTCGGCCTCTCCTCGGCCACCAACCTCCGCAGGCGCTTCCTCGGCGCCCTGGGCACGACCCCCGGCGCCTACCGCCGTGCGTTCCGGGCGGGGCAGCGGTAGCACCCCGTGGATCCGTTGGACCGGTTGGATCCGTTGGACCGGTCGGATCCGTTCCGTGTCACAACTCTTGCGCCGACACCGGGCCGAGGGTTTCCTCATTGCCGCAACTCGGCCACCGAGAGGACACCCCGTGTACTTACACCGCGCACGATTCGGAGCAGGATCCGAAGCACGTTCCAGAGTCCATCCCGGAGTCCGCCTCAGACGCCGCTCCAGACAGGCCCGCCGCCCTGCGCGCACCATACTCGTCGGTGCGATCCTCAGTACCTTGGCGGCACTCGCGAGCGCCGCGCCCGCACAGGCCGCGGCTCCGGATCCGGCTCCGGCCCCGCCGTCCGGCCCGTCCGTGGCGGTCGCGCTCGGGGACAGCTTCATCTCCGGTGAGGGCGGCCGCTGGCTCGGCAACACCGACCGCTACGACAAGGGCCGCAACGGCACCGACCGGGCCTGGACCGGCACGGCGTACGACCCCGGGCGCGTCTACGGCGCGACCGCTGCGGTCGGCGGCTGCCACCGCTCGGACGGCGCGGAGATCCTCACCGCGCCCCTGCCCGTGGCCGAACGCATCAGCCTCGCCTGCTCCGGCGCCGAGACGAAGCACGTCCTGAGCGCCGCCCGGGGCGGCCTGTCCCTCAACGGAGAGGCACCGCAGACCGACCGGCTCGCGCAGATCGCCCGCACCAAGAAGGTCACGCTCGTGGCCCTCTCCATCGGCGGGAACGACCTCGGCTTCGGCACCGTCATCGGCGACTGCGCCTACGACTGGGCGTTCAGCCGCCTGTGCTGGAAGAAGCAGGCCGCGGAGGTCGACCGTAAACTGCCCGCCGTCCAGGCGAAGGTGTCCGCGGTCGTGGACGACATCCGGGCGACGATGGCGGCCGCCGGTTACGGCGACGGCGACTACCGGCTCGTCCTGCAGTCGTACCCGTCGCCCCTCCCCGGCGGCGAGGAGTTCCGCCTGCGCGAAGGCGACCCGAACCGCCTGCGCAGGGACGGCTGTCCCTTCAACGACCGGGACGCCTCCTGGGCCCGCTACACCTTCGTCCCCCAGCTGTCCGCCATGATCCGTGACGTCGCCGCGTCCCGCGGCGCGGACTTCCTCGACCTCAAGGACACGATGGCGGGACACGAGGTCTGCGCCCTCGGAACCACCCAGGTGGGAGCCACCGGCCCCGACGCCCGTAAGCACGAGTGGTTCCGTTTCCTCGACTACGCCAACACCCAGGGGACGCTGGAGGAATCCATGCACCCCAACGCCTTCGGCCAGCGGGCGCTGGGTGCCTGCCTGGGCCTCGTGGCGGCGGCCCGGCCCGGCCGGTACGGATGCGTCGCCGACTACCTCGGCGACGGCTCGCCGACCGCCATGCGCATCCGCCCGGCGGATCAGGCCGGGCGCTGAACGGGCCTTTCAGACGCGCGTGGTGGCGAACGGCCCGCCGGAGCCGAAGGCCAGGGCGGCGAAGCGTTCGCCGATGCGGCGGTGTGCCGCGGCATCCGGGTGGAGCTGGTCGGGCAGTGGCAGTTCGGCGAAGTCCGCCTCGCCGTAGAGCTCGCGGCCGTCGAGGTAGTGCAGGTTCGGGTCGTCGGCCGCCCGCTGCTCCACCAGGCGGGCCAGTTCGTCCCGGATGACGTTGAGGGTCAGCTTCCCGGCGGCGCGCTCCGCGGGGTCGCCCGCGGCCCGGAACCGCAGCTTCCCCTCGCTGAGGCTGCTGAAGTCCGGGGCGCTGGGGCCGGGGGTGTCCTCGTGGATGGGGCACAGGATGGGGGAGACGACCAGGAGCGGCGTGGTGGGATGGCCCTCGCGGACGGTGTCGAGGAAGCCGTGCACCGCGGGGCCGAAGGCGCGCAGGCGCATCAGGTCGGTGTTGACGAGGTTGATGCCGACCTTGATGCTGATCACGTCCGCGGGGGTGTCGCGCAGGGCGCGGGCGGTGAACGGGTCGAGCAGCGCGCTGCCGCCCAGCCCCAGATTGGTCAGTTCCACGTCGCCGAGGAAGCCGGCCAGCGCGGGCCAGGTCGTGCTGGGACTCGCGGCATCGGAGCCGTGACTGATCGAACTGCCGTGATGCAGCCACTTCTTGCGGCCCCCGTCCGGCAGGGGCTCGACGGGAGCGTCCGTGCGCAGGGCGACGAGCTGGGTGATCTCGTTGTGCGGCAGCCAGATCTCGACGTCCTTGACGCGGTCGGGCAGACCGGAGAACCGGACGGTACCGACCGGGCCGGGACGGGTCTCCGCGGACCCGGTGGTCATGTCCACCAGCAGGACGTTGCCGCCGGACACGCTCGCCCGCCCGGCCAGGCGGCCGTCGACGAGCAGGTCGTAGACGCCGTCGGGCCGGGGCGGGGCGCCCTTGTAGACGTTCTTGGTGCGGAGGGCGTCCAGCTCGATGACACCGGCCCGCGTGCGGAACACCAGCCGTACGCCGGAGGGCTGGGCCTCCGCCACGGCCAGCTGCCCGTCGGCGCACTGCGCCCGGGCCCGGGCCGGCAGCCGGTGCGGCAGGACCCCGTGTTCGGTGTACTCCAGGTCCAGGGCGCCGCGCAGGAGGTCCGCGGTGATGGGCGTGGTGACGGGAGTCGTCGTCCAGTCCGTCGCCGGGGTCGAGGCGGGGGTCTCGGGGATGTCGGAGATGTCGTCGAGCCGGTCGTTCATGGGTGCATTCTGCGGGCCGGATGCGTGGAACGCCCAATCATTATCCGTTCACCGGGCCTCCGGGCGCCGGCCGCCCCGTCGCGCGCTCGTTGCGATGTGCTGACGCAATTTTCCGCCCATCGGAGGAATCTGGGGGGAACGAGAGTTGGAGACACCGGAGGGCGTGCAGGCTGTTCCGCGTGACGGGGCGGCGGAGAACACGGTATGCGGTGATGCTGGCCACGGCTGCTGCGCTGGCGATGACCGGCGAGGCGGCGGCCGACGACGGTGGCGCGAGTGTCGCGACCGGCAATACGTCGGTGAACGCTGTCCTGCACCGCCTGCCGAGCCTGCTGCCGCCTCATCCCCCGTCGCACGTCGCCGTGAACGGACTGGGCGGCAATGTTCAAGCGGAAGTGACCGACAACGGCCAAGGGTGCCTGGACGTCACTGCGCGCGTGCTCAACACCGTGGACGCAGAGGTGTGGCTGAAGTGCCGCAACGCCAGGCCGCCCGCCCCGGCGCCACCTGCCCCCGCCCCTCCGGCCCCCGCCCCTCCGGCCCCCGCCCCTCCTGCCCCTGCGCCGCCCGCGCCCGCTCCGCCGGCCCCGCCCGCTCCCGTCCCCCCACCAGGTGCACCGCAAGTACCCCCGGCCCCCGCGCCTCCTGCCCCGGCGCCCGTAGTCCCGCCTCCCGCGCCGGCGCCCCCGGCTCCCGCCCCACCGGCTCAACTCCCGCCGGCCCCCGCCCCGGTTGTGAGGACGCCGCCCCGCCCCGCCCCGCCTACCGCCCCGCCGAACACGGCGCCCGTTCCGAAACCGCCCACCAACCTGTGCGGACCCAGGAACCGTTGCCCCTCCTACCGGAAGGTCCTCCCGTCAGCGACCGAGAAGCAGCTCCGGGGCCTGTCGCTGGTGACCCTCACCCTGCTGCTCACCACCCCGGCCGTGCTGGCCGCGGCGCTGCTGCGGCCGCGCTCCAGCAGCCGACGAAACCGGTGAGGGGCCGGAGCGTGCGTTGCAACCGTGCCCGTCGGCGGGGAAGGTTGTGGTCTCCGATGGATCGACGGCGGTGGTGCGGATGGCGCGTGTGGTCGTCCTGGGGGAGTTCCGCGCGGACAGGATCGTGCCACCGTTCAGGGACGGCGGCGCGAAGGTCACCGTGCTGGGATTCGCGGACCTGACGTCGTTCCTGGGCCCCGGGACGGCGTGCGGAGAGCTGCCGACGACTCTCGACGAACGCAGGACGCTGCAGCTGCTCGAGGAGCACCGGGCCGAAGTCGCCGTTCCCAACATGGGGTGTCCCGGACAGGAGCAGCTCCTGCCCGTCTACTCCCGGGCGGCATCCCGGCTGCGTGGCGCGGGCTGCCGTATGCCCGTGCACCCGGAGGGGTTCGCGACGTCGGCCAGCGACAAGGTGGCGTTCCACCGCCTCGCGGGGGAGCGGGGCTGGCCCGTGCCGCGGGGCGTCGTCTGCGAGGCGGCGGCGGAGCTGCCGGGTGCCGTGGGCGAACTCGGGTTCCCCGTGCTGGTCAAGGAGGCCCGCAGCGAGTTCCACGCCGGACGCCACTACGTACGGGACCGGGAGCATCTGGACCGGGTGTCCGGCGAGGTGAGGTATCCGGTACTGGTCCAGGAGGCGGTGTCGGGGGAGGAGTACACGCTGGAGCTCCTCTCCGGGCCGCGGTCCTCGGCGGCCGGGCCATCGGCCACGGTCGCGTGGCCGGTTGCCTCCCTGGGCCGGCTAGGCAGCGATTGTGCTCCGGGTCGGCGGGTGCGAGTCGCACCGGCGGTGCTGCCCGCGCGAGTGCAGGAGGAACTGGCCGCCACGGTCGTGGACATGGTGGAGTCGACAGCTCCCCTGGGCCCGTGGCAGATGGACTTCGCCGTCACCGACGACGGCCGGCTGCAGGTGATCGAGCTGAACGGCCGGCTGGGCGGCGTGTCCAACATGAGCTGGGCGAGTACGGGACTCGACCCGCACGTGGCGTACGCGCACGCTGTGCTGGGCCGTGCGCCGTCCACGCGGCGGGCCCGCGCCCACCGGGTGGCGCTCGAACTGCCCGTGCGCAACGGGGCCGCCCTGCCGCCCCCGCCGACGGGGACGGAGCTGATGGCCTTCCCGGGAAACCCCGCCAACCGGGGCCCCTTCATCGGCGGGTACCACCGTCCCGTCCTGTGCGTCCCGGGCGACCGAGCCGATGTGGTGAGCGCCTGGCTGCGGTCCCTGCCGCCGGGAACGCTGCTGAACGGGGCGGACGAGGCGGCTGCTCAGCTGGGGCGCGGGCTGTACGCCCTGCGGCGGGACGGCGGCCGGCCTCCGCTGTGAAAGCCCGACAGTCTCCGCTGTGACGGCCTCCCCGCCGGCATCGGCACGGCGTCAACGGCCTCCCCGCCCGCGTCGGTACGGCATCATGCGAGGAGGTTGGTGATGAGCTTGCGCACCCTGCCCTCCGTGACCGGCAGGACGCCGTGGACCAGCTGGGTGCCGTAGACGACGGTGGTGCCCGGCGGCGGGCTGCAGATCCAGCGGGTGTGCGGCAGGTCGTCGAGTTTCACCGGGCCCGAGCGGGCGGTGATCTCGTGGACGAGCCGCGTTCCGGGCGCGTAGTCGCTTTCGGCCGCCGGGGTGGTGTCGCTCCACAGGGCGTCGGCCGAGTAGGTGTCGAGGTGGAACTCGCCACCCCGTTCGGCGTCCTGGAGGTTGAAGGCGACCCGGGCGATCCGCTGCGGCCGGGCCTGCGGGTCGCCCACGCCGTGAACGTGCGGACGGATCTTGTCGCCGGGTTTGAGGTCGTGGTACAGCCACGGATCGGTGCCCGAGGCGGAGGGGAACACCCGGCGCAGCGCGGGCAGGGCCCGCCGCACGGCGCCGTTCAGGAGGGCCTGTGCCGCGTCGGGCGGGGTCGTTCCCTCGCTGGGCCGTACGGGAACCCAGCCGGTGGCCGCGAGGTGTTCGTCCAGGACCTTGGTCAGCTCGGCCGTCTCGTCGGCGGTGAGGAAGTCCTCGACGGTCTGCACGGCCAGGGTCTCGGTCATGTGGATCACTGGCGGACTCCTCCCGCGGGCCCGGTGGCCCGGCCGTCTCATTCCAGTGCGGGACGGTGCCGAAGCCAAGCGCCGGCTTCGGCCAATCCCGAAGGGCCGCTTGACGGTCCTCGCTCATGCGGCGAAAGGTGAGGGAGTGACGTCCCGGGGCGCAGGCATCGACGCAGGCATGGACCCAGGCATGGACACCGAAGTGCTCGTCGTGGGGGCGGGGCCGACGGGACTGCTGCTGGCGTGCGAACTGGCACTGGCGGGCGTACGGGTCCGGGTGGTCGACAAGCGCGCGTCGCCCCACCGGGAGTCACGGGCGCTCAACCTTCACCCGCGCAGCATCGAGCTGATGGACATGCGCGGCCTGGCCGGCCGCTTCCTGGCCGCAGGCCGCACCGTGCCCGGCTGGCAGTTCGCCGTCAGCCTCAAGCGGCGGCTGGACTTCACCGGGCTCGACACCCGGCACCCCTACGCGCTGCTGCTGGCCCAGGCACGGACCGAGGCGCTGCTGGCGGAACGGGCCCGGGAGCTGGGGGTGGAGGTCCACCGCGGGTGCGAGGCCGTCGCAGTCGGGCAGGACGCCCACGGCGCCGTGGCCGGTCTCTCCGGACCCGGCGGCCCGGTCACGATTCGCTGCGCGTACGTCGTCGGTTGCGACGGCGGGCGCAGCCGGGTCCGGCAGGCCGCCGGCATCGGGTTCCCGGGGACGCGCGAGTCCATGAGCGCGGTCGTGGGGGACTTCGCCGTCGCCGACCACGCGTGCAACGAACGGGCCCGGCAGCACGGCGTCCTCGTCGCCCGCCTGGAGAGCGGGCTGACCCGGTTCGTGGTCATGGACCCCCGGCGGATCCGGACTCCCTCCTCCGAACCGGTGACCCTGGAGGAGTTCCGCACCTCACTGAGGCAGGTGTGCGGCACCGACTGCGGCATCGGCGAGCCCCGGTGGCTGTCGAGGTTCGGCAACACCACCCGCCTCGCCGGGACCTACCGCCGCGGCCGCGTCCTGCTGGCCGGCGATGCCGCGCACGTCCACTTCCCCGTCGGGGCCCAGGGCCTGAACACCGGGCTGCAGGACGCCATGAACCTCGGGTGGAAGCTCGCCGCCGCGGTCCGGGGCTGGGCGCCGCCCGGTCTGCTGGACACCTATCACGCCGAGCGCCACCCCGTCGGCCACGCCGTCACCGCGGGCACCCGGGCGCAGACCCTGCTGGTGGAACTCCCCCTCACCGAGCAGTACGGACTCCCTGCGGAGCTCCTGTGCGAGCTGCTCGACACGCTCCTGGGCATGAGCGAGGTCAACCGGTACCTGGCCGGCCGGATCTCCGCCCTCGACACCGCCTATCCTCCGTCCCTGCCGGACGCCGACCCGCTCACCGGCCGGCGCATGCCCGATATCGACCTGACGACGGCGGCCGGGCCGGCCCGCGTGTACGAACTCCTCCGCGACGGCCGCTTCGTCCTGCTGCACTTCGGCGAAGGCACGGGCCCGGACGAGTCCTCCCGCACCCGCGCAGTCACCGCCCGCCGGCACGAGGCCCGGTCGGACCTCGACGGCGTGAGCGCCGTACTCGTCAGGCCCGACGGCCACATCGCCTGGGCGACCCGCACCACCGACCCGCGTGCCCTGAACGCCGAACGGGCCGAGGCGCTGCTGGCGTGGACCGGCACCCGAGTGGGCTGACGGCGAGGCTCTCCTCGCGGTCGAGCCGGCCGGTCCCGGGCCCGCACGCCCCGTCGAGGGTCACGAGAAGGAGATGTTGCCCCGCCCCGCGACCGTCCGCAGACCGCGGGCCGCGCAGCCGGTCACGTCGGTGGTGGGCACCGCCCAGCCGCGTACGTGGCGGTCCGCCATCCGCCCCGAGACGACGTCGCCGCTGAGGAAGGCGTCCGCAGGGGTGTAGCCGCCACCGCCGCGCGAGGACGGCCTCAGGTGGGAGGTTCCGGCGGTCCGGCCGCGCTGGGCCCAGCCGTGGTACCAGGTGATGACGGCGGACCCCTCGGGGCGGGCGGCGGTGAGGCAGTTGGCCGTCGCCGCGCCGCGCAGGACCATCCTTCCGGACCGGATCCCGTACTGGCTGCCGTCCGCGGAGGTGCAGCGGTCGAGCAGGACCGTACCCGTGGCCGACACCCGCTGCACGCGGCCGGTGACGGGCGGGCGGAAGACGAGGGGGTCGCCGGGGGCGGTCTGCAGGGAGCAGGACAGGGCGGTCCCGGCCAAGGCCGTACCGGCCGGGGCCGCCCCGGTCACGGCGGTCACGGCCGGAGCGGTCCGGGCTGTGCCGCGCGCGGGGGCGGCCGACGCCGGCGTGGTCCCGGGACCGGCGGTCGTGCAGAGGGCGCCGAGCAGCAGGGCGCCCAGAGCCGCGTGGATCGTCGCGGTGCGCGGACGGCGCGGACGACGGGCGCGGCGCGGACGGTGCGTGGTGGTCATGTGCGGATCTTCTTCCTGACGGTCTGTTTCTGCTGGGCCGGCACGGCACCCGTGGGTGCCGGCGGCACGAAGGCGGTGTGGAGTCCGAGGCGCCGGTGGAGACGCCGCAGCGGCGCGGGCGCCCACCAGTTGGCGCGCCCGGCCAACTGCATGAAGGCGGGCACGAGGACGCCGCGTACGACGGTGGCGTCCACGAGCACGGCGAGGGCGATGCCGCATCCGAACATCTTCAGCAGCACCACGTGCGAGGTCAGCAGCGGCAGCACGGCGATGGCGACGAGCAGCGACGCCGTGGTGATCACCCGGCCGGTGCGGGCGATGCCGTTGACGACGGCGGTGCGGCAGTCGGCGCCGGCCCGGTACTCCTCCTGGATGCGGGCGATGAGGAAGAGCTCGTAGTCCACCGAGACCCCGAAGGCGAAGCAGAACATCACCACCGGCATGGCCGTCTCCAGCTCGCCCGTCACGGCGAACGACCCGAGGAGGCCGCGCAGGTGGCCGTCCTGGAAGACGTGGACCATGGCCCCGAAGCTGGCGCACATGCTCAACGTGGCCAGCACCACGGCCTTGAGCGGGATGAGCAGCGAGCCGGTGAAAAGGAACAGCAGGACCAGCACGCAGCCGATCAACAGCGCCCCGATGAAGGGCAGGACGTGCGCCAGGGCCGTCTTGGTGTCCAGCACGCGCGCCGGGCAGCCGGTGACCAGGTGTGGGCCGGGGGAGGGCAGCGCGCGCAGGGTCTGTACGAGGTCCGGGTCGCTCGCGGGCGGACCGGATCCCGTCACCGCGAGCCAGGTGCCGCCCATGGTGATCTGCAGCAGCGATCCGGGCGTCGGCCCGGCCACCTGGCGCCCGTGGGCGTACGTCCCCAGGCCCGTCACCACGCTCGCGACGTCGGGCCGTTCGGACAGCTGCCGGGCGTAGGCGGTCACCTCGGCCTCCTGCTCGACGGCATCCGTGGCCGGCAACAGGACGGTGACGGCGCGATCCCACGGGAGGGAGAAGTCGCGCTCGATCCCGGCGGCGACGGCGTGGGACTCCAGCCCGGCCGGCAGCACCCGGTAGTCGGTGACGCCGAAGCGGACGTGGGCGAACGGCAGCGCCGACGCGGCGAGCAGCAGCACGCAGCAGCCGCCGGCCAGGACGGGCCGGCCGGTGGCGGCACGGGCGACGCGCCGCCACAGCGGGCTCTCCGCGGAACGGGCCCGGCGCCACCGGGCCAGCGGGTCGCCGCGGTCGATCCAGCGGCCGAGCAGAACCAGCAGCGCCGGCAGGACGACAGCCGTGGCGAGCCCGCAGCACAGCACGACCGCGATGCCCGCGCAGGCCAGAGACCGCAGGAACGGCAGGGGGAACAGCAGCATGGGGGTCAGGCAGACCGCGATCGTGCCGCTGGAGAAGAACACCGTGCGCCCGGCGGTGCGCATGGTGCGCAGCGTGGCGCCCCGGGTGTCGGGTCTGCCGTCGGCATCGTGCGCGTCGCCTTCCACGGCGGCGAGTTCCTGGCGGTAGCGGCTGACGAGGAGCAACCCGTAGTCGACGGCCACGCCGAAGCCGAGCGCCGTCGCGACGTTCGTGGCGAGCGCGGACACGGGCATCACGCCGGCCAGCGCACACAGCAGCGGATAGGCGCCCAGCACCGCGAACAGCCCGGTCAGCACCGGCAGCAGGGCCGCGACCGGGGAACCGAAGGCCAGCAGCAGCGCCAGCGCGGCCAGCGGCACGCCGAGCAGCTCGGCCCGGAGCAGCTCCTGCCCGCTGACCTCGGTGGCCTGCGCCGAGACGTAGGAGGTGCCGGTGGCCGACACCCGCAGCGGACCGTGGGCACCGGTGAAGCGCGGCACCAGCCGTGCGGCGGCCCGCGCCGTGGCCGTGTCGTCCCCCGCCAGGTCGGCCACGACGAGGGCGCTGCGCCCGTTCTCGCTCAGCAGCTCGGAGGCGCCCGTGTTCCAGTACGAGTAGACGCGCTCGACGCCCGGCTGCCGGGAGAGCCTGACGGTGAGGTCCAGGCCCGCGCGGGAGACGTCCTCCGAACCGGCGGGGGAGCGGGCGTCCGCGCGCAGCACCAGGTCCGGCAGGCCCGCGTGGAAGCGCTCGGCCAGGACGGCGTCGGCGCGAGCGGCCTCGGTCCCGGTGGCGAGATAGCCGCCGCCGCTGAACTGAGGGCGGGCTCCCAGCAGCCACAGCCCCAGCACCGCCCCCAGGAGGCCCGCCCCGGCCAGCACCCGCCAGGGACGGGAAACCACCCACCGAGTCATCATCTTCGTCCACCGTCCCCATCCGTCGTGTCCCGGGTATACGGCGGCGGCCGGGCACCCCTGCGGGCGGCACGCCCGCGCTCACCCGAATGCACCCGACAGGGCATGGATCGCCCGCCACGGGCGATCCATACGGGTGGTCGCAGGTAACCGTGTTGACGCTCGTGCGGTTGGGCGGTTACGGCCAGTACGCAACCCGCACCGCAGGACTCCCCTTGGGGCACCCGTGAACAAGCACGCCGCACAGGCACCGCCGTCCCCGTCCGCCACCGACTCCGGCGAGTCCGTACGCGAGGACCTGCCCCACCCGGACCGTCCCGTCGAACGGTGGTCCGTCAACGCCTCGGTACGGACGGCCGGAGGCGAAGAGCACAGCCTGTCCGCGCAGTTCCTGTGCCGGCGGCCGGGCGCCGGGGGAGGGACCGGAACCGCCCGGCCCGGCGGGGGAGCGGACCGGCCCGCCGGCCACACCGTCATCTGGTCGCACACCGACCACGCCACCGGCGGCCGCACCACCGAGTCCTGGCTGGACGAGGCGGCCCTCGCCGAGGCACGCTCCGCCTTCGAGGACGCCTCGGCGTGGGACCCACACGTGCGCCGGGCCGTCCTCGACGCCCTGGCGGGCGGCAGGCCGCTCCTGCCCGACCGGCTGCTGCACGCACCCGTACGCCTCGCCGCGCACCGGCTGGACCTGGACTTCGGCGGTGTCGCCACCCTCACCCGGCACCCGGGCGGTTCGTACGGCCTGACCGTGGCCGGCGACGCCGGGGGCTTCGCACTGACCCTCGGCCCGGGCAAACCACCCCTGCCGCTGCGCGCAGGCGACGAAACGGAAGCGCCCGGGGCCCTGTCCTCGTCCTGCCTGCCGCGCATGACGGCCGAAGGCACCGTGTCCGCCTCCGGGCGCGAGCCGGTGCGCGTCACGGGAGAGGCGTGGCTGGAGCACTCCTACGGCACCTGCCCGGAGGGCGCGCACCGCCCCGGCGGCGCGGAGACCGCCTGGATGCGGGTTCAGGTGCAGCTGGACAACGGCTGGGACGTGGCGCTCCTGCGCACCAGCCTCGTCGAGGAGACCACCGGCACCGAGCCGTTGCCGTCGGCCCGGCAGCCCCTCGACGACGGAGACCCCGACCCGTCGGATCCGCCGGATGTGCTGGACGCGCTGGACGCGCCGGCTCTCCAGGAACGGCCCGATCGGCCCGATCGGCCCATGGCCACCCACACGACGCAGGCACAGCACACGGTGTGCGCCGTCTCCGGCCCCGACGGACACGGCCGGCAGGCGACGGCGGAGCTGTGGACCACGCGCCGCTGGGACTCCTCGGTCACCATGAACTCCTACCCCGTCGCCACCCGGTTGCGGATCCCCGAAGCGGGCGGCCTCGACGTACGACTCGTCGCGTCCCCGTACGCGCAAGAGGTCTCGTCGATGTCCCTGGGCCGCGCCTTCTGGCACGGCCGGTGCCGGGTGGAGGGCACGATGGGCGGGCGGCCCGTCGGCGGCCACGCGCGCGTGGAGTTCGTTCCGCCCAACACCATCAGCGACCTCGAAGACTTCATGCGCCGCATCGGCCGGATCACGCGGGCGGAAGTCCGCCGGTTCTACCCCGACACCGCCGACCCCCGGGTGCTGGGCACTCTGGCCGGGCTGGAAGGCCATGTCCCGCTCGACGAGGCCTCGTCCCGCGGGGTGCACGCAGGGCTCGTCCTGCCCGTACGCCATCTCGCGGACCTGGGCGGGAAGTCGTGGCGCTCGTTCGCCTCCGCCTGCGTCATGGCCCTCTTCTCCGAGGATGCGGACCGTTACCGCCCCCTGATGGCCGTCACCGAGCTGCTGCACACCGGGTCCCTCATCGTCGACGACGTGGAGGACGCCTCTCCGATGCGCCGTGGCGGCCCCACCGTCCACGAGGTCTTCGGCGCAGCGACCGCCATCAACGCGGGCACGGCCGCCTATTTCGTCTTCGACCGGGTGGCGGACGACATCCTGCCCGACGACCCCGCGCTGCGCCTGCGCGTGCACCGGGCCTACCTGCGCGCCCTGCGCGCGGGCCACGCCGGGCAGGCCCTCGACATCACCGGCCACGAGCAGGCCATGGACACCGCCGTGACCACCGGCGACGCCTCGGTGCTGCTGCAGCGGCTGCACTCCACCCACCGGCTGAAGTCCGGTCTGCCGGTACGGATGTTCGCCGAGGTCAGCGCCCTGCTGACCGGCGCGGGGGAGGCGGAGACCGCCGCCATCGGCGCGTACTTCGAGGCCCTCGGCGTGGCCTACCAGATCAGCGACGACGTCGCGGACCTGCGCGGCATCGGCACCGTCCGGCACGGCGGACGCCGCCGCGCGGCCAAGCGCGTGGCCGAGGACCTGCTCAACGGCAAGGTCACGGTGCCGCTCGCCCACGCCGTGCCCCTGCTGCCGCCCGACCGTCTGCGCGCCGTGTGGGAGGCCGTGCGCGGCGGCCGCGCCACTCCGCAGATGGCGGAAGCCGTCGCCGCCGTCCTCGCCGAATGCGGCGCGGTGGACGCCGCCCGCGCCCATGCCCGGGCCCTCCTGGAGGAGGCCTGGCCGGCCCTCGACCGCGCCCTGCCGCCGACGATGCCCAAGGCGATCCTGCGCGGCCTGGGCTGGTACGCGGCCGAACGCGAGGACGACGTCCCCGACCCGGCCGCGGACGGCCGGCCCCCGGCCCCGCGCAAGCCGCTGCACCTGACCGGCGACCGGGTCTGACGAGAGGACCGGCGAGGTTTTGCCATGTGCGGCCGTTACGTCTCCACCCGCAGTCCGCAGGACCTGGCCGGACTGTTCTCCGTCACCCGGTGGGACCCGGAACCTCTCCTGGAACCGAGCTGGAACGTCGCCCCGACCGACGACGTATGGGCCGTGCTGGAGCGCGCCGACCGTGAGAGCGGCGCGATCGAGCGGCAACTGCGGGCGCTGCGGTGGGGCCTGGTGCCGTCCTGGGCGAAGAGCCTGGCCACCGGCGCGAAGATGATCAACGCCAGGGTGGAGACGGTGCACGAGAAGCCCGCCTACCGCCGCGCCTTCGCCAAGCACCGCTGCCTGCTCCCGGCCGACGGCTTCTACGAATGGGAAGCGGTCGCCGCGACCCCCGCCGCGAAGGCCTACAAGCAGCCGTACTTCATCAGCCCCGCGGACGGTCAGGTGATGGCGCTGGCGGGGCTGTACGAGTTCTGGCGCGACCCGGCGACCGGAGACGACGGCCCGGCGCAGTGGTGGACCACCTGCAGCATCATCACCACCGAAGCCACCGACACCGCCGGCCGCATCCACCCCCGCATGCCGCTGGCCATCGCGCCGGCCGACTACGACACCTGGCTCGACCCCGCCCACCAGGACCCCGAAGAGCTCCGCGCACTCCTGACCACTCCCGCGGGCGGCGACCTCGGCGCCCGCCCGGTGTCGACCGCGGTCAACGACGTCCGCAACAACGGCCCCCACTTGCTCGACGACGCCCCCGGCGCGGACACGGGCGCCTGACCCCGGTCCGCTCAACCCTCCGGACCGGAGCGCCATCCTGGCCGCCCAGGGCCACAGGAAATGCCCGCTGGCCAGAAGTGGCCCATCCGGCCGACCCCCTGCTCCGAGGCCGTCGGCGAGCGGGGTTCGGCCTCCGGCCGATACGTATCGGCCAACGCACGGCCAACCTTCGGCCGACGTGCGCAAAGGACCCGCCGTGCCGCCCCCCTCCCACTACCGTCTGCCCTCATCGGAGCCCGGGACGGACGGGGACGGCGGCATGGGCAAGCACGGTGACGGCAAGGGCGGGGAGGAAGGCGACAAGCAGCAGTCGCCCCGCGAGAGCGACGGGCAGTGGAACAAGCCCGTGACCGACCCGCCGAAGAAGAAGTGATCGCTTCCAGATGAGCACTCCCGAACGACTGCTGCAGATCCTCACGAACAAGGGCTCCCTCGCTCCCGGCTCCCCGTGGGCCGCCGCCGTCGCGCAGGTGCCGCGGGAGCTGTTCCTCCCGGACGGTTTCGAGGCCGGAGGGCGCGTCGTGGACCGTGCGACGCACCCCGAGCGCTGGGCGCGGGCGGTCTACGGGGACCTCGCGCTGGTCACCCAGGTCAACGAGGGCCGCGACCTCGGCGAGGACGCCTACCAGCGGCCGACGTCCTCCAGCTCCATGCCGTCGATCATGCTGCAGATGCTCGGCCTCCTCGACGTCCGGCCGGGTCACACCGTCTTCGAGGCGGGCGCGGGCACCGGCTACAACGTGGCCTGGCTCTGCCACCGGCTCGGCGACCGGCACGTGACCACCATGGACGTCGACCCGGGCATCGCCAAGCAGGCGGAGGCCAACCTCGCCTGCGCGGGCTTCGGCCCCCGCGTCCTGTGCGGCGACGCCGAGGACGGCCGGCCGGACGGCGCACCCTACGACCGGGTACTCGCGACCTACACCGTGCCGGAGATCCCGTACGCCTGGGTCGAGCAGGCCCCCGCGGGCCGCATCGTGGCACCGTGGGGCGGCGGCCTGTTCCACTACAGCTTCGCCGTCCTCGACGTCGCCGACGGCCGGGCCCGAGGCCGCTTCACCGGCAACCCGGCGTTCATGCACACCCGCAGCCGGCCCGCCGGCGGAGGGCTCCTGCGCGACTTCCTCCACCACGAGGACGCCGGGACGCCGGGCCGCACCACCCTCTGCCCCCTCGACGTGGTCCACGACCAACACGCCCTGTTCTACGTGGACCTGGCCGTGCCCCAGGTGTGGCACTACGTGGGACGGGCCCAGGACGGAAGCGACGAGGCCACGCTCTGGCTGTTCTCCTACGACAAGGGCTCCTGGGCCACCGCCGAATACGTCCCCGGCCGGGCCTCCTACGAGGTCGAGCAGTACGGGCCCCGCTGCCTGTGGGACGAGGTCGAGGCCGCCTACCGGCAGTGGGAGCGGTACGGCCGCCCCGGACGCGAGCGCGCCGGAATGACGGTCCACCCCGGCGGACAGGACCTGTGGCTGGACGAGCCGGGCAACGCCATCGCCGTCGTCCCCCGGACGGGTCCGTAGATCCGGGCCCGTAAATGAGGTGATCGCAAGGGGCCCGTCGAGCAGACTTGCGCCGTGCAGCACGGCGAAGAGCAGCATGACGAGAAACACCCTGATGAGCAGCGCCCTGTCGAGGAGCACCCCGACGAGGAGCAGCCGCTGTCCGGCGGGAACGTCAGTGACGGCGTCGTCCGCGTCGGCGACACCGTCCGCCGCCCCGCGGGCCCGTGGACCCCGGCGGTGCACGCACTGCTGAACCATCTCCACGAAGCGGGCTTCCGGGCGGCTCCCCGCCCCCTCGGCATCGACGACCGGGGCCGGGAGGTCCTGACCTTCGCGCCGGGAGAGGTGGTCTGGCCCGGCCGGTTCGCCCTGCTGGAGCCGCCGCGGCGGCTGGCCCGGGTCGCGCGCCTGATCAGGGACTTCCACGATGCCGTGGAGGGGTTCACGCCACCGGCCGACGCCCGGTGGCAGGTGCTCGTCCCCGCCGAGGGAGCCGACATCATCGCCCACCAGGACCTGGCGCCGTGGAACCTCGTGGTCGGCGGCGAGGACGAGTGGGCGTTCATCGACTGGGACGCGGCCGGCCCCGGTTCGCGGCTGTGGGACGTCGCCTACGCCGCGCACGGCTTCATCCCGCTGTCCGCGGACCCCGCCTGGCAGCGCACCGATGCGGCCGACCGGCTGCGGATCTTCGCCGACGCCTACGGGCTCGACGAGGCCGAACGACGCCACCTGGTCCCCCTGCTGGGCCGTCGCACCCGCTCCATGCACGACTTCCTGCGCGACCAGACGGCCCGGGGCAACCAGCCCTGGGCCACCCTGTGGGCCGAAGGCCACGGCGACACCTGGCGCAATGACACCGCATACATCGAGGAGGGCGAGGAACAGTGGCTGCGTGCCCTGCTGGCCGGCGAGGGCTGAACCACGACGGGACGATCGCCCGCGAAGGCGCCCTGGACCGGGTGCCGGAAGCGTTCGCCCCCGTCGTCGGGGCTGCGCGCGCCCACCTCGCCGGGACGTACGGCCGCACGCGGCTGCACGGCGCCTACCTCTACGGCAGCGTCCCCCGCGGCACCGCCGTCCCCGGACGCTCCGACCTGGACCTGTCGCTACCGCCCCACGTCCCTGCTCGCCCGCGAAACCAACGGCGACCTCGCTCTCGCCCTGCCGCGCTGGCGCACGCGGGCCGCCGAAGCCGCCACGGACAGCGAACGCAAGGCCCTCGCCCGCGGTGTCGCCCGGCGTCTCGTACGCACCGGATTCACCCTGATCATGCCCCACTGGGGCGGCTGGACCAGCGACCTCGACGAGTCCGCCGAACTCTTCGGCCGCTACCACCCGGAGCGGGCCGGGCAGATGCGCACCGCCGCGGCCACCGGCCGCACGCCCTCGGCCGACCCGGCGGCGCTCGGCATGCCCACCGACGACCTGGGCCCCTGGCTCGCCGCCCGGTACACAGCCGTGCACGGGGAGAAGGCTCCGCGTCCGTGAACGGCATCGCCGTCACGGAGACGGCGGTCGTTCGAATCCGGGGTGGTCCGCCCGGCAGATCAGGCTGGTGGCGGTGGAGACGGGAGCGCCCGGGCGGGTGACGTAGGGGAGGGTGCGGTAGTCGACGCGGGCCTGCGACGGAGTGAGCGTGATGACGACGTAGCCGCGGCGCTTGGCGTAGTACGCCATGTGCGGGTTGACGGCGAGGAGGTGCTCCCAGTCCTCGGGTCTCTCGACTCCGTCGGCCCCGCTGGAGATGGACGTGCCGAGGATCTCCACGCCGCGCGTGGGGGAGGAGGGGTTGTCGAAGTCCTCCTTGATGTCCATGGCGAGGTGGATGTGGGAGTCACCGGAGAGCACCATGAGGTTGGTGATCCGCGCGGTGCGCGCGGCGTCGAGGAGCCGCTTGCGGGCCGCCGGGTACCCGTCCCAGGCGTCCATGGACAGGGGGGAGTTCTGGGCGCTCAGCCGGCGCCGGGAGAAGGCGACCTGCTGGGGGAGGACGTTCCAGATGGCCGACGAGCTGCGGAATCCGTTGGAGAGCCACTGCTCCTGCGCGGGGCCGAGGAGGGTGCGGGAGGGGTCTTCGGAATCGGGGCCGGGCTGCTTCCAGCCGTCCCCGTAGGCCTGGTCGGAGCGGTACTGCCGCGTGTCCAGGATGTCGAACTGCGCGAGCTTGCCGTAGCGGAGGCGGCGGAAGAGCCGCATGTCCGGCCCCGTGGGGTGCGGGAGGCGCAGGGGCATGTTCTCCCAGTACGCGCGGTAGGCCGCGGCCCGGCGCAGCAGGAACGCATCGGTCGGGTCGTTGTCCTGCGACACGTGTGCCGCGTAGTTGTTCTCCACCTCGTGGTCGTCCCAGGTGACGCACCAGGGATGGGCGGCGTGCGCGGCCTGCAGATCGGGGTCGGACTTGCCCAGGGCGTAGCGCAGGCGGTAGTCCGCCAGCGTGACGGTCTCGTGCGCGAAGACGTCGGGCAGCCGGCTGCCGTCCGGGAGCTGCCGGTCCCCGGCCCGTGCGTCGATGGCGTTCTCGTAGATGTAGTCGCCGAGGAAGAAGACGACGTCGAGGTCCTCGCGGGCCAGGTGCGACAGCGCGGTGTAGTAGCCCTCGTCGTACTGCTGGCACGAGGCCACGCCCAGGCGCAGCTGCCCGGGAGAGCTTCCGGCAGCGGGAGCGGTACGGGTGCGGCCGGCGCGGCTCACCCAGGAGCCGGCCCGGAAGCGGTACCAGTAGGTGCGCCCTGCCTTGAGCCCCCGGGCCTCGGCGTGCACGCTGTACCCGAACTCGGCGTCGGCGGCGGCCCGGCCCCGGCGCACGACGCGCGAGAAGCGTTCGTCCTCCGCGACTTCCCAGCTCACGGGGATCACCCCCGTGGCGGGCAGCCCGCTGTCCGGCTCCCACGGGCGCGGCGCCAGCCGCGTCCACAGCACCACGGCGTCCGGCAAGGGGTCGCCCGAGGCGACGCCGAGGGTGAAGGGATCGTCGCCGAGGACACGGTCGCCGAGCTCCTCGGCTCTTGCGCGGCCGGGCTCGGCCGAGAACGCCAGCACGGTCGCGGCGGCCGTCAGCGTGAGGAATCTTCGTCTGAGGTACGAGATCGATGCGGTGCCGGTCCGGTCATGTCCCTGATGCCCCGTCATGACGTGACGTCTCCCTCCAGGATCGCCGGTCACTCCTGCAGAGGGGATACCCAGGAGACACCCAGGAGGATGCCTCGTCTCCCATGCAAGAACGGCGTGCAGGCGTATCCGCCGCCACAACCCCGAGGCCGAGCCGGAACGGACCCCGACCCGGTGTCGGGGGAACCTGTAGGGGGAGAGGGTCCCGTGATCATTCTTGATCACGATCACCTGGAGGGGCGGGCGTCCATACGGTGAGGGGGCATCACCGCTCGACGGAAGGAATCCGACCATGCGCCGCCCGACAGCCGCAGTCTCCGCCCTGCTCGCCGCAACCGCCCTCGTCTCCACGGCCGTTCCGGCCGCCGCCACACCCGCCGATGAGCGCGGGACGGACCGGGAGACCGCACGCGGAGCCGCGGCACCGGCCGGCGAGGGGAAGGGCACCGCGCTGCAGCGGGCTCTGGACGGCGCGAAATGAGTGCTGCGGAACGGTCTTGGGGAACCGGCCGGGGTCGTCCGGGGTGCCGGGACCGTCACTCTTCCTCGCGGTGGCTCTCCGGCTCGCAGATCGATTCCGACCAGTCCACGCCGAGCGTCTCGGCCAGGCGTTCCAGCGCGTGCTCGGTGCGTCCGTACGCGACGAGCTCGGAGTCGCCGTACCCGGTGTCGTGGGCCACGATGACGTCCGGGCCGCCGAAGAACTCGGTACGGGCCCCCAGCTCACGCCACGGCAGCAGCCCCATCGGGCGCAGGCTCTCCCGCAGCCGGGCCGGAACTTCCGGGTCGATGCTGCCCTCCTCGACCGTCCAGCCGTAGTGGGCGGGCAAGCGCGTGACGGCCAGCAGGAGGAAGAACTCCGAGAGCGAGCGGCTCTGCAGCACCCAGGCCTCTTGCCCGTCGTCGTCCTGGGCGGAGACCAGCACCGGCGGATCGGCGAGGTGGCTGCGGGCCGCGGGATAGCCCCACTCGTTGCAGTACTGGTCCTCGGCCATGAACACGCAGACCCGCAGATCCTCGGACGGGCCGGTGAAGGGGTTCTCCGGTGGCAGGCCGCCGGCGACGCCGTAGCCGGTGGGGTCGGGGCGAACGGTGGGCGGCCACACCGGGTTGGTCCAGTACAGGCGCCACCGGTCCGCGAAGGAGTTGAACGGCAACTCCCACCACTCGTCCAGCGCGGCGGGTATCGCGAGCGAGGGGTCGACGTCGTGGGGCACGTCGTCCACCGGGGCGTCGGAGCAGGCGGTATCGGCATCGGTGCCGGCATCGGCATCGGCATCGGCATTGGCCCTGTCCTTCAGCCCGGACACGTACGCCTTGTGGGCATCGGGTTCCTCCCGCTCCCACCGCTCGCCACCAGTGGGCTCGTAACCCCAGCCCTCCTGGAACCTGCGCAGCAGCTCCCACCGCGCATCAGTGCCCGCAGGGTCCGTAGTAGTGCCGCCCTCGGCCGCACTGCGCGCCTGCTGCAGCCACTCGTGGAATTGCCCGTAGTCGATCTCTGTCACGCGGGCGATCCTAAAGCGCAGGAATCGAGGCCCTGGGCCGCAGGTTCCCGTACCGTTGCCGCGGCCCGCCAGCGCGTTCGTGCTCGTGTTCGCGTTCGTGTTCCACAGGGTCAGTCCCGGCGCCGGGCGTCCGCGGAGCGGCGGAGGTGTTCCTCTGCCCGGTCGCGCAGGGCGGGCGCTCCGCAGGACACCGACAGGTCCCGCGCGCGGACGAAGCGTGTCACGGCCTCGGCGTGACGGCCGCGGGCCGCGAGGACGGATCCGGCCGTCAGGGAGGCGGTGGCCTCGTACAGCGGCATACGGGCGGTCCGGAAGGCCAGCGCCGCTTCGTCGGCCTGCTCGGCCGCCTCCGCCTCCTCCCTGGAGAGCCCGACCTCGGCTCGGGCGAGCAGGGCGAACCCGCGCTGTCCCACAGGGCTGTCGGGCGTCAGCGCCGCGGCAGCGTCCCCGGCCCAGCGCCCGGCCGCCGCGACGTCGCCTCGTGCCAGCTCCGCGCGCGTGAGCACACGGAACCACCGGGGACGCGTGAGCGACCCGAAGCGGAGGAGTTCCGTACCGCCGCCCGCCGTGAGCACGGCACGCACGCATCCCGCCGGGTCACCGCTTTCCAGCAGGCACGGCCCGAGCATTCCGCCGATCGCCGCCCGCGGCGGTCCGGGCGCGAGGCTGTCCCGGGACATCGCCTCCTCGCAGGCGGCGAGCGCCCTCGTGACGTCACCGCGCCACAGTGCGACGGCGCTGCAGGCCGATGCCGCCAGCGAGCGGGGTTCGTCGTTGCCGATGAGCACGGCCGCCTCGGCCGCGTCCTCGGCGTGGGCCTCGGCCTCGTCCAGGCGGCCCAGCAGCGTGAGGACGTGGGCGGAGGCGGCGAACAGGTCGGCGGCCACGGCGGTCCGGCCGGTGAGGCGGGCCAGCCGCAGTCCGCGGTCGAGGTGGCGCAGGGCGGTGTCGAGGTTCCCGCGGGTCAGCTCCGTCCACCCGGCCAGGGCCAGGACGTCGACGTGCGGCGCGAGGACCCGGTCGTCGGTGTCGTCGAGCGTCTGCACCGCCCGCTCCAGGTGCAGCTCGGCCTGCGCCGCGTCCCCGGCCGTGGCGTGGGCCAGGGCCAGCAGGCTCCGGGCTCTGGCCGCCCGCAGCGACTCGCGCCGTGGCCCGTCGCCGCCCGGCTCCAGCAGGGTGCGCAGCGCTTCTTCGCTCCATTCGGCCGCCGAGTCCGCATCGCCCCGGCGCAGGGCCACGGAGGCGACACCGAGCCGCAGGTCCGCGGTCTCGGCGGGTGACAGGCCGTCGGCACCGTCCTTCAACTCGCGCAGCAGCAGGGCGGTCGCCCGGCGGTAGTGACCCAGCTGGTACTCCACGTCGGCCCGGGTCACGGCGATCCGGGCCCGCAGGCGGAGGTCGCCTGCAGGGAGGGCGTGGGCGGCGGTACGGAGGATGTCCTGGCCCTCGTGCAGCCGGCCTGCCGTGATCAGGGCCGTGGCCTGCTTCAGCAGCAGTTCCGGCTGCGGCCGCTCCTGCCGCGGGTCGGAGAGCGCGATGGCGGCGCCCAGCCACTCGGCGGCCGTCACGGGTGCGAGGGCCGTCATCTGGTCCGCGGCCGCGACCAGGGCCTCGACGGCGAGGGCGTCTCCCGGCCGGGCCGACTGCCTGATGTGCGGCGCCCGGGCCGCCGGCGGCGCATCACGCAGGGCGAGGGCGTTCGCCGCTCTCCTGTGGGCCTCGATCCGCCAGCCGGATCCGGCGCTGTGGTAGACCGCGGTACGCACCAGCGGGTGGCGGAACGCAAACCGCCCCAGGAGACCTCCCCGGCGCAGCAGATCGCGCTCGGTGAGCTCGTCGAAGGCCGCCAGGGCGGCTGCTTCATCCGCTCCGGCGACGACCGACGCCAGGTCGGCGTCGAAGGAGTCCCCGAGGACTGCGCCTGCCCGGGCACACGTCTGCGTGAGTACGGGCAACCCGTCCAGCTCCTCCTGCAGGGCGGCGCGCAGGAACTGTGGCAGGTCCTCGCCGCACAGCAGCTCCCCGGCGGGCGCGGACGCGGGCCGGAGAACGGGTCCGGGAACCGGCCGGGGAACGGGTCCGGCAACCGGCCGGGGAACGGGTCGGAGAACGCGTCGGGGAGTACCCCACCGGGTGAGGGCCTGCAGGTAGAAGGGGTTGCCATGGCCGGCCTCGTGGAGCTCCCGGATCCGTCGGCGGGGCACCCCCTCCCCGCACAACTCCCTGCACATGTCCGCGACTTCGGCCGGGGACAGCGGACCGGGCTCGATACGGGTGAGCCGGCCCTGCGCCTCGGCCACGGACAGTGCCGCGGCGAGCCGGCGGGGGTGGGGACGCGGCCGGTAGCCGAGCACCAGCAGGAAGCGCCCCCGGGGCGCATGACGTATCAGATGCCCGATCAGTTCGAGCGAGTCCTCGTCCGCCCAGTGCAGATCGTCCAGGGCGAGCATCAGCCCCGAGCCGGCGTCGGAGCCTAGTGCTTCCAGCAGGGCCCGCATTGCCGGCTGCAGTCCGCAGCGCCCGGCGACCATCGGCTCCGTACCGTCCGGGTGGAGCCAGGCCAGCGCCGGGAAGACCTCGCCGAGCAGGGCCAGTACGTCCGTGGGCAGCTGTGCGGCCCGGACCCAGTCCGTGTTCGGTGTGACCAGCCGGTCGTCGAGCGCGTCCGCGAACACCCCGTAGGGGGTCCGGGTGAACTCGACGGCCCGTCCGGTCAGGACCACGAAGCCCTGGCGGCGGGCCCGTTCACCGAGCTCACCGGCCAGCCGCGTCTTGCCGATGCCCGGCTCGCCGACGATCTCCACGACGGCGCTCGCGTCCGCCCGGGCGGACGCGAGCGCCCGATCGAGGGCGGCCAGCTCCGCCACCCGTCCGACGATCCGGTTCTCCTGCGGCCGGCCCGCGAGGTCGGCGGCTCCTGTTTCCGGCGGGGCGGGCGTGGTGGGCGTGCCCGGAGTCTCCAGTGCCTCTGTCGCCTCTGTCGCTTCCGCCGCCTCCGGCGTCGCTGACGTCACCTCGGTCCGCGGCGGGCGCTCCGCCGTCGCGGACGTCGCCGGAGAGGCCGGTGCCTGCCGACGTGGGGCGCGTGGCCGGGATGCGGCCGTCGGCTCCGGGTGGGTGGTCAGCAACTCCGGGTCGGCGGCCAGCATGCGCCGGTGCAGCTGCTGCAGCGCCGGGCCGGGCTCGCAGCCGAGCTCCTCCACCAGGCGTAATCGCGTGCGCCGGTAGTGGTCGAGCGCCTCGGCCGGACGACCGCACCGGTAGAGGGCGAGCATCAGCCGACCGGTCACGCCCTCGTCGAGAGGATGCGCCCGGGCCCGGTCGGTCAGCCCCGCGAGCACCTCTGCGTGCTGCCCCAGACGGAGCCGGGCCTCGTCGTATCCGGCTTGCGCCGCCGACCGCTCCCGCGCGAGCGCCTCCCGGACCCCGCTGATCCAGGGCGTGTCCAGACCGGCGAAGGCCTCCCCGCGCCAGAGGTCGAGCGCCTGCCCGAACAGGCGTGCCGCGCGGTCGTCCTGCCCCGCGTCACGCGCCTGCGCGGCCAGCTCACGAAAGCGGTGGACGTCCACGGCCGGGGCCGGGACGGCGAGCGTGTACCCGCCGGGACGCCGGAGGATCCTCGCACTGTCACTGACGGCCAGCGCGCGCCGGAGGCGGGAGAGATAGCCGTAGAGGGTGTCGCGGGCGCGCTGCGGAGGGTTCTCGGCCCAGACGCGGTCGATGAGCCGGCCGACGGTGACGAGCCGGTTGGCATCGACGAGCAGGGCCGCGAGCACGCACTGCTGACGACGGTGACCCAGGCCGACCGGCCGGCCTCCGACCCGCGCCTCGACGCTGCCGAGCAGAGCGAACTCCATGAACTCCCCTTCCACAGACGCCCCGTGCAGCCCAGGCTGACACGGCGCCACGGGCCGGGACCAGCGCATTTCAGTTCTGCTGCAGGTTTCCTCACGATCGGTCGCCCAGGCTGATTCCCGTCGCCCGCAGCCGGCCTGTCCGGTGCCTACCGCCCGTCCGGCACAACGGCTCCGCGCGCGGCCCCGCCGAGGCGCCCCGCGGGGGTGGGCGCCTTCGAGGGGGACTGCACGGTCCGGCCCCGTCAGCCCGGGGCCGGGCCTTGTGCCGGCGACCGGGGCGCCCGTGGAGGGCCGGCGGACGGCCTGCTCGATCCTCTGGCCGGCCTCCCGGGCCCTGTCGAACCAGGACGAGTCCTGCAGCAGCGGGCTGCGGACGTAGTCCAGCGCTCAGGCGCGCAAGCCGACTTCACGCTGCTCGTCGGCGCGGCCGGTTCGAGCCTCGCCGGCCTCGGCTGCGTACGCGCCGCACGAGATCGTCGGCGGCTTCCGGCCATTGGGGCTGCTGGAATACGAAGCCCGCTTCGAGCAGGCGGCCGGGGACGACACGTCGGCTCTTCAGGAGCAGTTCGGTGTCCGAGCGGAGCAGGAAGGCCCCGAGCCCGGCCATCCATTTCGTCGCCGGCAAGCCCACCGGAACACCCCATGCGGTGCGCAAGGCGTGCATGAGACTGAGTTGCGGCAGAGGGGCGGGGGCGGCGAGGTTGACGGGCCCGGCGACGTCGTCCCGGTCGATCAGGAACTCGACCGCGCGGACGAAGTCGCGGTCGTGAATCCAGGACACGTACTGCGCGCCGCCCGCCACGGGACCGCCGAGGCCGAGCCGGGCCAGCCACAGCAGGACGTCGAAGACGCCGCCCCGGTCGGGAGTCATCACCATCGCGGAGCGCAGGGCGACTTTACGGGTGCGCGGTGTGTCGGCCTCTGCTTGTTCCCGCTCCCAGCATTTGGCGATGTCGACGCTGTAGGCCCAGTAGCCGGGGACGCCGAGTTCGGCGCCTCCGAGGATGCCGGTCTGCTCGTCGTTCGGCGCATCGAAGCGGTGGGCGTAGATCGTGGCAGTGCTCATCTGCAGCCACACGCGAGGAGGTTCGGCTGCGGCGGCGATCGCTTCGCCCACGGCCCGCGTGGAGTGCACGCGCGAATCCATCATGGCCTGCAGGTTGGCGCCGGTGTAGCGGCAGCTCACGCTGCGCCCGGCAAGGTTGATCACGGCATCACTGCCGTCGATCACGTCGGCCCAGGGGCCCAGGGTCTTCCCGTCCCAAGGGACTTCGCCCGGCCGCGCCGGCTGTCTGCTCAGCACCGTGACCTCGTGCCCGGCGGCGCTCAGTGCGCGGTTCAGGATCGCCCCCACTTGCCCGGTTCCACCGGGTATCACGATCTTCATCCGGTTTCTCCCCATCGGTACGTAGAGACGACCGTACCGGAAATTGAACGCGTTCAAAAGTGGGGTTGCGGGTTCACGGCGACCTGGCCGGTCGGGGGGTCATGGAAACGTGCCGTCCCGGAACCCCCAGCCGGTCGTCATCGTCTGGACCCGGCCCGGCCCGAAGACACTGACGCCGATGCGGTGCCCGGATCACCGCCGGGAGGCGGAAGCCTTTCCTTCGGAGCGGGTTTCTGGGAAGTCATAAGGAGACGTGGGGCACAGGAGCGTCGTGCCGTCTCTGTGGAGGACTCTCCGGGAATATGCCTACGCCCCGTCCCACCCCGATGCGCGGCGTCCCCTCCCGGTACCCGTCGTGCCACAAGGGAAACCTCATGCGCAGCGCACAGCCCGCACGCCGGCAAGGCACTGCATCAGGGAACGCCCCGATGACTGGAGGGCCATGGGACCGATGTTACGAGGCGGGGTAAGCAGCCGGTTCGCCGATATGATCAAGGCGAACATCAAGCACTGCACCCGAGAGTACAGGCGGCGCGAGGAAGCAGGCGTCGAACGTCTGGGCGGGGCCGCGAGCACGTCGCGGCGCGGCACGGTGGAGATCCGCGCGGTAGGCACGCTGGCGGGGCCACCGCGGGAGTTTCCCGAGCCGGACGGGCCCGGGGCCGCCCGGCTCGACGGACTCGAACAAGCGCTGGCCGGCATCGGAGAAACGTTCCCTTGCCTGGGCACCGACGTCGAGATGTGCCGGATGGCGGGCCGGATGCTGGAGGGCGCCTGGTACGAGCGGGCGTCGTCCGGCCCGCTTCCCGGGGAAGGCGCCGGACTCCGGATGCAGGACGCGTCCTGTTCGTGCGTCCTCTGCTCCCAGCTCCCGGAGCCGCCCCGCCGTCATCTGCGCGATTACGCCTGGCGCCGCAGCGACGGCCTGCCGCTCGCCGTGAAGACGTGGCCCTACCGGAAGGAGTTCGACTGCGTCCTGACCGGCGGCTGGGTGTGGAACCGGAGCTTGCAGGACGCCGAGACGGGCCTCGGTCTGCGGCACCGCTACGAGGACGACATCCTCACCTTCCCCGAGTACAAGCGGGCCGGCATGACGATGGACATCGCAGGCACGGCCCGGTGCGTCGAGGAGGGGCTGGCGGAGGACTTCAGCATCAACGGAGCGCGAGCACTGGTCAGTGGGCTCTTCACCGAGTACAAGCGCTGCGTGGACGAGTACTGGATCGGCCGTCACCGGGCGGGTTCGGTCTCGCTCCCGCAGTCCACGCCCCTGGACATGACCACGTACACCATGCTCCAGACCATGGACTGCCTGTGGTGGCACGTACCGCCCGACGACCAGCTCTGGCTGGAGGAGAACCTCACCACCCTGGTCCTCTCGCGCGTCGTGGACGACATGGTGGACGTCAGGGCCGACTCCGTCACCGGTGAGATCAACAACTTCTGGCTCGCCTCCATGCCCGTCCACGACAAGGCGGCCCTGGCGGCGTGCGTCATCGCGCTCAACAAGTACCAGTGCATGCCGGAAGCCCTCGGAGTGCTCTGGAACGTCGAGCTGGTCGGGAACACGGCCGTGTGGATGGCCCTGAACGGCCGTCACGCCCTGTGGTTCGACGGGATCACCGGCCGCACGCCCGCGGCGGACGACTGCGTGCTCTGCCGGCTCCAGCCGAACCCCTGCACCGGGCTGCTCACCTCGGGCGTGACCCTGCGGGTGGGTGAGCGGTTGGGAGTCCAGCGGCTCGGCCCGCGGGCGGCGGAACTTTCGGCCCGCTGCCGGAGCGTCCATCCCGAGGCGTGGGAGACGTTCCATGCCGAACTCGGGGCGTTCGAGGCCCTGCACGGCGAATGGCACGGCGACGTGGACACCACCTGGGAGATCCTGCGCCGCACCTACGTGGCGGGCGTGCTCGCCGGCCTCGCGGGCGGCGAGGGCGCGCGGGACGTCCAGGACGCCTCGGGGCCCCTGGGGGCGGACTTGTTCCACACCTTGAGCCTGGGCGGAGCACCGGGCTGGCGGGAGAACACCGCACTCCTCGTCTACATGTTCGGGTGCGCGCACCCGCACTTCTTGTGGAACACGCTCGGCCATGCGTGCACCTCGATGGGAGGGGACTGGCTGGACGGCTGAGGGAGCAATAGGGGTACGGCCCTCCCGGCGGTACGCGTCAGGAGGGCCGTGCGCGGCCCGTGCTCCGGGTGCGTAGTGGTAGGCACGCACGGAGGGGAGGGGACCGCGTTTCTCAGGGGCGCGGCCCCCCGGCGCGATGGCCGGACGGGCTGATGCCGCGTACGCGTTTGAAGGCCGTGCTGAACGCGAAGCCGTCCGCGTAACCGACTTCCTTCGCCACTGCCGTGACCGTGGCTCCTGGCGCGCGCAGCCGGTCGGCGGCCAAAGTCATCCGCCAGTCGGTGAGGTAGGTCAGGGGCGGCCTGCCGACCAGGGCCGAGAAGCGGCGGGCGAACGCGGTACGGGACATGCCCGCCTCGTCCGCGAGCGAGGCGACCGTCCACGGCCGGGCCGGTTCCTCGTGCAGCCTGCGCAGTACGTGCCCGATGTCGGGGTCGGCGAGGGCCCGGTAGCCGGGGGGCGGGGTGGCGCCCGGGTGAGCGAACCACGTGCGCAGGGCCCGTACGAGCAGCAGGTCCAGGAAGCGGTCCAGGACGACCTGCTGGCCCGGCTCGTCGTGCTCGACCTCGGCGGCGATCAGGTCGAGGAGTGCGGACAGGCCCGTGTCCGGGTGCACGATCGCGATCGGGGGCAGGGCGTCGAGCAGCGGCCGGCACAGGTCGCCCCCGACTCTGTATCCGGCGGTGACCAGGAGGTCCGTCCCGCTGTCCGCCGCGTTCCCGACGGTGCGGCCGGTCACTCGCCAGTTGCGCCCCGGATCTGCAGGGCCTGCAGGGCTTGCAGAGTCCGCCGGATCTGCCGGATCTCCGACGAGGGTGCAGCGGTCGTCGCCGTCGACGAGTACGCGCGGCCTGCTGCCCGGCCGGTCCGCCACCGTGTAGGGCGTGCGCGCCCGTACGAGCGCGATGCCGCCCCGCGGCAGCTCGACCGGGTCGCCCGCGTCGGGCACGAGCCACGCGTCACCGCGCAGCATCGCGCTGAGCGTGAGCGGTGCGGGCTCGGTGAACCGCATCCCCCAGGGCGGGACGCTCACCGTGCTGCAGAACACCGCCCCGCGTGCCCTGACTCCGGAGAGGTAGTCGTCGAGAAGATCCACACCGGAACGATACGAGATGAAACCGAGTTGCTGGAACGATCACAAATGGATCCGGTCGTATCGACCATGGATCGTTCCGTTCAGCCCGTATTGACTCATGGGCATGACACAGATCCTCGTGCTCGGCGCCACCGGCAAGACCGGCAGCCGCGTCGTCCCCCGCCTCAAGGCCCTCGGCCACACCGTCCGTTCCGCTTCCCGCTCGTCGGCACTCCGCTTCGACTGGACCGACCGATCCACCTGGGACCCGGCCCTGGCCGGCATGGAGGCCGTCTACTTCGTCCCGACCGAGACGCTCGGCATGCCCGAGCGCGCCGGGCTGGTGGGCCGCGCGAAGGCCGCCGGCGTCCGCCGGATCGTCCAGCTGTCGGTGCGCGGCCTTGACGCCGACGGCGGTGTACCGGAGACGGAGGCCGCGGTCCGGGAGTCGGGGCTCGAGTGGACGATGCTGCGCCCCTGCTGGTTCTCGCAGGACTTCGCCGCACCGGACTTCTTCCTGCCATCGGTCCTCGCCGGCGAGCTCACGACCCCCGCCGGGGACGGACGCGAACCGTTCATCGACGTGGAGGACATCGCGGACGTGGCGGTGGCCGCCCTCACCGGCGACGGCCACGCGGAGAAGGCCTACGACCTGTCCGGCCCCCGGGCACTCACCTTCGGCGAGGCCCTCGCCGTCATCGGCGACGCCGTCGGACGCGAGCTGCGCCACCGCCACCAGACCCCGGACGCCTACGTTGCTGCCCAGGTCGCGGCCGGCCACCCCGTCGCCGACGCCGAAGCCATCGCCTCCTTCCTGGACGGCATACGCCGAGGCGAGGACGACTACGTCAGCACCGGCGTGCAGGAGGCGCTCGGCCGCGCTCCGCGCTCCTTCGAGGAGTACGTGAGGGCGGCGGCGCCGACGGGCGTGTGGAACCCCTGATCACAGGGACGGACCGTGACCGGCTCCCTCGCGTACGGTGAGGGGCCGGTCCACCGGCACTACGGGCATCACCGAGATCACCGAGATCGCCGGGATCGCCGGGATCACCGGCACCAGCGCTGTCGCCGGCCGCGGCGTACGCAGGGGAACGGCAGGCCCGCGGCTCGCCGCGCCCACGGGGATGACCCCGGCTCTCCGGCTCCGGCCCCCGTCCGGCGGCCCCCCGCGCCGTCGCCTGACGTCCTCTGCAGCGCCCGTACGGCACCGCCCGGCGACGGTCGGCGCTCGCCCGGTGCCCACTCCCGCCCCGCCCCGCGCCGGTTTGTATTCTCGGGCAGGCGATCTCATCGACAGGCAGTCGACGACCGGCACCCGCGAGAGGAAACACCATGACCACCGAGCTGAGCCCCGACGCCCTGACCGGGCTCCTCGACCAGGCCCGCCGGGACTACCAGGACCTCGCGGGACGGGGCCTGTCGCTCGACCTCACCCGGGGCAAGCCGGCCCCCGAGCAGCTCGACCTCTCCGAGGACCTGCTGAGCCTGCCCGGTGGGCGCCACACCTCCGCAGACGGCACGGACGTGCGCAACTACGGCGGGCTGCAGGGGCTGCCCGAGCTCCGGGAGATCTTCGCCGGGGCGCTCCAGGTGCCGGCCGCCCAGCTCCTCGCGGCCGGGAACTCCAGCCTCGAGCTGATGCACGACTGCCTGGTGCACGCCCTGCTGAGCGTGCTGCCGGGCGCCGAGTCGCGCTGGGTGGAGCAGGAGCGCATCGCGTTCCTGTGCCCGGTCCCCGGCTACGACCGGCACTTCGCGCTCTGCGAGCGGTTCGGGATCGACATGATCCCGGTGCCGATGACCGCCGGGGGCCCGGACATGGACGTCGTCGAGCGGCTCGTCGCCGAGGACCCTGCGGTCAAGGGCATCTGGTGCGTACCGAAGTACAGCAACCCCGACGGCGTCTGCTACAGCGACGCGACCGTGGCACGGCTCGCCTCGATGACCACCGCCGCGCCCGACTTCCGGATCTTCTGGGACAACGCCTACGCCGTCCACCACCTCACCGACGAGCCCGTCGGGATCGCCGACCTGCTCGCCGCCTGCGCCGAGGCCGGGAACCCGGACCGGGCGTTCGTGTTCGGCTCCACCTCGAAGATCACCGCGGCGGGCGCGGGCGTCGCCTTCTTCGGCTCTTCGCCCGCGAACGTGCAGTGGCTGCTCGGCAACAACGCCAAGCGGTCGATCGGCCCCGACAAGGTCAACCAGCTGCGTCACGTGATGTTCCTGCAGGACGCCGAGGGACTGCAGGCCCACATGGAGCGCCAGCGCGCCCTGCTGCAGCCCAAGTTCGAGGCGGTCGCGCGGATCCTGGACGCCGAGCTCGGCGGCACCGGCCTCGCGACCTGGACCTCCCCCAAGGGCGGCTACTTCGTGACCCTCGAAGTGGAGGACGGCTGCGCCAAGGAGGTCGTGCGCCGTGCCGCCGAGGCGGGCATCGTGCTCACCCCGGCAGGCGCCACGCACCCCCACGGCGACGACCCGCGCGACGCGGTCATCCGTATCGCGCCCAGCTACCCCGGCCTCGCCGAACTGGAGCAGGCGATCGCAGGCCTCGCCGTCTGCGTCCGGCTCGTCGGCTACGAGCAGCGGGTCCGCTAGCCGGCGGAGTCCGGAGGCGGTCCGGCCCGAACCGGTCCGGCGTGAACCGGTCCGGCGTGACCGGTCCGGCCCGAACCGGCCTGATCCGGGCAAGGGCCGCCGCCACGGGAACGCACCCGTGGCGGCGGCCCGGTCCGGCTCATGGTCAAGGCGGTGGAAGTTGCCGCTGCGGCCGTTGCAAGGACCGTCTGCAGGCTTGCTCGGGTACGTCACCATGCCCGGCCTCGGTGGCGCGGCCAGGCGTGCGTACGCGTTGCAGCGCTCTTGCGCCGGACCGTCCGCGTGTAGTCGGCTGAGGCCCATGAGGCAGAGAAGCGTTGCCACGCTGATTGCCGTCGTGGCTATGGGGTCCCTTTTCGCAGGCTTACCAGGCTTACCGGGCGCACCGATTCCAGGCGCGCGAGCCGCCGAATCCGGCGCCGACGGTTCGACGTCGCCGACCGGGGCGCACCCGCCGGGGCCGGGCGTCGATCTCGACAGGGTGACAATCCCGGAGTTGCAGGCCCGTATGGCGGACGGATCGCTGACGTCGGCGGCCCTGACCGCCGCCTACCTGCGGCGGATCCAGACCGTCGATCCCAAGATCAACGCGGTGCTGCGCACCGACCCGACAGCCCTCCGCCAGGCGGCGGCCAGTGACGTCAGGCATCGGAACGGGCGCGTCCGGGGTCCGCTCGACGGCATTCCCGTCCTGCTCAAGGACAACGTGAACACCCGCGACATGCCCACGACGGCCGGGTCGCTGGCGCTGGCCGGGAGCCCGCCCCGCACCGACGCGGCTCTGGTGACGCGGCTGCGCGATGCGGGGGCGGTGATCCTCGGGAAGACCAACCTGTCCGAGTGGGCGAACTTCCGTGCCGCGAAGCCGACATCGGGGTGGTCGGCGGTGGGCGGGCAGACCGGCAATCCCTACGTGCTGGACAGGAACCCGTGCGGGTCGTCCTCCGGTTCGGCGGCCGCGCTCGCCGCGTCGTTGGCGCAGGTGGCGATCGGCACCGAGACGGACGGCTCCATCGTGTGCCCGGCCGGGATGAACGGGATCGTCGGCCACAAGCCCAGCCTCGGGCTGGTCAGCCAGGCCGGCGTGGTGCCGATCTCCGCCGAGCAGGACACCGCGGGGCCCATGGCGCGCCACGTCATCGATGCGGCGCTCACCCTGTCGGTGCTCCGTGGCGACGGCACCTCGCGCCCCGGCACCCGCGGCGCGCCCGACGCTCTCGGCAGCCTTACCGCCCCGGAAGAGTTGACGCGTCCGGGCCCCGGCGGCCTGCGCGGCAAACGGATCGGCCTGTGGCGGCTGCCCTCGCTCGGGCCGGAGGTGGACGCCTTGATGACCCGTACGGCGGACGAACTCCGCAGCGCGGGAGCCGAGGTCGTCCAGGTGACGCCCCCATATCAGGAGCGACTGGCCCAGCTCGAGTTCCCGGCCCTGCTGAGCGAGTTCCACCGGGACATCGACGCCTACCTCGCCACCCGCGACGGGCCCCGCAACCTCGCCGAGCTGATCGAGTTCAACCGCAGCCACCCCGCGGAGCGGACCTGCTTCGCCGGTCAGGAGCTCTTCGAGCGGGCCCTCGCCGCGCCTCCCACCACCGACCCGGGGTACCGGGCCGTGCGCGCCGAGCTGAAGGACCTTTCCCGGCGTTCCCTGGACGAGACCATGGCCGCCCACCGACTGGACGCCATCGCCGCGCCGACGAACCCGCCCGCCTGGACGACCGACTGCGGGCGCGGCGACAACGACGTGATCCCCTCATCCACCCCCGCAGCCGTCGCCGGGTACCCGTCGCTGTCGGTGCCCGCAGGGTTCGTGGGCAAGCTCCCCGTAGGCCTGCTCCTGATGGCCGGTGACCACCAGGACGCCGAGCTGCTGTCGCTGGGAGCCGCGGTGGAACACCGCCTGAAGGCCTGGCGAGCGCCGCGATACCTGCCGACCGTGGGGCCCGGCGCCTCCCGGTGAACTGCCCGGCGGCCTGGAGGGCCGGGCGCGACGGGAGCTGATCGAGCGCCGCCGCCCCGCCCGCAGGACTCCTGCGAGCGGGGCGGCGGCGCTCACGGAGGCGACCGGTTCCGTCACCTGGCACCCGGGCGCTCAAGGCGCGGGGCGAGGCCCTTACGATCTCCGGTGGGTCGTGGAGGCCGGGCGCGCTTGTGAGAGCGACGCAGGTCATAGCCACGGACGGAACCGGTGGAGGGCTTTGCCCCTCCACATGGGCGGAAACACATGGTCATGTCCTTCGGGGCAGCAGCAGGAATGTCCGGAGTGACGTGATGACGCAAGCGAGCAGCGGGATCTATCAGGCAGAGGGGTACGTCCGCGCGCGCCGCGCCAAGCGATGGACCATCGTGCTGGTGTCCCTGGCCGTCGTCGGGCTGATAGCCACCGGCGTGCTCAAATACCTCAAGATCGGTCCGTTCTCCGACAAGGGGGCGCCGGTCAGCTTCGGCCAGGAGCAGGCCGCGGGCGGCGCCAGTGGCAGCGGCGGCGGTCAGGCCGGTGGCGCGAACGGCGCGCAGAAGCCGGACTCCAAGATCCTGATGCCGACCGGGCCCGCCGCCGACTTCAAGAATTCCGAGACCCTCGGTGACGGCACGCACATCGCCGTCACCACGCTGGAGGGCAAGAAGTCCGGTTTCACGGGCAAGGTGTGGGTCTGGGCTCCCAAGGAGTACAAGGACCCGAAGTTCAAGGACCATGGTTTCCCGGTCCTGATCGCCCTGCCCGGCGGCCCCGGTTTCCCGAACAACTACTGGATGGGCACCAACCTCAAGCTCCAGTCGTCGATCACCAAGTGGCACGCCGAGGGCAAGAGCAAGCCGTTCCTCCTGGCCATGCCGGTCCTCAACCCCAAGAACAACGGTACGTACTGGGATGGAAGCGACATTCCGGGTCAGCCGAAGATGGGCACCTGGCTGACCGAGGACGTACCGGACTTGATGAAGGCCAACTTCCGCACGATCAAGTCGCGCGACGGCTGGGCGTTCATGGGCTCCTCCTCCGGCGGCTTCGCCGGAATGAAGGCCGTGCTGAAGCACCCGGACAAGTTCAAGGCCGCGATCGCCTCCGGCCCGGACTTCTTCCCGGACTCCCCGCTGTGGAAGGGTCACGACAAGGAGCGGGACGAGAACGACCCCAAGCTGCTCGCGAAGGACCTGATCGCCCGAAAGGGCCCCGACGTCTACATCGCCTTCCAGTACGGCACGCGCGAGGACCCTATCACCATCAACGGGGTCAAGAACTTCGTGGCGCAGTACGGGAACGGCCCCGTGCACACCTCGGTCAAGGAGATCCCGGGCGGCAAGCACGACGCCGCCACGTACGTCCCGAGCATGGGCCAGGGCCCGATCCAGTTCATCAGCGAACAGCTGTCGGACCCCATTCCGGCATTCTGAGCGGACGCTTCCTCCCTCCATCCATCCATCGCCTCGGCCCCGGCCGGTTGCTTGAGCAACCCGCCGGGGCCGAGGCGGTTCGGTAAGGGCGGAGCGGCGTGTCGCTCAGTCGCCGAGGGCGAGGTGGACGCCGAAGCCGGCGATGACCGTGCCGCTGATCCGGTCCAGGATCCGCCGCGCCGAGGGCCGCCGCAGGCTGGTGCGGAGCGCCCGGGCGAATGCGATCAGTACGCCCGACCAGAGGGTCGCGAGCAGGATGTGCACGCCGGCCAGCATCGTGCCGGCCACTACGTGCGAGGCGCCGGCCGGGATGAACTGCGGCAGGACGGCCACGTAGAAGGCGCCCATCTTGGGGTTGAGCAGGTTGGTCATGGTGCCCCGGCGCCAGCCGCCCCGGAAGCTGTCCCCCGCGTCCTGCTTGCCTGGTGTGTGCGCGGCGTCGGGGGAGTCGGGGCCGGTGCCGGGTTCGGTGCCGGCCTGCCGGCGCAGGGCCGGTATGAGGATCCGGCCTCCCATCCACACCAGATACGCGGCTCCTGCCCAGCGGAGGATCGTGTAGGCGAGGTGGGACGCGGTCAGGACGGCGGTGATGCCGAGCGAGCTGAGCACTCCCCAGAGGAGGGTTCCCGTCTGGATGCCGAGGACCACACCCCAGACGCGTCTGTGGTGCCCCACGGCGGCGGTGCGCAGGATGAGGGCGGTGTCGAGGCCGGGCGTGAGCGTGAGGAGTCCGACGATCAGCGCGAAGGACCCCAGTGCGGAGACAGTGATCATGAAGGTTCACTGTACTGCCGGAGTCGCCAACTCCCCATTTTCTGCCCGAAGTCGGGCAGAAAACTCTTGTATCGTCTGCTGAATGACGGGTGTGGTGGGGATCATCGAGAGTATTTGGCGCTATCCGATCAAATCGACGGGCGGCGAGCGGCTGCAGCGAGCGGACGTCGACATGCGGGGCCTGGCGGGCGACCGCCTGTTCGCGGTACGCGACGAGGAGGGCCGGTTCGGCTCGGGAAAGAACACCCGGCGCTTTCGCCGTATGCCTGGCCTGCTCCAGCTGCGCTCCCGCTACCCGTACGGGCCGGCAGAACGGCCCGAGCTGCTGGATCCGCAGGGTGCGCCCGTTCCGGAGCCGACCGCTTACCTCCGCCGGTACCTCGGCCGGAGCGACGTCGAACTGGCCCGCGAAGACACGGTCTCCCACTTCGACCAGCTCCCCCTCAGCATCCTGACCACCGCCACCCTCGACTGGGTACGCTCGGCCGTTCCCGGCGTCCCGGCCGACGAGCGGCGCTTCCGCCCGAACCTCCTGGTGCGTACGCCTCCGGGCGCCCGGCCCTTCGTGGAGGACGAGTGGTTCGGGTGCAAGGCATGGATCGGCGACGGCCTGTGCGTGGAGTTCGTGCGCTCCAGCGAACGGTGCGTGATGACCAACGAGGCCCAGCAGGACCTCCCGCACTCCCCGCTGATCCTGCGGGCGATCGCGAAGGCGCACGACGCGCGGCTGGACGCCCTGGCCACGGTCGTGGCGCCCGGCCGGGTGGATTCCGGGGACCTCGTCACTCTCATCTGACGAGGGTCACGGCGTCTCCCGTCGTGGAATGCCCGGCTCGGATTGACCTTGCCCCCGAGGGCAAGGTTTAGCGTTCTGCGAGGTCGAGGCGGAAGTGGAGGGCATGCGGTATGCGTATCGGTGAGCTGGCCCGCCGCGCGGGGGTGACGACCAAGGCGGTGCGCTACTACGAATCGCTGGGATTGATCACTGCCCGGCGGCTGGCCAACGGCTACCGGGACTACGACGAGAACGACGTACGACTCGCGCAGGAGATCCGGGTGCTCAGAGGCCTCGGGATCCCGGCGGAGCGCACTCGGCCGTTCCTGGACTGCCTCGAAGCCGGCCGTCGGCACGCCGACGACTGCCCGGCCTCACTGGCCGGATACCGGGACGCCATTGACGAGCTCACGGAGCGGATCGACGCACTCACCGCCCGGCGGGCGGTGCTGATCTCGCACCTCCAGGAAGCGGCTCACCGGAACAGCAGCGTCGCACCGGTCCACGTGACCGCCCGGCCCGACCGGCCCGACCACCTGACGGAGGACCCGATGAACGACTACTTGAGCCTGCCCGCCGACCTGCCCGTCCCCGAGGACGACGGCGCGGCCGGCCATCTGCCCGGCATGAAGGCCCCGTCCATGGCCTTTGCGGGTACGGCGGGCGAGACGATCCGTATCGACGCGCTCGGCGCGGGCCGAACGGTGATCTACATCTACCCGCTCACCGGCCGCCCGGGCACCGACCTTCCCGAAGGCTGGGACTCGACCCCCGGCGCACGCGGCTGCACCCCCGAGTCGTGCGGATTCCGTGACCACTACCAGGACCTGCTGGCTGCCGGCGCAGCCGACGTGTTCGGCCTGTCCAGCCAGGACACCGAGTACCAGCGTGAGGTCGTGGAGCGGCTCCGCCTGCCGTTCCAGATGCTGTCCGACCCCGCGTTGGACCTGGCCCGGACGCTCCGCCTGCCCACGTTCGAGATCAGCGGGATGACGCTCTACAGGAGGCTGACGCTGATCATCCGCGACGGCGTGATCGAGCACGTCTTCCATCCGGTCTTCCCGCCGAACGAGCATGCGGAGCAGGTCCTGACCTGGCTACGCGACAACCCTCTGTAGGACGGCCACCGCATCCACCGCCACGGGCACAGGCACAGGCACAGGCACAGCGTTCCCGGCTCCCGGTGCCAGGTCGGGCGTCGGGCTATGCGGTTCGGCTGATGGTGATCTCGCCGGCGCTGTACGAGGAGTCGGTGCCGAGATGAACGCTGCCCGAATCGCCTCTGCCGAAGGGGGAGAGGTCGAGCGGTACGTGATAGTGCGCCCGTACGCGTACGCCGATCCGGCTGATGGCAGGGCATGCGTCGAGGACGGCGGAGGCCGAGAGGTATGCGGCGTGCTGGGACGAGGAGCTCTCCTGGTCGGTGACGGAGTCCATGAACGCCCGCAGCGCCTCGGTCCGGCACTGGTCGTAGTCCTCGCCTTCCCCCCGCGCGCCGTATTCCCACCACATGTCACCGGACAAATGCAGGACCCGGTCCTGCGTGTTCACCTGCTCGGTGAGGGTGTACTCGTCGGCGAGGAATCCGGTGAAGCTCGATCCGGTCGTCACCGCTCGATGGAGACCGCTGATACCACTCACGACGCCGGTCGGCTGCCCGCGTCGGGCCGTCGCGTCGGCGGTCCACCGGTCCGAGGGGTTCGTCGTGAACGTGTGGCGGCTGTGGGGGACCCGGGCCCACGGGTATTCGACGACGCCGACCCTGGCGGCGGTTGCCGCGGGGCACGCCTCGATCAGGCGCTCCGCCAGTGCTGCGGCCAGTTGCTCGACAGCGGAATCCAGGTGGTCGTGCAGGAAGGCCGAGGCGGTGTTCGCCATGCTGCGGGTCGGCAGGAGGCACGAGTTGTCGCCTTTGACGAAGGCGGGGGCGAAGTCGCCCTCGAGCGTCATCGTCAGCTGAAGATCGCGGGCCCGGTGAGCGGAGGTGCCGGGTCCGACACCGAGGAGGCGGAGGTCGTGTCGTCCGTATTGCGTGGACACCACTTGAGGCATCGGTCGCCCTTCCCGGGTGTTACGTGCGCCGGCTCTTGCCGGACGGCTGGTTGCGGGTGGTCGCGGGTGGGTCGCGGGTGCCGCGGTGACACGGTCTTCACGGATGGATCTGCAACTGCACCCTGCCCCCGGATCGCTGGAGCCCCTCAGGCGTCAAGCAGGCCGTCGGCAGAGAACCGGGCAGGAGCGCGACGGTGCGTTCGGCCTTACTGCCCTTGCCCCGGCCCTCGGTGACCGTGCCGTTCATTCTGACGACGGTGATACCGGCGACCCTGCCGGCGGATGTGCTGTAGGAGATCTCCGACGCGCTCCCGTCCCCGTAGCGCACGGACTCCTGCGCCTGACCGGAGTTGAGCGTCAGGCACGTGCTCGCCGATGAGTGACCGGAGAGGCTGCTGGTGGCCGTGAGCACCCGCCCCGGTCCGGCCCCGCACCGGTAGGCGGTCTGCGCCCGAACGTCCGTCGGCCGCGGTGTGAGCGTCAGCCCAGGGCTGAAGGCGATGGATTCTTCCCCGGCACAGACAATCGCTTCCGCGTCGTGGGCATGGGCGGATGGCACCCAGCCCAGCGATGTGGCGACGAGCGCCGCAGCGCACATGACCACCTCAGTAGAACGTCGTCCCAGCGTCACCAGACCTCCAGCGGCAGGAGCTACGACGCGCCTCTCGCGGCGCATTCACCTGCCGCTTCCTACCCTTGGACCGCATTCGCCAGCGCCAAGCTCTGGAGGTGCGGCAGCGCGACCGTGCGCCCGCCCCTCGGCGTGCACGCCCCGGAGCGCGGCAGTGGTCCAGCGCCAGGCCGCCGGATTCCGACGTGTCAGATCCATGTGCGGTAGCCCCGTCAGTGACGTGCCGGCCACCTTCACCAGTACCTGCCCCGCACCCGGGAGGGGCCGCTCGGTCAATCGGTAGGGGGCGACACGCGGCGGGGGCGCGCTACGAGTTCGCCGCCGCAGTTGGGGCAGATGTCCTGCATCGCGTCGCTGCAGGGCACACAGAACGTGCACTCGTGCGAGCAGATACGGGCGGGCGAGTCCTGCGGCAGCGTCGTGGTCTCACATCGTTCGCAGAGGTTGCGCATCTCCAAAGACATGACTCTCCTGGTGCGTTCGGGCATCCGCCGCCTGGTCGGCAGCTCCGGATGGAATGGATTCGGATGCCCATCCTCGGCGCAGTGATCTTGGCCTGAAAGCATCGGCAGGGCCAGCTTTACGCAAGATCCGGCCAGCGCGAGGTCGTGAGTCCCGGACGTAGCGCAAGCGCCGGCCGGCCGGGACTCACTCCACTGACCTGGCTGAGGTCAGGCGTCCTCGGCCTTGGGCGCGGCCTGCTGAACGACCTCGAAGGACCACAGGGTCGACCCGGACGCGGCCGGCTTCTGCTTGGGGGCGCCGTCGCCGCCTCCCTGGTGCGCGGCCTTCATCGGGCCCTCCATCCACGCCTGGAAGTCCTCCTCGCTGCGCCAGCGGGTGTAGACCAGGTAGGTGTCCGTCCCCTCGACGGGGCGGAGGAGTTCGAACCACTCGAAGCCGTCGGAGCTCTCGACGGAGCCGGCGCGGGCCGCGAAGCGCTGCTCCAGGACCTCTCGCTGTTCGGCCGGGACGTTCAGCACGTTGATCTTCACAACACTCATGGGCCTATCCTGCCGCACCCTCGGAAGGGATCCTGCCAGGGGGTGCCAGTGGCGCATACCGGACATCCCGTTACGGCCGCGACGGCCCGGACCGTGGGCCGGTCCGGGCCGTCGCGTACCTACTGTGAAGTGCGATGCCGCGTGGTCAGCAGCGCCCTGTCGTGAGTGCTCCGCAGTGCCCTGTCGTCAGGCTCTGCTCTGCCGTCACATGCCGCAGAAGGGCGGGATGATGTTCTTGTGGGCCACCCAGCCGCGGGCACCCTTGGACAGGCCGCCCTTGCTCTTGGCCTTCAGCTCGACGTTGTCCCAGCCGCCGGACGAGCGGAGGATGCGGATCGGGTCCCCGAAGTACAGCTGGCCCTTGACCGCGCCCGAGGTGCTGGCCTTGGTGCGCAGGCGGGTGCCGTCGGTGTAGATCATGGCGTTGTCCGCGTGGCACGCCTTGGTGCTCGCGGCGGCCTGGGTGGCGGCCGCGGGGGCGGCCTGGGCCGGGGCGGCCAGGGCCGCGGTGGCGCCGATGAGGGCGACGGTGGTGAGTGCGAGGGATATGCGTCGCACGGGTCCTCCGGAGGTGGTTCTTGTGGTGCGGCGGATGCCGCGTGATCACCCTAGGCGGCTCGGGGGAACCGTCCGGCGGCGATCTTGTCACGTCCCTGTCACGACCTGCCCACGGGGATGTCAGGCGTGCCGGCAAACCCGGAAACAGGCGCCCCCCCGGCCCCCGCTCCCTGGCCCCCACCCCCCGGCTCAGCGGCCAAGTGAGGGAATTTCCCTGTGCGCCCCGCTGGGCGACCGCGGCTTCGGCATGGGTCCGCCCTAGCGTCAAGCATGTGATCAGGCAAAGAATCATCGTCTCGGCGGCGGTGTGCTGCTGCATCGCCGCGACCGCCCTGGACGCCCGGGCCGCACGGCTGCCGCTGAAGTGGCAGCAGGTCGGCACCGGCATCACAGGGGGCGTAAGTGGCATGGCGGTGGCCAGGAGCCGGCCGGATGGCCGAGGGTCGGCCGACTTGGTCGTGGTCCGGGACAACAAGAAGCCGGGTGAGAGCCGGGTGGCCACCGTACGGCTGCGGCCCGGCAAGGAACCGGTCACGAAAGAGCTCACCTGGCGCGGATCCCTGCCCGAGGACCTGGAAGCCATCGACGCGGTGCCGGGCAGGCCGGGCCACTACATCGCACTGGCCAGCCGGGGCACGGCGTACGAGGTCGTCGTGAAGGGGAAGACGGCGACGGTCCACGGCAGTCCCGTCGGACTTCCCGGCAAGGCCCAGGGGGACAACTACGAGAGCTTCGCTCTCTGGCGCCGTCCTTCGGGCGGCGGCCTGTTCGCGGTGTGGGCCACACGGGGCAAGGGCAGCGAAAAGGCCGTGGTGCGCGCCGCCCCGGCAGCCGTCGACCGGAACGGGCTCCGCATCGGCACACCAACCGTCCGGAGGGAGTTCGCCGTGCCATTCCCCAACCAGGACGAGGTACGGCACATCAGCGACCTCAAGATCCTGGCCGACGGGACGGTGCTGGTGTCCTCGGCCTCCGACCCCAACGTGGACGACGGACCGTTCAGCTCGGCGGTCTACAAGGCGGGACGGCTGTCCGCGAACGGCCCCCGCCGGGCCGGACTGAACCTCAGGGACACGAAGAACCTCTCCGCTCTGCGCAAGTTCACCCGGCAGGACAACCGCAAGATCGAAGCCATCGCCTTCCTGCCCAGGGGGTCGGCGATCTGGGGCACCGACGACGAGAACCACGGAGGATACGTCGGGGTCGATCAAGTCGGCATCAATCGGCGGTGACGCGGTAGGCGGCGGTAGGCACACGGCACGCCGTTCCGTCGTTCCGTCGCCCCATCGTCCCGTCATGGCCCCATGCGCTCAGCCGGAGGCAGCGGCCCCGTTGGCCCGGTAGACGTCGATCGCCCGGGCCAGGGGATCGTAGACCAGCCCGTAGCGGTCGTTGACCAGCGAAGGGGAGACCGGACCGATGTCCGTACGCAGGTCGCTGCCCGTGCGGGCGTCCAGGGTCATGGCCTGATCGGCCTGGGCGTAGACCACCCCGTGCCACGCCGAAGTGATCTCGGGGGCCGTGCGGTCGGCCGTCTCGTCGGGCAGGCGCCACAGGACGCGGGCGGTGTGCACGTCCACGGCCCACGCGGCCGCCTCGCCGGAACCGTCGGCTCCGGCGCAGACCGTCGTGTTCCAGCCGTCGTAGTGGCACCTGTACAGGGAGGCGTCGCCCGAGTCCAGGCGGGTCGTGCCGGTTACGGGGTCGATCAGCAGGGTGCCGCCGGCCGTGGTTCCGTCGGCCCAGGTCAGTCCGGGGCCGGGGTCCGACGTCAGGGCGTCGCCCAGTCGGAGGTTTCGCTTCCACAGCTGGTCGCCGTCAGAGGTGGCCTTGCCCGCGAAGTCGCCGTCGCCGCGCACGCCGACGGCCACCGACTGTTCCAGGTCCACTCCCTTGAAGTCGGCGTCGGTCCAGATGACTTGGCCGGTTCGGGTGTCGAGCAGGGCGGACAGGGGAGGAGTCTGCGCATATCCCTGCTCGTACGAGGCGACGAGTACGTGCCGGGTGTCGGCGCCGACCACATGAGGGGCTGCCTCGGCCGGCACGTCCTTGCCGCCGGGGATCTCGCGCGACCACAGGCTCCTGCCGGTGCGGGCGTCCAGCGCGACGACGGTGATTCCGCGCCGGTCGGCGTAAGTGCCGCTGCCCTGTTCCGTGGTGGCGAAGGCGCCGATCACCTTGTCGCCGACCAGGCGGGGCGCTTGGGCGACGGTGTCGCCGTTCGGTACGGCTGTGTGCCAGACGGGCTCACCGGAGTCGAGCCCGTAGGCGGTGATGCCGACGTCGTCCCGGTCATAGGCGTAGGCGAGGTGGGCGCCCAGTGCCACCATGTCGGCGACGTCGCCTTCGCCGAACGTGGAGGGCCAGGCGCCCTGGAACGTGGTGGTGGGGGTCATCGGCAAGGACCCGGCCGGGGCCGTCGGCTTCGTCGTCCGTACGCTCTCGGGGTGCTCACCCTTGCTGCCGCACGCGGCTACGGCGCACAGCAACCCCGCAACAGCCAAGGCAGTACGCAGGCGCCGCCGTTCGGGCTTACGCCGGTTCGCGGAATCCATGGAGATCATGGGCACCAGAGAGTGGCAGAAGACGGCTCCTGATGGAGCCGGCTTCTGGGATCGCCTTCGCCTGATCAAGTGAACGCCCGGCCGTTTCCAGCAATGCCCGGCCCTTGCCGTGAATGCCCGTCCCGCTGTCCGCAGGCCGGGCCGCTTCCGACCGCTCGCACAGAACACGAGCGCGGACCGCTGTCTCCCCGTCAGCGGGCGTGCATGTCACAGGCGTACGGTTACGCAGCGGGCTGCACCCATCGTTTGATGATGCGCGGCTCGGAGTACGGCGCCGGCCAGGCCTGCAGTCGCAGCTGCTCGGTGGTCTCGGGTGCGTTGTCCGAGTCGATGTCCGCGAGGACGGCCGCGGCCAGGTTCCGCCGGGAAGCCCGTATGCGGGTCCACCCGGCGGGCATGTCGAAGCGTGTCGCGTCGGGGTAGTAGTCGGTGCAGCCCAGCACGACGAGGCGTCCCGAGGCCAGGTTGAGGCTCGCCTCGACGATGTGGTCGTAGTCGTCGTCGCCGCCGTCGTCGTCCGGCTGCGCCGCGAGGACGTGGACGCTGACTGCCACGTTGACGTTGACGGCGGTGCCGATGGCCAGGGCGTCCTCGGTGACACCGAGGCCGTCCAGGACGGTCTGCTCGGTCCACACGTCACTGAGGTCGCCGTCGGACTCGTCGTCCAGGAGGTGGATCTGGAAGTAGTCGGCGAAGAGCTTGAGGTCTGTTGCCATGGAGGCATCATTGCTGGCACCCAGGAAGGCCACGGCGGTGGGGTGGGGCCGTGCACGGCTGCCACGCCGTCACCGCCCGGCATGCCGGAGGAGTGATCCTTGGCAGGGGCAGGGCGCGTCATCTCCGGAGGACACGGCTCGGCTGGTGACACTGCACGGGTGCTCATCGAAGAGAACAAGCAGCTCGTCCGCCGCTTCTACGCCGCGATCGACAACGGTGACGTCGACGCCTTCGACGAACTCGTGGCGGAGGACTATCTGGACCACTCTCCACCGCCCTTCCCGGGTTTCGGCACGGGCCTCGAGGGGCTGAAGCAGATCTTCCAGGTCTTCTGGGAGGCGACCCCGGGCACGCACGAGATCCAGGACCAGGTGGCGGAGGGCGACAAGGTCGCCACGCGGTTGCTGTGCCGCGGCACCCACGAGGGCGACCTTCCGGGCATCCCCGCCACCGGCAACGAGCTGGAGATCACGGCGACGGTCATCCACCGCATCGAGAACGGCAAGCTGGCCGAGAAGTGGTCCGACAAGGACGTCCTGCGCTTCCTGCAACAGCTCGGTGTTGTTCCGCCGCTCGGCATGCCGAACGAGTGAGGGAGACCGGTGACCCGGCGGCCGGGCCGGTGTACGGGCGGCCGCCGGGACTTCACCTCACGCCGCTCTCCTCGGGCGGTTGACCTTCGCCGACGTCGTCGCCGGGCTCCTGGGGCTCGTCGGGCGCCGGGGCAGGCGTGTCCGCTGAGGAAACTGTGTCTGCCGAGGGAGCCGCGTCTGCGGAGGAAGCCGCGTCTGCCGAGGGAGCCGTGTCGTCGTCTCCCTTCGCTTCCTCCGTCTCCTCGCTCGCCTCCTCCGTTCCCTCGCCCTCCTTGCTGCGCCTCAGCCGGGCCAGGTCCGCCGCCAGCCGGTCCGAGAACATGCGCATGTCTGCCTCTGCTTTGAGGTCGAACACTGTGATTTCCTTCCTGCTCCGCCGGACCCATCGGGCCCGGCGCCGTGCCCGGCGTTCACAGTGGCCGGAACCACTGGTCCCCGGTCGTCGGGTCGGCCCGGTGCGCCCTGACCGCGCCGGTGTGCACCTCGTAGTACCAGGCGTGCACCGACAGCGTGCCGTCCTCCGTCCGCTCCGCCACGCACGGATGTGCGTAGAGCCGTTCCACCTGCGCCATGGCGTGCTGCTGGACCGCTTCCGCCAGGTCGGGGGAGTCGGGCATCGCCGGCCCGGGCGGCGGTGCGGCCCGCTCCAGCCAGCCGCGCACGGCCGGCGCGCGGGAGAGGTCGTCACCTCGCACCAGGGCGCTGACCGCGCCGCAGTGGGAGTGCCCGCACACCACGATGTCGCTGACGCCCAGGACGCGGACCGCGTACTCGATGGTGGCCGTCTCGCCGGTCGGATGGTCGCTGCGGTACTCGGGCACGATGTTGCCCGCCGTCCGAAGCTCGAACAATTCGCCCGGCCGTGCGCCCGTGATCAGGGCGGGCACGACGCGGGAGTCGGAGCAGGTGATGAACAGTGCCTGCGGGTACTGGCCGGCTTCGAGGGCGCGGAACTCGTCGGCGCGCTCCGCCACGTGCGTAGTGAAGGACCGGGCGTTGTCTGCAAGGGACTTCATGATGGCCTTTCTCCTGCGGCCGCGGGCATGCCGGGGACGCGGTGTTCAAGGTCAGCACTGGATGCCGGGTGTCGGTGGTGGTGCGAAGGGGCACGGCGGCCGGCGCAGCACACATCGCGGTCGCGCCGGTCCCGGAGGCGGAGAGGGCTGCCCTTGTGGGGTTGCCGCTCGTGGCGAAAGCACCGGGAACCGGGGCGTCCACGGCCGGGCCGGACTCGGCGGGTACAGCCACCCCTTTGCCAATACATTACCTTACGGAGGCGGGTCAAAGACTGCCCAAGCAATGCTCATGGATGCGTAATTCAGGCACGGTCGTACGCGAGCTACCAGGGCGTACGCCTTGGTGGTGAACGATCGGCGTGCGCCCCTGAAGTGCCGAAGACGCGGAAGGCGGGGATGACGCGGAAGACGGGTGGGGAATTCGAGGAGGTTCGGAAAGACATGACGAGGAGGTTCGGAGAAGCATGACGGATCCCGTACGCATCGACGTCCACCAGCATCTGATCCCACCGGAGCAACGCCGCGCGATCTCCGGCCGCGCCTCCGCCTTCGGCTGGCCCGCGCCGGTCTGGGACGTGCAGAGCGCGATCGCCATGATGGACCGGCGGTCGATCGCCGCCGGCGTGCTGTCGTTCGCCGCCCCGGTCGGGGCACCGGACGACCCCGAAGGGGCCCGCGCCACGGCCCGTACGGTCAACGAGTACACCGCGGAGCTGGTCAAGGACCGGCCCGACCGGTTCGGGCACTTCGCCGTCCTCCCCCTGCCCGACGTGGACGGCGCGCTCGCCGAGGCCGCGCACGCCCTCGACGAGCTGGACGCCGACGGGGTGATGGTGCTCTCCAACGCCCACGGCCGGTACCTCGGCGACCCGCTGTTCGAGCCGCTCTGGGCCGCACTGGACGCACGCGCCGCGGTCGTCCTGATCCACCCCACCGCGCCGCCGGGCGCCGCGCTCCCCGACCTGCCCGGCCCGCTCGTGGACTTCCCCTACGACACCACCCGCACCGCACTGCACCTGGCCGTCAACGGGGTTCCGCGCCGCTACCCGCGGATCAGGATGATCCTGCCGCACGCCGGAGGCTTCCTGCCCTACGCGGCCGACCGGTTCGCCGCCGCGGGGCGGCTGCGACCCGGCACCACCCCCGAGGACGTCCTGGCCGACCTGCGCCGCTTCTACTTCGACACCGCCTTCGCGGCCGGCCCGGCCTCGCTGCCCTCGCTCCTGGCCTTCGCGGAGCCCGGGCACGTGCTGTACGGCAGCGACTTCCCCATGGTCCCCGAGGAATGGGGCACCGGCTACGACGCGGCGCTGGACAGCCACCCGCACTGGGCACCCGGGCAACTCCACGCCGTCAACCGCGGCAACGCCGAGGCCCTCCTTCCCCGGCTCGCCCGGCGCTGACCCCGCCCCGGCTACTCCGGGACCCGCAGGCTCACGGTCATGCGGATGTCGTCGGCCGCCCATAGCACGAACCGTTCGATCGGCGTCACCTCGTGCTCCGGAACGGGCCGGAAGCGGAAGCGCTTGAGGAGTACGGCCAGTACGAGCTCGGCCTCGATCACGGCCAGGGCGGCGCCCTCGCAGCTGCGGGGCCCGATGCCGAAGGGGATGTAGGCCAGCCGGGGCCGCGCGGCCGTCTCCTCCGGGGTGAACCGCTCGGGTACGAACTTCTCGGGCTCGGGCCAGTGATCGGGGTTCATATGGACGGCCCAGATCGGATAGAAGACCGTCGTGCCGGCCGGGATCTCGTACTCGCCCCGCTCGCCCAGGAAGAGGGTCCCGGTCGTCTCGCGCGCGCCGTAGGGCCCGGGCGGGAAGAGCCGCATCGACTCCTTGAGGACCATGTCCAGGTATGTGAGCCGTCGCAGATCGGCGTACTCGGGCGCCGCGCGGTCGCCGAGCACGCGGTCCAGCTCCTCGCCGACGCGTTCGGCGACGACGGGGTGGCGGCCCAGCAGATGCAGGGTCCACGAAACGGCCACCCCGGTCGTGTGGTGGGCGGCCAGCATCATCACCATGACGGTGTCGCGGATCCGCGCGGGGCGCTCCCCGGCCTCGACGAGCGCCCCGATCAGATCGCTCCTGTCGGCGCGGTCGCCGGAGCGATGTGCCGCGACGACCTGGTCGACCGTCGCCCGCAGAAAGGCGAGGGCCGCCTGCGCCCGCTCGGCCCGTTCCTCCCGTGTGGCGGGCGCGGGAACCTCGTAGAGCTTCCCCAAGTGCTCGGTGAGCACGTCCTCGAAGGCGGCCACGACCCTGCCGGGATCGGCGACCTCGCCTCCCAGCGCGTACTCGCAGATCATCCGCAGGGACAGCGCGGTGAGATCCTTCTGCAGCTCGACGGGCTCGTGGCTGGCCCGGTCGGCCGGGCCGACGTGCGCAGCCTGCTCGGCCCAGCGGTCCGCGAGCTCCGTCGCGAGCGTGGTGAACCGCGCGAAGTGCCGCTCGTGGGAAGGCCGGCCGGCCAGCACCGACAGGAGCAGGCGCCGCCACGGCCCGTGCTCGTCGGCCGGCATCACCTGCAGATTGCCCGTCTCGAACAACGGCGCCAGGAACTCGAACAGCCGCTCCGGCCGCTTGTCGATGTGAGCGGTGGCCTCCAGCAGCACGGGGTCGGCGACGGATACGGCGGCCTGCGCCCCCGGAAGCTGGAAGCGCACGACGGGCCCATACGCGGCGTGCAGCTGCAACTGGTAGCGATGCAGACCGCCCGCGGCCGCGACGGCACCGACGCCACCGTCCGCCCCGGGCTCGGGACCGGGGATGTCCATGGCTGCTCCTCCTCGCCCTCACCGACAGACCGGTTCACGTGACGACTACCTCATGGCGATCCGCACCCACATCGCCGGGGAGGACACGGCCGCGGGTGCGGTTCTGTACGGCCCGTGGAAGACGGGGACCGGCTGACGGGCGCGAGCCGAAGCCCGTACGCACGCCCGGCAGCCGGTCTCCCTCCCCTCCCGGAAGCGTTCAGGCTTTACGCAGACCGGCGTTGCCGTTGCCGTGTTTGCGCTGCTGCTGCGGGTCGTAGCCGGGGAAGGGGCGGTCGAAGAGCCAGTTGTAGAGCATCTCCCGGCAGATCTGTGGCTGGAACGCGGGCACTTGGTGCCCGGAACCGGGCACACCGACCTGCGTCAGGTTCCCGTGACGGCGGACGAAACCCTTCGGGTTTCCCTGCGCCTGTGTCCAGATCAGCCGGGGAGCGTTGCGCCACTCCGCGTGTTCGTGCTCGCCCTTCTGCTCCATGAGGTGATCCAGGATCTCCTCGGTGCTGCGATACCCGCAGGCGGTGTCGAAGTTCCCGGTGTAGAGCAGGGTCTTGTAGCCCTCGTCGATGATTTTGGCGTACCGCCAGGAGCAGTCCACCATGTTGTCCTTGACCAGCCATTCGGCCACCGGGCCGTCGTTGTCGGCGCACTGCCAGGTGACGTCCGCCGGAACGTGCAGGGACTTCTTCACCTCCTCGCTTTCCAGATAGGCCCGCAGCGCCCCCATGGGCAAGTCGTCCCAGCGGCGCACGTCGTAGAGGTCGAAGTTCCCTCCGTACGACAGGGTCGTGGCCACCAGTTCATTGCCGAGCTTGGTGGCCTTCTTCAGCTTTCCCGCATCGAGGGCGTCCTGGAAGGCGTCGTGGGCCTTGTACAGGGATTCCTTCTGGCCGATGCCGAGGAAGCCGGTCGTGTAGGCGTAGTCGATCAGGGCGCGGAGCGACACCTCGGGCTTGATCCAGCCGTTGCCGACGGCGATCCCCTTGAGGTTGATCCGCCGCCCGGCCGCCTCGTGGCGGTTGCGCTCGTCGATCTCCATGGCGATCGCCGGCACGTACTTGCCGGCGTAGCTCTCACCGCAGACGTAGAGCGGGCATTCCGCGTACTCCGGGTGCGCGCTGAAGAACTTTTGCAGGCCCTCCCAGAACATCCGGCTGAGGGCCTTCTCGTCATGAACGTATTCCCCGACGTCGGAGTAGCTGTATCCGGTGCCGAGAGGCTGGTCCCAGAAGACGACGTGCGCTTCCTGGTTCCAGGAGTCGGGGCTCACCGATATCGTCCCGGCGGCATCGTCGCCGATGGACAGCGGCCCGTTCTCCAGGAACAGCCCCAGCAGGGAGGAGGCGCCGGGCCCGCCGTTGAGCCAGATCAGCAGCGGCGTCCGGCTGATCAGCGCCTGCTGGTCGGGGACCGCGACGTTGGGATTGCAGGTCTGGCTCTCGAAGAACCAGTAGAACAGGTGGTTCTGGGTGCCCGGGTGCTCCGTGCTGTCGATGTGCACGTGCCCGGCGTAGGAGCGGGCCTTCTTGGTGTCCTTGGTGGAGAAGTCGATGCGCTGGGTGTTGGGGATGTTCGCCGGAATCGAGGCGACGAGGTCGTCCGCGGACATGGTTCGTCCTCCGTTCGGCAGCTGGGTCAGGGAGTCAGGGGACGTTGCGACCTGGGCTGCGTTTGAGGGGAGCGGCGGAACCGCTTGGTCGTCCGTGCCGGCTCCTCCAGGACTCCGATGCGCTGTCCCTGGAGCAGTTGCACCGCGGGGAACCGGCCCTTCTGGAACAGCAGGATGTTCAGCGACCCGCCGTACTTGAAGTTCCCGACCTGCTCGCCCTTTTCCACCGGGACCGGCATCTCGCCCCTGAACTTGTCCAGGAAATTCACGGACGCGATCGAGTTGAGGCCGACGGGTACCTGCGCGACGTACCCTTCTTCGTCCGGCCCCCCGTCGGGATCCAGGTACAGCGTCTTGATGATGACGTATCCGCGGCGGAAGTCGAGGAAGTCGCTGTAGTCGTAGCCGTAGCCGACGTTGCCCTTGTCCAGCAGGTGGGGGAAGTTCCGGATCCCGTAGTACGCACCGCCGATGTCGTCGCGGGCCTCTACCACCTCACCCGCCACCGGGGTGTGGTACCAGTGGTAGCTGTCGGGCATCAGGATGCACGACACCGCCGTACCGCCGATGAAATGCCCCGCGTACGGGGAGCCGTCGAGCAGTTGACTGACGTTCATGGTCACGTTCTTGACGGGGATCTGCGTGAGCTCGCCCAGCTCATCGACGATCATGTTGATGACGCAGTCGGCCGGGGCGACCACCACGGTCTGGTCGTCCTTGGCGTCGATCGGGCGCCGGCCCTCCTTGATCTTCCGGATGAAGAACTCGTTGAAGTTCTCCCAGTCCTCGATCACGTAGTCGTCCATGCGCTTCGGACCGAGCTGTTTGACCCACCTCTTGATGGTTTCCTTCGAGTCCTGCGAGTCCATCTGCAGGCCCTGCAGGTGCGTGAAGTCGGCGATCACCCGGCTACCCGGACCCTTGGACACGAAGTCCATGCCGGGCTTGTTGTCGCCGTAGTTGATCCAGCTGAACTTCTCGATGTAGGTCAGCCCGTTGTCGACCCCCGACCCGTTCACCTGCCAGTCGTACCAGTCCCTGAAGAACTGACACAGGAACTTGATGTCCTGGTCCCGCCAGTCGCAGTACACGGGGTCGCGCTTGGGGACCGGGCACGGCTGCGCGTGCTCGACCGCCGCGTCGTACTGATCCCTGAAGCCGTCATGGTTCTCGGCGTACCAGATGTGGATTTTCTCGAGGAGCTGGTCGATGGTGCTTGAGAACGATTCCTGGCCCTTCGTCACGTTCCCGTCTCCTTCGCTTCTGCGTGAGAGGTGGCGACCTCGATAAGGGGGCAGGGGAGGGCAACGGCCGGTCGGCGGTGGGCCCGTCCTGCGTGCCGCCGCTCAATCTGCCGTGTCTCCGGGTCCGGGCGCGAGCGCGCAAAATGGCCATGGGGCAGCAGGTGCACCAGGAGCCTCTGCTCGTCCAGCGCTCTCCTGGCGGCGATTCTTTTCAGCCGCGTGCCGGAAGCCGGAGCCGATCCTGCAGGTTCACGAGCTCGGAGAAGGGGGCCGCCCCCACGCCGCTTCCAGTGCGGACCTCAGTGCGTCGAACGACTCCCGGCCGATCCGCTCGGCGAGCTCCTCCTCCAGCCGTTCGAGGATGACGCCGGCCTGATGGTGTGCGCGTTCCCCTTCCTCCGTGCGCCGGATCAGCCGCTGCCGGGCGGAGGCGGGGTCGGGGGCCTGCTCGAGGAGCCCGGCGGCGATCAGGCCCTGCACGGCCTGGTGCGCGGTCTGCCGGGTGACGCCCATGCGCCGGGCCAGCTCGGACGCCGTGGTGCCGTCCTCGTCCAGCACGGCGAAGAGCTGTACCTGCGTCGGGGACACCGGTGTGGTGCCGGCCGCCTCCATGGCCGACAGCAGCCCTTCCTCGAACCAGCGCCGGGCGTCGCTGAACAGCTGGGGGAGGGTGCGGCGGGTGGACTGCATGGGTTCCTCACGGTCGGCTTGCCTGCCGACACTCTCTCATGTCAGGCTGCCTGACATTCCTGAGGCCGTTCGAAGGAGCCCCCATGACCATCGAGTACGCCACCCGCTACCGGTCCGCCTCGCGCATACCCGCCGACCCGGGCAAGCCCTACTTCATCGAGAAGGGCGAGGGGGACCGCGCCCACCTGTTCGGTGACCTGATCACCATCTACGCCGGCGGCGAGCAGACCGAGAACACCTTCAACTTCTTCACCGTCGAAGGCCCCAAGGGCGACCTCATCCCCGCTCACCTTCACCCCGACACCCACGAGGTCTTCTACATCACCCAGGGCGCCGTACGGCTCTTCGTCGAGGACACGGAGGGCAACCAGCAGGAGAAGCTGCTGACCCCCGGCGACTTCGGCTTCGTGCCCAAGAACTGCCCGCACGCCTACCGCATGGAGCGCCACCACAGCCAGGTCGTCGGCGTCGCCGCCGGGCCCGGCGGCACCTTCGAGCGGTTCTTCGAAAACCTCGGCGCGCCCGCAGAAGAGCTGGGTCTGCCGCACCGGCCCGTCGTCCCCGGGCCCGGCAAATTCGCCACCGTCCCCGAGCAGTACGACGTGCGCTTCCTGCCCGACCACCAATGGCGGAGGCGGTGAGCTCGACGCTCGCCCCTTCCGCTCGGTCTGCCCGAGACCTCGGGGCCTTCTGTCGAATCTGCGCCACCGGCCGAGCGGATAAACATACACAGCTACATACGGATGAACTTGCGCTGCTTCTGCTGTGCGGTCGCCGGTTGATCGGCCACTCTGCTGCATGGCCTGGTCGGGGTGGCGAACGGTGACCAGCGGTGCCTGCGGTCAGCGCCGCGCGCATCGTCGGCCGGGTGCCGTGACCCGGAACCCGGGTGTCACGGACCGCCGTTCACGATGCCTGCTCGCGTAGCGAAGGGAACCCCGGATGCCCCAGCTCGACGGCGCTTCTCCGCTCAAGGCGGGTGCGCGCAGCGCTCTCCGCCCGCACGATCTCGCACCCGGCGCCACGGCACCGGCTGCGGCGGACGCGCTGCACGGGCTCCTCACCGGACCGACGGGGCTGGGTACGTCGGCGGCCCGCCTGTTCCGTACGGACCTCACTCCGCCGGGGGGAGACGGGCGGCAGGTTTCCGCAAGCCCCGGTGCATCGGCGCCTACGCAGCCCACCGGCACCAAGCCCACCGAAGCCCAGGCCGGAGACGGGCGCTCGGAGGGGTCTTCCGTTCGCGTACCGCCGCTCTACTGCCCGGACGCCGAGCGGGACGACCCGGCCCTCGGCGAAGAGGTGAACAACCGGCTGGTCGAGTGGGCGGAGGAGATCGGGATCTTCCAGGGCCGCCTGGAACGGCTGCGGTCCCACAACTTCGGGCGGCTGTTCATGCTCGCCCACCCCGACACCGACGATCCCGAGCGCATCCTCACCGCCGCCCGCTGCGGACTGGCCGAGTGGGCCGTGGACGACCACTGGGTCGACGAGGGGGAGGACACCACACCGGAGCTGATCGGTTCCCGCCTGGCCATGGCCCACGCCGTCGTCGACCCCGTCCGGCTCCCGGCCCGCTACCTGGCGGAGTTCGAGAACCTCGTCCGGAAGGAGCCGGTCCTGCGCGCCTTCCGCTCCTGTCTCGACCACCTGGCGGGGATCGCGAGCCCCACCCAGGTCGCGCGGCTGCGCCACGAACTGGCCGTGATGTTCGTGGGCTACAACCAGGAGGCGGAGTGGCGCAGCTCCGGGCGTACCCCCGCCGTGTGGGAGTACATGCTGCACCGCTACGAGAACGCCTTCTACCCGTGCATGGTCCTGATCGACCCGGTCGGCGGCTACGAACTCCCGGCCGCGGAGTTCGCCGACGCGCGCGTGCGCCGTACCTATCTGTACGCCGGCACGGCCAATGTGCTGCTCAACGACCTGTATTCGATGGGCAAGGAAGACCCCACCGACACCAACCTACCCAACCTCATCGCCGCCGAGGACAACTGCTCGCTGCAGGAAGCCGTCGACCGCGCGGCGTGCATCCACGACGAGCTCATGCACACCGTGGAGGCCGAGTGCGCCGTCCTGAGCGTGGCCGGCTCCCCTGATCTGCGGCGCTACCTCGCGGGGCTGTGGGCCTGGATGGGCGGCAGCAAGGAGTGGCACGCCACGAGCCCCCGATACCACGGCATGTCGTCCCAGTGAGCCCCTGCAACGAACCAGTGAACCCATATCAGTTCATCAGCTATCGGAAAGAGAAGACACGGTGACCATTCAGGAGACCCACGCCCCGGTTCTCGCCAGCGCTTACCAGCGGTCCGTCGCCGAGTACTGGAACCGGGAGAAGAACCCGGTCAACCTCCGCCTCGGCGAAGTGGACGGCATCTACCACCACCACTACGGAATCGGCGAGGCCGACTGGTCGGTCCTGGAAGGCCCCGAGGAGACCCGCGACGAGCGGGTCACCGCCGAACTGCACCGCCTGGAGTGCGCCCAGGCGGATCTGCTGCTGAGCCACCTGGGTCCCATCGGCCCCGACGACCACCTGCTGGACTCCGGGTCGGGCCGCGGCGGCAGCAGCCTCGTCGCCAACCAGCGGTTCGGCTGCCACGTCGACGGGGTCTCCATCTCCGAGACCCAGGTGGCGTTCGCCAATGAGCAGGCCGGCAAGCACGGCGTGGCCGACAAGGTGCGCTTCCACCTGAAGAACATGCTGGACACGGGCTTCGGGACGGGCCGCTTCCGGGCCATCTGGAACAACGAGAGCACCATGTACGTCGACCTGTCCCAGCTGTTCCCCGAGTACGCCCGGATGCTGAGCCACGGCGGACGGTACGTGACCATCACCGGCTGCTACAACGACGCCTACGGGCTGCCGTCCCGGGCCGTCAGCGAGATCAACGCCCACTACATCTGTGACATCCACCCGCGGAGCAGCTACTTCAAGGAGATGGCGAAGAACCGCCTCGTCCCGGCCGCCGTCGTGGACCTGACCGAGGCCACCATCCCGTACTGGGAGCTGCGCGCCCAGTCGCCCCTGGCCACGGGCATCGAGAAGGCCTTCCTGACCGCGTACAAGGACGGCAGCTTCCAGTACCTGCTCATCGCGGCCGACCGGGTCTGACGGAACGAAGCGGTGCGGCCCTCCGGCCCCCGGCGACTCGCCGTCGGGGGCCGGAGGGCTTGTTGCTGCTGCCCGCCGCGCGGACGCCCGCCGCGTGCGTCGGCGGCCGGGCGGGCGTCAGCCCCGCGTCAGGAGCTCCTGGAGGACTGCTGCAGCGCTGATATCGCGGTCCTTCGTCGCGGTGAGAAGGGTGACGGTGCCGTGCCGGGCCAGGTCCTTGAGGTGCTGGAGGGCCGTCGCGTGGGCCGTGTCGTCCAGTTCGGAGTGGTATCGGCGGGTGAACTCCTCGAAGCGGTCGGGGTCGTGCCCGTACCACTTGCGCAGCTCGGTGGAGGGCGCGACGTCCTTGCACCACTCGTCGAGTGCGGCAGCGTCCTTGCTCAGGCCACGCGGCCAGATGCGGTCGACGAGCACCCGGCTCCCGTCGGCCTCCTCGGGCGCGTCGTAGACCCTGCGCACCCGCACCTGCTGTGACCGCTGCATGGGCCCATCGTTCCGCCCGGCCGGGCGGAACGCACCTGCGCGAGTCCGGGCGCGCCCGCGCGCGGGCCGAGGCTGAGTGCGTTGCCGGGCAGTCCGGCCCCGCCCGGCCGACGGACGCCCGTCGTCGTGTCACCCACCCCACGCGATCACCCGGAAGGCCGAAATCACCGGGAAGGCCGAATCGGCCGGAGAACCGGCCCCGGGTCACCGCCGGTGAGAGCGTCCGGCTGCGGCGCCGCGGTATCCGGATGTCCGCTGCCCGGCTCGCCTGCACAAGCGATGCCGTGGGCGCGGTGATAGGAAGGAACGAAGGCCGGTGGCCCGAGACCCAGGAGCGGTGGATGAGCGTGGAGCGTCCCGGGTCCGGTGTCGTCGAGGTCGCTCTCGCACCGGACTCGGTGCCGGCCGGTGGCGAGGAGGACGAACTGCGGGCGGGCCTCGCCGAGAGGCCTCGCCGGATCCCGCACCGCTACGGTTACGACACGGTGGGCTCACAGCTGTTCGAGGAGATCAGCCGCCTGCCCGCCTACTACCCTCCCCGCTCGGAACGCAGGCTGCTGCGTGACCACGGAGCCGAGATGGTGCGTCTGTCGGGCGCCACCGAACTCGTGGACCTCGGGGCCGGCAGCGCGGAGAAGTCGGAGATCCTGCTGGCGGCCATGGAGACGAACGGGCTCCTCGGCGCGTACACGGGGATCGACGTGAGCCTCGAACCGATGCGGGTTGCCGCCCGCCGTCTCGGGGCCCGGTGGCCGGCGGCCCGCATCATCCTGGTGCACGGTGACTTCGCCACCGCCCTGCCGTGGCTCCGAGGCGGTGGGACGGGACGCCTCATGGCGATGCTCGGCAGCACCTTCGGATGTCTGACGCCGCCCGAGCGATCCGGCTTCCTGCGCGCCTTGCGGGCCTGCTGCGGGCCGGGCGACCACGTGCTGATCTGCGCCGACCTCTTCCAGCCGGTGGACACCGTGCGCCGGGCCTACCGGGCCGGATGCACGGGGGAACGGCCGGTGCGCCGCTTGTTCGCCCTCAACACCCTGGCTCACCTCAACAGGGAGTACGGGGCCGATTTCGACCCCGCCTTCTTCGAACCGGACGTGGTCTACGACGTGCCCCGCAGGCAGGTGCGAGGCGAGATCCGCAGCACCAGGCGCCAGCGGGTGGTGGTCTCACGGCTCGGCATGGCCCTCGACTTCGCCAAGGACGAGACGTTCTTCCACGACGTGCTGCACAAATTTGAGCTGGGCGAACTGCTGGGGGAGGTGGAATCCTTCGGCTTCCGGTGCCGTCGGCACTGGGTGGAGGAGGAATTCCAGTACGCGGCCCTGCTGCTGAGCTGAGCTGGGGTGAGCTGGGATGCGGCTCCGGACATCCGGGGCCGGCCCTCCCCGCTCGGGGCCGGACAGGCGGCGGTGTTCAGGCGGCCCGCCTGCCGCTGTCCTCGGCAGGTGGGCCGGCAGGCGACGCCCGGTCCACCGGCGGGGCAGGTTCCGGGGACGGGAGGTCGGGCACGGCCCGCAGGGGGCGCCGAGGCTGCTGTACGGGGTGTTCGGACGCGGGACTGCTCAGCAATCGTTCCTCGTAGCGGCCCAGCGCGAGCACCACGCACAACAGGAAAGGAGGCAGGAGCAGAGCGACGGCGACCACGAGGGCCCCTTCCGCAGTGGCGGTGTGTTCCCCATCGCCTTGCCGTACGTGCCGGATACAAACACCGCTGCCCGGCTCGCCCGGGTCGTTTCCCCCGGCTGTTTACCCGCCCCGCCCTGGGGAAGCAAAGGCGCCGCCCCCCGACGTCCTGCCCACGGCCTGGCAGGCCGTCGAGTACGCCGCGATCCCGCCCGGTGGCAGCGACACCGGCTGGGCAACCTGGAGCATTCCCGGCGCAACCGTCCCGCCCGTCTCGGCTTGCCGCCCCCGGGCAGGCGGGCCAGCCTGAGGGGGCGAGCGCCGCCGCCGACGCCGGCCCCGAGAGAACCGCACGACGAGGAAGGACGTACGCGCGTGCCCGCTCACTCCGCGTCAGGCCGAGGCTCCTCGGACCCGGACGCCAAGGACCAGCAGCTGGACCGGTTCCGCGCCGCGCCCCGGCACGACGCGCTCACCACCGACCAGGGGGGCGCGTCGACGACACCGACAACGCGCTGCGCGCCGGGCACCGGGGCCCCACCCTGCTGGAGGACTTCCACAACCGCGAGAAGCTCACGCACTTCGATCACGAGCGCATCCCCGAACGGGTCGTGCACGCCCGGGGCGCGGGCGCCTACGGCTACTTCGAATCGTACGAGTCGCTCAGCGAGTACACCTGCGCCGACTTCCTGGCCGAGGCGGGCCGCCGCACTCCGGTGTTCGTCCGCTTCTCCACCGTGCAGGGGCCGCGCGGATCCGCCGACACCGTCCGCGACGTCCGCGGCTTCGCCGCCAAGTTCTACACGCGCGAGGGCAATTACGACCTCGTCGGCAACAACATGCCGGTGTTCTTCATCCAGGACGCCATCAAGTTCCCCGACTTCGTGCACGCGGTGAAGATGGAGCCGCAGAACGAGATGCCCACCGGCGCCTCCGCGCACGACACCTTCTGGGACTTCTGCTCCCTCCAGCCCGAGTCCACCCACATGCTGATGTGGCTGATGTCGGACCGCGCCATCCCGCGCAGCTTCCGGATGATGCAGGGCTTCGGCGTGCACACCTTCCGCTTCGTCACCGCCGACGGGCGCGGCACGTTCGTGAAGTTCCACTGGAAGCCCGGGCTCGGCGTCCACTCCCTCGTGTGGGACGAGGCGCAGATCGCGGCCGGCCGCGACCCCGACTTCCACCGCCGCGACCTGTGGGACGCCATCGAGGCGGGCGAGTACCCGGAGTGGGAGCTCGGCGTCCAGCTCGTACCGGAGGAGGACGAGTTCGCCTTCGCCTTCGACCTGCTCGACGCCACGAAGATCATCCCCGAGGAGCAGGTGCCCGTACGGCCCGTCGGCCGTCTCGTCCTCGACCGCAACCCGCAGAACTTCTTCGCCGAGACCGAGCAGGTCGCCTTCCACACGGCGAACGTCGTCCCGGGCATCGACTTCACCAACGACCCGCTGCTCCAGGGGCGCAACTTCTCCTACCTCGACACCCAGCTGATCCGCCTCGGCGGCCCGAACTTCAGCCAGCTTCCCGTCAACCGGCCGATCGCGGACGTCCACCACAACCACCGCGACGGCTTCGGCCAGCAGGTCATCCACCCGGGCACCAGCTACTTCCCGAACTCGCTCGGTGGCGGCTGTCCCGCGCACGCGGGCGCGGGCGGCGGCGCCGGGGTCTTCCGGCACTACGCGGAGCGCGTGGACGGGGACAAGATCCGGGTGCGCAGCGAGAGCTTCAAGGACCACTACAGCCAGGCCGCGCTGTTCTGGAACAGCATGGCCGACTGGGAGCGGCGGCACATCGTCGAGGCGTTCCGCTTCGAGCTGGGCAAGGTCGGGGCGGTCGAGGTGCGCGAGCGGATGACCGGCAACCTCGCCCACGTCGGCCAGGACCTGGCGGCCGGGGTCGCCGAGGGCCTCGGCCTGCCCGCCCCGGCGCCGGTCGGCGGCGGCACCGCTGCCGCGTCACCCGCCCTGAGCCAGGAGAACCTGACCGGCACGGGCATCCGTACGCGCAAGGTCGCCGTCCTGGCCGCCGACGGCACGGACGCCGGGCAGGTCACGGCGGTCCGGGACCGGCTCACCGACCGGGGCGCGATCGTCGAGGTCCTGGCCGCCAAGGACGGCACCGTCCAGGGCGCCGGCGGCGAACCCCTCGACGTGGACCGGGCCCTGCCGACCATGGGCTCCGTCCTCTACGACGCGGTCCTCGTCCCCGACGGCGCCCGGGCGGTCTCCGTCCTGACCGCCGACCCCGCGGCCGTGCGGTTCGTCGAGGAGGCGTACCGGCACGGCAAGCCGCTGGCCGTCCTCGGCGGAGGCACCCGGCTGCTCACGGCCGCGCGGCTGCCCGAGGACGTCGTCCTGGGCGAGTCGGCCCCGGACTACGGGGTGTTCACCGGCGACGGCACCGCCCCGGCGGAGGCCCTGGCCGACGCCTTCGCCGAGGCCATCGAGCAGCACCGCTTCCCCCACCGTCCGGGACTGCTCAACTGAGGCGCGCCTGCACCTGGGCGCGGTCGTTCACCTGATGTGCGGCGCGGGCCCGGGGGGCCGGCCGCCTCCCGGAGGGTTACAGTGCGGTCCATGCGGCTGCTGCTGACCTCCGACACCCACCTGCCCACCCGGGCCCGTAAACTGCCGCCGCCCCTCCTGGACGCGATCGCCGACGCCGATGCCGTCCTCCACGCCGGCGACTGGACCGACACCGCCACCCTGGAGCTGTTCACCGCCCGCGCCCGCCGCCTCATCGCCGTCCACGGCAACAATGACGGCCCCGAGCTGCGCGCCCGCCTGCCCGAGACCGCGCACGCCGAGCTCGGCGGGCTGCGCTTCACGGTCGTCCACGAGACCGGCCCGGCCCGCGGCCGCGAGAACCGCTGCGCCGAACGCTTCCCCTCCACCGATGTCCTGGTCTTCGGCCACAGCCACATCCCCTGGGACAACACCGCCCCCGGTGGCCTGCGCCTGCTGAACCCCGGCTCACCGACCGACCGGCGCCGTCAGCCCTACCGCACGTACATGACTGCCAGTGCCGCCGACGGGAGGCTCACGGAGGTGACCCTGCACCGTATCGAGGCGGCAGAGGCCGGGTAGGACCGACCACGGTCCGCCGCCACCGCATGCCCTGCCGGGTTCCGGGTACCCGGGGCGCGCCCGCCGCATCCGCGCGGCGGGTGAACGCCCACGACCACGGAGGTGGCCGACATGGCCCGGCAGCAGCCCAGGAAGACACCCCGCGACCAGAGCGGACCGGGAGCTCATTCCGGTCGGGAGAGCCAGGCGCGCGAGCGCTCCGTGCCGGGTACGGCGAGCGCCCGTGAGGGCTACCGGACCGGGGGCGGCACTGCAGACGACGAGGCCCTGGAAGGGGTGCGGGCGCGCGGCGAGCGAGGGGAGAAGGACAGGGAGAAGGAGCGGACGCGCGACGAGGGGCACGGCAAGAGGACCCAGCCGTGACCGGAAGGCGCAGCGGGGCCGGCCGCGTATGACGTACCGGTTCTCCCCGTTCCGATGAACGGAGCCGGGCGCACCGGCGCCGCCGTCTACCCGGCCAGCGCCCCTCCGAGGTCGCCCCGGGTCCTGCTCGTGCTCGGGGCGGCCGGGGCGTCCGGTCCCGTCGGGGGCTCCTTCGCGGCCGCCCGGCGGGCGAACGGCAGCCTGCGCATCAGACGCGTCGCCACCGCGGCGTACGCGATGCCGATGACGAGCGAGGCGCACAGCGCCAGCATCGGCGAGTGGTCCTCGAGGTACGGGTAGACCTGCCAGTGCGTCAGGTAGATGGAGAGCGAGCTGCCGGCCAGCAGGCCGGCCGCCCGGTTGAGGGTCCTGGTGCTCGGCAGGACCGGGAACCACACCAGCAGGAGCAGGCCGCAGATGACCACGGCCTCCCGCTGGGCCTGGCCGGGGAAGTGGAAGAGGCCCGGCACGGACGCCAGGACCGTCGTGGTCACCAGCAGGCGGTGCCGTACGGTGCTCGCCTTGGCCGCGGCCCAGCCCAGGGCGAAGAGCCAGAAGACGACGACCGGCGTCATGTGCGGGACGCGCAGGTCGAACCCGGGCAGGTTGTAGCGGGTGACCAGCCCGAGCGCTATCAGGGCGGCGGGAAAGGCGAACGGGAACCGGCGCTCGGTGCGGTCCAGCGCCGGGACGGCCAGGCAGACGGCCAGGGCGACCAGGAAGTAGACGAGGGCCTCGACGAACCAGTAGTGCCACTCCTGCCGGCCTTCGTGCGAGCCGATGACACTGTTGAGCAGAACGGCGTTCTCGGGGTCGTAGCCCCGGCCGAGGAAGACCACGAAGCTGATCCAGGCGACGCTCGGCAGGGCGATGCGCGCGATGCTGTGCCACGCGTGCCGGACGCGCTCGCGACGCGGCGCGGAAGTGAGGTGGAAGCGGGCGAAGTTGAAGCCGGCGATGCCCAGCAGCACGTGCGCCCCGCCCTGGACGATGAACAGGGGTATGTGGGAGCCGACGATGAGGACGATGGCGACGGCACGGAGGGCGACTCCGGTCTCCAGCGTGCGGATGCGGCGCACGGCCGGGCGGCACCCGGGCCGGGGCAGGGGAGTCGTCGGCCGGAGGTCGCGGATCGGCCGGGTGTGCCAGCCGGCGGGGAGGCGGCCCAGCGTCCGCTCGATCCTCAGGGACATCTCCACGTAGGAGAGGGAGTCGCCGCCGAGGCCGACGAAGGTGCTGTCCTCGGTGACGTCGGTCCGGCCGAGGACCTCCGCGTAGACACGGCAGAGTGCCGTGGTCACGGTCATGGCCGTCGCCTCGTTCGCCGTCGCTGACGACTCCTCGGCTTCGGGGGCCCGCGCCTGCTGTCGTACGGCCCGGTAGTCGGGCTTGCCCGTGGCGAGCCGCGGCAGTTCGGCGAAGTGGCGTACGTGCACGGTGTGGACGGGCAATCCGCTCACTCCCGCCGCCAGCCGCCGCAGGTGTGCGAGGTCGCGGGGAGGGGCGCCGGTGACGGCCACGATCAGCCGCTCGTCGTCGCCGGTGCAGCACGCGGTGATGCCGCACCGCTTCAGGGACGACTCGACGGCCTGCGGATCGATGCGCAGGCCGAGGATCTTCAGGAACCGGCTGCTCCGGCCGATCACCTCGTACAGCCCGCTGTCCGTGCGCCGCGCGATGTCCCCGGTGCGCAGCTCGTCGACGGTGCGTCCCAGGCGCAGGTCCGCCGGGGTCCGGGCGTAGCCCAGCATGACGTTCGGCCCGCGGTAGACCAGCTCGCCGGCGCCCGGGCCGGCCGGGTCGCCGGGCAGGGGCTCGATGCGGAAGGAGCCGCCGGGGACGGGGACGCCGATCGACCGCGGGTGCGCGAAGACGAGTTCGGGCGGCAGGTAGGCCATGCGGGCGGTGGCCTCGGTCTGTCCGTACATCACGAACAGGTCCCAACCGGCCCGCCGGCCCAGGTCCGCGTAGCTGGCCACGCGCTCGGGCGCCAGCCTGCCGCCCGCCTGGGTGACGTAGCGCAGGTGGGGCAGGTGCATGGCGGCGAATCCGACCCTGTCGAGTAGGTCGAAGGTGTGCGGGACCCCGGCGAAGGACGTGCCGCGCGCGGAGCGGAAGAGGTCCCAGAAGCGGGGGTCGGAGACGGAGAGGTCGGTGAGGATCAGCCCCGCTCCGCGCAGGAGGTGGCTGTGGACGACCGAGAGGCCGTAGCAGTAGTGCATGGGCAGCGTCGTGGCGGCCCGGTCGTCCCCGCGGATGTCCAGGCACGAGCTGATCGATTCCGCGTTCGCCTGGAGGTTGTCGTGGGAGAGGCGCACGAGTTTCGGGGAGCCCGTCGATCCGGAGGTGCTCAGCAGCAGCGCGAGGTCGGGGTGGAGCTCGTGCGCCGAGCCGGCGCGCCGCTCGTCGATGTGCCACGTACCGTCGCCGGCGGGCAGCGCGACCACGTCGGGGTCGTACGCGGCGACGAGCGATTCCACCGCGGAGCCGCTGTCCGGTGCCAGGAGGACGGGGTGGCCGGCGGCCAGGGCTGCGAGGTGGACGACGAGGGCGTCGGCCGTGTTGGCGCCGGCGAGCAGCACGAGACGCCGCCGCGGGCCGAGGCGCCTGGCGACGGCCGTCACGTGCTCGGCGAGCTCGCGGTACGAGACCTCACCGGTGGGGGTGATGAGGGCCGTGTGATCACCATGAGTTGCGAGAGCGCGGGCGAAGGGGACCGATTCGACTCCGTTTGGCTGGCCGAAAGAGAGCGTCACCCTGAGTATCGTAGATAAGGGTTGCTTTACCTGGAAGACCGGCGGAGAGGGTCTTTTCCGGAAGGTGAACTTCCTTGCCTCCGCCGAGGAGCATGGCTCTGACCTGCAACAATGATCCAAAGCCGTTACGGGTCGGCGTTCCGGGTGACTTTCTAGATCATCCGATGAGGCTCTCCGGCCTTTTGGCGGGCTTTACCTCGAACATTGGCTGTCGAGGTTCCTCATGAGGCATTTTCGGCCTCCTCTGCCGCGCCTATGGCCGGAGGGCCTCCGGCTCAGGACATCCAGGACATCAGGGAGCGATGGGCAGCTGACGCTTGTGGTCGGTGAGGCGGTAGCGGCGGACGATCGTGTCGAAGGCCCGCTCGTCCACCGGCTTGCCCTCCAGGAAGTCGTCGATGTCGTCGTAGGTGACACCGAGCGCGTCCTCGTCGGCCTTGCCCGGGTCGAGGGTCTCCAGGTCGGCCGTCGGGGTCTTCCACACCAGCTCGGCGGGTGCGCCCAGCGCGTCCGCGACGGCGCGCACCCGGCGCTTGGTCAGGCCCGTCAGCGGCACCAGGTCGGCGGCGCCGTCGCCGAACTTGGTGAAGAAGCCGGAGACCGCCTCGGCGGCGTGGTCGGTACCGACGACCAGGCCGTCGTGGGCGCCGGCCACCGCGTACTGGGCGATCATGCGCTGCCGGGCCTTGATGTTGCCGTGCACGAAGTCCTGGTGGTGGGCGTCGCGGAAGCCGACACCGGCGGCCACCGAGGCCTCGAGTGCGGCGTCGCTCGCGGGCTTGATGTCCACGGTCAGCAGGTGGTCGGCCCGGATGAACGAGAGCGCGAGCTGGGCGTCGTGCTCGTCGGCCTGGATTCCGTAGGGCAGCCGCATCGCGTAGAACCGCGCCTCGTGCCCGGCGGCCCGGGCCCGCTCGACGGCGAGCTGGCACAGCCGGCCGGCGGTGGTGGAGTCGACGCCGCCGCTGATGCCGAGCACCAGGGAGCGCAGACCGGTCGAGGTCAGCCGCTCGGCGAGGAAGGCCACCCGGCGCTCGATCTCCCGCTCGGCCTCGAAGGTCTCGGAGACCTCCAGTTCCCGGGCGATCTCCTGCTGCAGGGCGATGGACGCCGGCTCGCTCACGTCTGCTCCTCGGTGCGCTTCACGATGTACTGTCGCGCCCACCCTAGCCGGGCCGTGTTCGAGCAGGTGGATGCGGTTCCTGCGGTGAGCGCGAGCGGGCGTGCCGGGGGCGTGCACCGGGAGCCGGCCGGCAGGGTGCCACCCTTCCGGGGCAGCAGCTCGAACATCCCGCGGCGGTGCTCGGTCGGGCGACGCTCCGGGGTCCGGTGCGGTCTGTCCTGACGGTCAGGAAGCGGAACCGCCGATGCCGGCGTCGGCCCGGGGCAGCGCGATCGAGGCCAGGAAATCGTCGAGCATGGCGGTCTGCACGTCCTCGGGGAACCGGCCGGGGTCGAAGAGGGCCTGGACGACGAGTCCGTGGGTGAACGCGACGGCGGTGGCGGCGAGTTGCTCCGGGTCGGCCGCGGCGGGGAGCTCGCCGAGGCGGCGCGCGGCTTCGAGGTGCGGCCGGATCGCTGAGCGCAGCCGCGCGTAGCGGTCGGCCTGGTCCGTGCCGAGAGCGTCGTCGGCGAGGGCCAGGTCCCAGGAGCTGACCCAGATGCGGTTGCGGGCGGTGTCGTCCGGCGTCAGCGGCAGGATGTCCAGCAGCACGGCCCTCAGCGCGGCAAGGCCCTCGGTGGGGCGTTCGCGCCGGGGGCGCTCCGCGGTGCGCTTCTCCAGCAGGTCCAGGGCGTGCGCGATCAAGGCCCGCTTGGTCGGGAAGTAGTGCATGAGCATGCCGGTCGAGACGCCCATGGCGGTGGCGACGGCGCGCAGCGTCAGTCCGCCGAACCCCTTGTCGGCGAGCACGTGCCACACCGCCTGGGACACGTCCTCGCGGCGGGCTTCACGGTCTCCGGGTGCGGGAGGCATGCTGCTACCTTACATACCGAACGCTTGTTACGTACCTCTGCCCCCACCTCCGCACCCTGCCCTGGAAGGTGTCCGTGTTCGCACTGCCGCTCGGCGACAACGCGCAGCTCCGCCCCCTCGAGCCCCGGCACGCGCAGGAGTTCCTCGCCCACATCGACCGCGCCCGGCCCCATGTGGACCCGTGGATACCCTGGGCGACCCTCAGCACCGACCTCGCCTCCGCCACCGCCGTCCTCCAGCGGTACGCCGACGGGCAGGCCGGGGACACCGCCCGGATCTACGGGATCTGGCTGGACGGCACACTGGTCGGCGGCGTCATGTTCACGAAGTTCGACGCCGCCTCCGGGGTGTGCGAGATCGGCTGCTGGCTGGAGGCGGACGGGGCCGGCCGCGGGCTGGTGACCCGGGCGTGCCGGACGCTGATCGACTGGGCCTTCGAGGAACGCGGGATGAGCCGCGTCGAATGGTGGGTCGCGGCGGGCAACACCCGCAGCATCGAGGCCGCGCGGCGGCTCGGCATGACCCGCGACGGTGTGCTGCGGCAGCGCTATCCGTACCGGGGCACGCGGCACGACAGCGAGGTCTGGTCTGTCCTCGCCGACGAGTGGGGCGCCCCCGCGTCCGGCGTCAAGGCCGAGCTCGACCGGCTGATGCGCGCCTTCCTCGGCGCGTTCACCAACACAGGTGGCACCAGTCCGAATGTCGGCGTCGTCCGCGAGCTGTTCATCCCACAGGGCACGATCATCAAGAACATCGGGGGAGAGCCCGTGGTCCACGACCTCGACGCGTTCGTCGAACCCCGGCAGAAGATGCTCACCGACGGGACGCTGACGGAATTCTCCGAATGGGAGGTCGCCGAGCGGACCGAAATCTTCGGGTCGATCGCGCACCGCTTCAGCGAATACCGCAAGTCCGGCTTCCTCGACGGCGAGTGGTTCGAGGGCGCCGGCCGCAAGACCACCCAGTTCGTCCGGACGCCTGCCGGCTGGAGGATGAGCTCGATGGCCTGGGACGACGTGTAGGACGTGCATTCTCGACGGCTGCGGCCCGGCACCGGGAAGTTTTGACAAGCCTGCCGGCCCGGTCGACAGTGAAATCAGGTCTCGGGGCTCCGCTGCGCGTTGGGGCGTGTGCGATGACGATACTGAGCTTGCAGGCACGGGACTATCTGGACGACGTTCCCCTTCCGAATCTCGATCTCGAAGTGGTGCTGACCGTCGTCGCCACCTGGCGGCGACTGGTCCCGGACATCGACGTATCGGACGACTTTCAGGACGACCTTCCCACCCCGCCCGTATTCCTGGCCGCACGAGGGCCGGGGGGCCGTGTATTCGAGGAAGAGCGGGACAGTGAGGCCCTGGAACCCGAACCGGGTGTCACGGACGGGTTCGGCAGAGCCGTCTTCGAGTGGCCGTATGCTCCCGGGGCGCCACTCTTCGAGGCGTTTCGCCGTATGCGCCTGCAGCGGCCGGGGGTTTCCGCGGTCTCGGTCTTCGCCGAGTTCGGTGTCCGCAGCGCCCTGGGAGGGCGGATCGACTCCACGTCACTGCCGGACAGGGCGGGAGAACAAGACGTCGTCGCGGCGCAGGTCGTCTTCGATCTGGCCGAGACCATCGTCGGGCACACGACCGAGACCACGGCAAAGCTGTGGTTCCGCTCACATGTCGAGCCCCTGCCCGACGACTTCCGCGCACTGTGTGAGGTCTACCCGCGCCGGGGGCGGGAGACGGGTCCCGCAGTCTTCTCCGAGGACATGCGGTTCGATCCCCTCTGGGCGGACACGGCGACCGTCGAGGTGACAGGGCTCGAACCGGAGACCGACTACGAGTACGTGCTCGCACGGGTCTCGCCCGAAGGCACCTTCCTGCGCATGGCCGGCGGGTCGTTCCGTACGGCAGCCGTCGCACCGACGGTGCTGAGCGTCGCCTTCGCCTCATGTCATCAACCCACGGGGACGGCAGACTCCCTGGATCGCTGGCAGGAACTGGAGGAGTCGTCTCCGCGGCACGACCTGCTGCTTCTCATGGGGGACCAGATCTACGGGGACCGCGTCGCCAAACCGGCACCGAACAGCAGCGACATATGGTTCGACCGGTACGCGGCCCAGTACCAGCGGTACTGGCGCTATCGGCCCGTCCGTGATGCGCTGCGGCACCATCCGACCTACATGATGCTCGACGACCACGACGTGGCGGACGACTGGGGAATCACCTTCGCGGCGGACACCATCGGCTCCGCGGACGACCAGAGGCGTGTCTTCGCAGGGCTGCGCGCCTACGCCGCCTGCCAGCAGGCTCACGGGCCACGTGGCCTGGACAAGGAGAACTGGGCGAGCACGGACGCGGTCGACTATGCGTTCCGGCGGGGGCCGGTCGCCTTCTACGTCCTCGACGACCGCACTCAGAGGGGACGCCCGGCAGCGGGCACACCGGTGCTCGGCACCGGTCAGCTCGACCGTCTGCGTGACTGGGCGTTCCGGGGGGATGCGCAGACGGCCGATGTCGTCGTGCTGGTCGCGCCTGTGCCGTTGGCAGTGGGCAACACCGAGCGGGTCGCCGCGATGATCAAGGATCCGTGGGGCAAGGGCGGCACGGAACTTGTTGCCAGACTCGTTCAGGAGTACGCGCCGGGTGGCCGGCTGCTGCGGCCCGCCGTCTCGGCACTCGGCTGGTTCCTGAGCCTGTCGCCCGTGGGCATCCTCGGCCAGATCCTTGTGGAGGAGGACGCCCTCGGACCCATACGAATCCGTGACGGTGAGGTGATCGAGCCGGATCTCGCCGACCAGTGGAACGACAAGGACAACCGGCCCGACCTGACGGCGGTCCTGGACGTCCTGTTCGACCTGGCGAACGACACCGGCAACCAAGGCGCCCGCCCACGAGTCGTCATCGTGCTGGGCGGCGACATCCATTCCGGCGGCATCCACCGGATCACTTCGAGTTCGCCGCGCCACCGGGCGATCCCTGAGATCTGGCAGTTCGTGTCATCGCCCGTATCTCATGAGCCCACCAGCATGAACGAGCTGTTCCGTATCGCGGGGGGAAACAGGTTCCACCTGGCATTCTCGTCGGACGGAGAGTACAGGGCCGAGTGGGCGGTCGCACCGCTCGGCGAACGGAACTACGGCAGCCTGCTGATCAACCGGGTCGACCCGCAGAGACGCCGCTATTGGCTCACCGTGGTGATCCGCGGGCAGGACGACTATCTCCTCAAGGAACTGGCCTTCGATCTGGAGAATCCCGGCCCTCCCGTGTCCCCGTGGCCGCAAGCGCCCATCGGGCGTCTCATCCGGGACACGCGGCGCCACCCGCTGTAGCCCTCCAGGCTGCGCAGGTGGCGGCTGATCGTTCGTCTGTGGCGTGACTGTGACAGGGGATTGTGGTGTGCGCCACGGCGGGGCGTGCTCCAGGCCTGGTCGAATCGGCACATGCTTCGTGTCTTTCGCGTTTTTCCCCTCGCCCTCACGGGTGTCCTGCTGCTCACGGCGTGCGGTTCTCAGACGGCGGGGTCGGGGGATGCCGGCCCGGCGCGGGCGCAAGGGGGCGGCTCCCGTTCTCCGGGCTCTTCCGGTGAATCCTCGTGCGGGGACCGGGCGTCCGGCGCGGCCTCCGCGCCCGGCTCATCGGCCGTACCGGGCGGTGCTGTCGGCGAGTCGGGCAAGGGCGGCGTGAGGATCACCGATGTGAGCCAGGGTCCGCTTCCCTGTGCCGGGTTCGAGGTCACCAATCACAAGAGCGAACCCTTGACGTACACGATCACCTTCACGTTCACGTCGGATTTCGGTGAGGCGCTGGAGACGGCGAAGGAGTCGGTGCTCTCGGTCGGGCCGGGGAAGACCGTGAAGGGCACGGTCACCATGAGCGAGCGCGGTCCGGGCGCCCGGAACATAGCGGGTGTGCGGATTACGAAGGTGAGGAGCGTCCCCGCCGCCGAAGCCCCGTCCCGAGGGGGCGCCTGCCCGTCATCGGGAGTGCACCTGTACTCGGATGAAGGAGACGCCGCCATGGGGCTGCGCGTCGTGGGGATCCTGCTGGAGAACTGCGGCACTCGGCCCTACCGGCTCAACGGCTACCCGCAGCTCCAGCTCCTCGACGGGGACCACCGGCCCGTGGACGGCGTGAAGATCCTCCGTGGCGGCAGTGCCATCGCGACCGGAACCGGAGCCGACGGGGAGCCTCGGCAGCTGGTCCTGCAACCCGGCGAGCGGGCGCACTCCGGTCTGGTCTGGCGCAACACCACCGGGGGCGGCGACGCCGTGAACGTCCCCTACGCGAGGGTGCGGCCGCAGCCCGGTGCTCCTGCGGTGATGGTGACGCCCGAGCTCGACCTGGGCATGACGGGACAGCTCGGCGTCGGCCCTTGGAAGAAGGACGAGACGCGCGCACCGGGCGGTGGTGGCACGTCCGGTGCGCAGGCGCCTGACAGGCCGTCCGCTCCGAGGCCGTGAAGGGGGATTCCCCGTCCCGGTGCTGCCCGGGGAACCCGGCGCTTCAGTGCAGGATCTTCTCCTTCGCGCGGCGGAATTCCTCGTCGGAGATGTCTCCTCTGGCGCGGATCTCCGAGAGCTTCATGAGCTCGTCGGCTTCGCTTCTGCGGCCCGTACCACCGGCCGTCTCACGGATGTAATGGTCGACCGCCTCCTGTTGCGCCTGGAGGTGACGCCGTTCGCGGGTGCCCATGCTCCGGCCGCGGGCGAGGACGTAGACGAAGACGCCCAGGAAGGGCAGCAGGATGGTGAGGAAGAGCCAGCCGGTCTTGGCCCAGCCGCTGAGGGTGTCGTCGCGGAAGATGTCGGCGATCACACGGAACAGCAGGATGAACCACGAGACCCACAGGACTATCCAGAGGACGGTCCAGAACGCGCCCAGGAGTGGGTAGTCGTAGGCCAGATATACGTACTCGTTCATGATCGGGTCCTATCGGGTCCTATCGGGTCCTATCGGTCTGTTTTCTTCCGTGCCCTCCACGGTGGAGGCGGCGCCGAGTACCGCGAGGACGGCCAGGACGACGACGGCGATGCCGAGCACGAGGGCGACGCATGCCGCCGTGGGGTAGTTCCAGAGGACGAGGGCCACGACCGCTGCCGCGATGACGATGCCCGTGGTCCAGCGCCGGTGCGTCTCCAGCCAGTGGCCCGTGGCACCGGTGCGCAGACCGGAGTGGGCCATGGCCCGTCCGGTGGCGCCGGTGCCCCGGGAGGCCGCCGAGCGGATGAACCGGGCGCCGCGTCCGGGACCGTAGAGATAGCCGGCCACTGCCGCGATGACTGCCGTGATGAGAACCGTGCGCGTGCTGTTGCGCAGGAAGCGGACGAAGGTGTCGTAGATCGAGGCGGCCGCGTCCGGGGGCAGGGTGGTGGTCGGGACGGAGTCCAGATAGACGCGCCGTGCGATGACGAGCCCCAGGAGGAGCAGCACCATCATCACGCCGATGCCGATGGCGGCGACCATGAGCGTCACCCTGTGCGCGGGTGCCGCCCACACGGCGAGCGCCGCCAGGGCGATCACGGTGACGGGCAGCCAGGTCCCGACGACGTTGAGCAGACGCATGGTGTCCTGGGCGTCGTCGAGCTTGTCGGTCCGGAACAGGGGGATCGTCTTGTCGACGTCGGGGATGTTCGCGGCCTTCTCGTAGCCCTCGTCGACCAGCTTCTCCTGCACCTTGTCGACGACGGTTCCCAGGTCGAGGACGACGGTGTCGCCCTTGGCCTCCACGGCGCTGCTCCCCTCGCCGGTGAGCGTCTTGACGACGGCTGCGTGGGCCCGCCGGTTCGCGCCGTCCCACAGCTGCGCGAACTGGTCGCTCGTGACGACCTTGTCGACCACGGTGTGGACGGCCGTGGTGAGAGCGTTCTTGATGGGGCCGGCGAGGAGGTGCGACTTGTCCACGATCGCCGGGGGAGCGTCGGTCTTGGCCAGCGCGTTGCTCAGGGCGTCGGTGATGCCTTTGACGTCGACGTTTTCGACCACGCGGGCGGTCAGCCGGTCCGTGACGGCGTTCTGCACGGACGGGTCCTTGGCGAGGGGCGCGACGGTCTGGACGTAACGATCGGTGTCCGAAACCTGGCTGTTGGCCCAAGCCGCCACGACCGCGAGCGGCGAGAGCACGAAGGCGAGCACCAGCAGGACGGACGCCGCGGCGTAGCGGAGTCGGCGGTGGTGCAGGTTCTCGCGCTTTCGAAGGCGCGCGTAGTCGCGGCGTTCGCTGGGGGTCAGCGGGCCGTCGTGGTACGGAGGGCCGGAGCCCTGCGGGCCGAGAGCGCGAGGCGGATCCATGGCCTGCTCCCTCCTGCTGGGCGTGCGGCGGCCTGAACGGATGCGTGCCGATGGACCCCCGTCGGTCCCATCGGCGCCTGCCGGTCGCCCCTGCCGGTTGCCCGTGCCGGGTTGCTCGAAAGGCTGATCTACGCTGATCTACACGGGCAGACTGACCGCTGGGCGCGGTGGACCGCATCACCCGTAGCGGATGAGCCGGGCGCCGTCCGTCATTCGGGCAGGCGGCGCATCTCCTCCACCTTCAGGCCGAGGGCCTGGAAGCGCGCGAGGAGCCCGTACAGGTGGGCCTCGTCCGTGACCGTGCCGAAGAACAGCGTCTGCCGCGGGACCGGCTCTGCTGCCAGCTCCGGGAAGGCCTCGGCCATGAGACGGGGAACGCTGCCCGTCACACGGAACTCGTAACGCATGGTCGAACCGCTTCCGCCGTCGGGGCGCACCGTGGTGCGTGCAGCACGCCACTGATGACAGCGTGGGCGAGTCGGGAGCCTGCGCCACCACCCGGAACAGGTGGAACGGGGGGACGGGGGGAACAGGAGGGAACGGGGGAGAAGAGGCCGGAGTCAAAGGATGTGCAGTTCCCGGCCTCGCTCCACGGCGTCGCGACGCCGCGAGACGCACAGCTTCCGGTAGACGCTCCGCAGATGGGTCTTCACGGTGTTGACGGAGAGGGTGAGCTCGTCGGCGATCTCGTCGGCGGACATCATCTTCTGGACGCACAACAGCACGTCGCGTTCACGGCTGCTGAGGGGCTGGACGAGAACGGGGGCCGGTTCGTCTCCGTGCGTGCTGAGCCAGGCTCCCCGGTTCCGTGCAGGACCGGAACTGCCCGCCGTGTTCAGCAGGTGGCGCAGCCAGGGTTCGGCTTCGGCGAAGGGCCGGCGCAGCCGCTCGGGCCGGGCAGCGTCCAGGGCCCGGTCGAGCAGGCGCTGAGCAGCCGTCCGGTCGTCGGCCAGGAGCGCGGCACGGGCCCGTAGCAGCTGGGCGTCCACCCGGTCCGGCCGGCTCAGGTCCGGGGAGGCCTCGGCACGGGCCAGCAGTCGCAGGGCGCGGTCGGTGCGTCCGGCGGCGAGGTGGGCGCGGGCCAGGGCGACGAGGGACGCCGGGCCGTCGGACCGGGTGCCGTGTACGGCGGCGACGGCGGCCTGGTGGTCCCCTCGGGCCAGCGCCACGGCCGAGCGCGTGAGCGCGACCCGTTGGACGGACCACGGCGCGCCGCCCGTTCCCGGGCGGGGGAGGGCGGTGAGGGCTGCCTCCCGGCGACCCCGGGCCAGTTCCAGGCGGGATCGCAGCACCGCTGCTTCGGTCGCCAGGACCGGGTCTTCGCGCACGTCGGGGCACGCGAGGGCCTGTTCGAGCCGGCGTTGGGCGACTTCCTGGTCGTCCCGTTCGAACGCCACCACGGCCAGGGCGACGTAACCGGCGCCGGATCGGTGGTCCGGCGGTGCGCCGTACTGGTCGGCCATCACCAGTGAGCGCAGCGCGTGATCCTCCGCCGAGGTCAGGGAGCCCTCGGCGCTCTCGGCCAGTGCGAGCAGGCCGAGGGACAGGTGCCGTACGGGGAGCGCCGCCTCGGTCGTACGGGCGTCGGCGGCCCCGGTGGCCTCGGCGGCGCCGGTGGTCCCGGCGGCCCCGGCGGCCTCGGTGGAAAGGCGGCGGGCATCGGCGAGACGGCCGGAGCCCAGGAACGCCCGGGCGAGCCCGTACAGCCTCAGCGCCTCGATCTCGGGGTGCGCCCGGAGGCGTTCGAGTGGCACCTGCCTCATCAAGTTCGAGACGGCCTGTGCCGATTCCTCCGCTCCCTCCTCCACCTGCGAGGCGCACAGCAGGTGCAGCAGCGCGCGGGTGAGCCCGACCTCCGGGGCCGGCTCCGCACCGTTCCGCTGCAGGTGCCGTTCGGCCACGGCGAGGCGCTCGTGGCAGCCGGCGCGGTCATGCTGTGCCAGCCGGCACGCGGCTGCTACGAGGGCGGGTTCGGTCCCGGCCACGGAGGGCGGCATACGGGAGAAGGCGCGCTCGGCACGTCCGGCCTCCGGAGGGGCGCACAGGGTCCCGACCATCAGCTGATGAACGGCCTCGGAGGCGCCGAATCGCCAGTCCCGGGCTTCCGCGGCGTGCTCCAGCGCCTCGATGGTGCGGCCCGCTCCGGCCAGCCACCGGGCGGCGCGGGCGTGCAGCCGCGGTGCGAGAGCGGGATGCCGTATGCGCAGCTCGGCGCGGAGCACGTCGGCGAACAGCGGATGGACCCGGCACCAGGACGTGCCGGGGACGGGGTCGACGAAGGCGTTCTCGTGGGTCAGCCTGGCCAGCACCGCCTCGGCGTCCTTGCGCCCGGTCAGTGCGTTCACCAGGTCCGGGTGGAGGCGGTCGAGGACGCTCGCGCGCAGCAACAGCTCTCTGGTGGCGGCGGGCTGGGCGTCGAGCACCTCGGCGCTCAGATAGCCCGAGACCGCCTGCTCGGAGCCGGTGAACGAGCGTGTGAAGCCGGCCGGGTCGCCGGTGCGCTGCATGGCCAGGGCGCACAACCTCAGACCGGCGGCCCACCCTTGGGTGCGCTGCGTCAGGGCACGGACCACGTCGTCTGTCGGCTTGAGGCCCTGCCTGCGCAGCAGGGCGGCCGCCTCGTGCGGGGCGAAGGCGAGGTCGGCGCCGCGGATCTCCGTCAGCCGGTCCTCGGCACGGTAGCGGTGGAGCGGCAGCAACGGGTCCAGCCGACTGGTCACGACCAGCCGCAGCAGCGGCCCGCAGTGTTCGAGGAGGTATTCCAGACCGGCCGGTACCCGTCGGCCCGCCACCTTCTCGAAGCCGTCCAGTACGAGGACCACGGGTCCGGGCAAGTGCTCCGTCGCGGCGGCGAGCCGGGTCAGCAGGGAGGTGCCGACGCTGCCCGGGCAGGCGGGCGCGGTGATGCCGTCGGGCAGCTGCCGGGGGAGCGCGCGTCGCAGGGCCTCCACGACGTAGCTCCAGAAGACGCCCGGTGCTCCGTCGTACGAGTCGAGCGTCAGCCATGCCACGGGGCCGGGAGGCGAGCCGTCCCGTACCCACGCGGCGGCGAGGGTGGTCTTCCCCGCGCCTGCGGGACCGGTGATCAGGGTGATCGGCCCGTCAGTGCCTGCGCCGAGCCTGTCGCGCAGGCGGTGCCTGGGGACGTGGGCGCGAAGGGCGGCGGGTACCGAGAGTTTCGAGGCGAGCAGGGGGTCGCCGGACCAGGCCAGTGTCGTTCCGCGCCCGTCGCCGGAGAAGTCACCGGAGAACGGGGCATCGGTCGGAGGCATCCGATCACCACCGTGCTAGACCGCTCCTCTCCATCTTCACCACGTTCCACCGTTGATCGCACACGGACCCGCTCCGGGTTCCGGCCGGTCCGGATCTCCTGAGCAGCAGGGCGACACACCCTGCCGAAAGCGTCGAAAACGCCGCCCCTTCGCCGTGCGGTTCTAGAGTGCGATCAACCCGATCAACCCGATCAATTCGACCAACCCGGTCAATTCGATCAAGCAGCCGCTCGCCCGTCACCGGGGCGCACCAGAACGCGGAAAGGCGCAGGCGTGAAACGATGGCGGGCCCTGATCGTGCTCGGGACGGCCCAGTTCCTGATGGTGCTGGACACGTCGGTGATGAATGTCTCGATCAGCACGCTGGTCGAGGACTTCGACACCGAGGTCACGGCGATTCAAGCGGTCATCACCCTCTACACGCTGGTCATGGCCGCATTCATGATCACCGGCGGGAAGCTCGGCGACGCGTTCGGCCGCCGCAGGGCCTTCGCGGTCGGGCTGATCGTCTACGGAGCCGGGTCCGCCGTCACCTCGGTGGCGCCGACGCTGTGGGTGCTGGCGGTCGGCTGGTCGGTGGTCGAGGGGCTCGGTGCCACCCTCGTCCTCCCGGCGCTCGCCGCGCTCGTCGCCGGCGCGTACCGCGGCCGGGAACGGGCGGTCGCCTACGGCGTCATCGGCGGGCTGGCCGGTGCCGGCATCGCCGTGGGGCCGCTGCTCGGCGGCTGGGTGACGACGTACCTGACCTGGCGGCTGGTGTTCGCCGGCGAGGTCGTGGTGGTCATCGCCATGCTGTGCGTCATCCGGTGGATCCCGGACGTCCCGCGGGAGCCGCGCACCGCGCTGGACAAGGGAGGCGTCGCGCTGTCCGCGGCCGGGCTGGCCCTGGTCGTCCTGGGCGTGCTGCAGAGCAGCTCCTGGGGATGGCTCAAGCCCCGTAACCCGCCCTTCACCGTCTTCGGCTTCTCCCCGACCGTGTTCGTCATCGCGGCGGGGGCCGTCGTGCTGTGGCTGTTCTGCACCTGGGAACGGCGGCAGCGGGCGCGGGGGAGGGAACCCCTGGTGCGCCTGTCGCTGTTCGGGGTACCGCCGTTGCGGTCCGGACTGACCATGCTGCTCTGTCAGAACCTCGTCCTGCTGGGCCTGTTCTTCATCATCCCGCTGTACCTCCAGGTGGTGCAGGGCTTCGACGCCTTCCAGACAGGACTCCGGCTGCTGCCCGTGTCGGTGACCATGCTGCTGTCCGCCATGGCCGGGCCGCTGCTCGGCCGGGTCGCGGCACCCAGGACCGTGGTGCGCGGCGGCCTGCTGGTGCTCGTGGCGGCGCAGGTGTGGCTGCTGGCCACGATCGAGCCCGACATCGACAACCTCTCCTTCGGCCTGGCGATGGCCGTCCTCGGCCTGGGCATGGGGCTCCTCGCCTCCCAGCTGGGCAATGTCGTGCAGTCCAGCGTCGGGGAGGAGGAACGCAGCGAGGCGGGCGGTCTGCAGTACACCGCGCAGAACCTCGGTTCGTCCCTGGGCACCGCACTCATCGGCTCCCTGCTGATCGGTGCCCTGGTCCATGCCTTCACCACGCAGATCGACGACAACCCGAAGATCTCGGACGCGGCACGCCGGCAGGCCGGCATCGCCATGGAGGCCGGGGTCAGCTTCGTCAGCACGGACCAGGTGCGCGACGCCGCCGCACGCGCCTCGCTCCCGTCGTCCGAAGCCGACGCACTCGTCGACTCCTATGCCTCGGCGCAGCTCGACGCCCTCAAGGCCGCCGTCCTGGCCGCCGCGGCCGTCACCCTCGGCGCCTTCCCCTTCACCCGCCACCTGCCGGCCGAACGGCTGACCGGGGAGACAGGGACGACGGAGAGGACGGAGAGGACGGAGAGGACGGGGAGGACGGGGAAGAAGACAGGGGAGACCGGGCGGTGAGCGTGGTCCTGCGGCCCATCGGGACCGCGACCGGTCTCGTCCTCGCCTACTACCTCCTCCCCCTGGACAAGAAGTTCGAGGGAAGCAACGCCGTGGGCCTCGTCCTCGGCCTTGCCGTCGTGGCCGCCCTCTTCACCTGGCAGATCCGCTCGATCATGCGCTCCTCCCGGCCCCGTCTGCGAGCCGTCCAGGCGCTGGCCACCACCGTGCCGCTGTTCCTGCTGCTCTTCGCGGCCACCTACTACCTCATGGAGCAGACCGGGCCGGGCAGCTTCAGTGAGCCCCTCAACCGGACCGACGCCTTGTACTTCACGCTCACGGTCTTCAGCACCGTCGGCTTCGGCGACATCAGCCCCCGCACCGAACCGGCACGGGTCGTCACCATGGTGCAGATGGCGGGCGACATCCTGCTCATCGGCGTCGCCGCCCACGTCGTCGTCGGGGCGGTCCAGCACGCCCTCGCGCGCGGGAACGCCGACGGGCAACCGCCTGCTGCCGGGCCGTCACCGGGGTCCGGGAGCACCGGCCGCGGGTAGGGAACGGTCCCGGCCACGGCCCGCCGTGAACGCGAGCTCCCACAGGCGCCGCCAGTCCAGCCGCGGCCGCGCCTGCGGAACCCCCGGACGGTGCCGGGGAACCCGTACCCGGAGCGCACCGGGCTCCGACACGCAGCGCACCGGAGCGGGGAGCGCCAGCGCCTCGCCGTCGATGCCGACCTGCACCTCCGGCCGGTCCGCGTCGACGACGATCTCGCCGGAGGTGAGGGCCACCAGGCCGGGCGCACGCCTGCCGCGGAGCAGATCGGCGGCCTGCACCGCGCTGTCGACCTTGACGCTCACCAGCCCCAGCACTCCGCCGTCGAGCCGGTCGCGCCGGCCCAGCCCGGCACGGTCGCCGACCCGGTACGGGTTGTTGCTGACCAGTACGGCCTGCGGGCCGTCGACGGTCACCGCACCGGCGGCGCGGACCGTGAGCCGGGGGCCGTGCTGATGGGTCAGCACGTCGGGCAGCAGCCGCAGCAAGGTGCCGACCTTGTCGTCGCGGTACGCCGGGCTCTGCACGACCTCCGCGTACGCGCCGAAGGACGCGTTGTTGACGAAGACGCGCCCGCCGACCCGCCCGAGGTCCACCCGGAGCTCCACCCCGTCGGTGAGCGCTTCCAGGCTCCCGGACGGGTCCTCGCGGTCGAGCCCGAGGTCCAGGGCGAAGTGATTGCGCGTCCCGGCCGGGATCACCACGAACGGCACCCCGTGCTCGGCCGCCACACCCGCCACCAGCGCCTGCGTACCGTCACCGCCTGCCACGCCGAGCAGGTCCGCGCCCCGGGCGAGGGCGTCGCGGGCGAGCTCGGCGACGTCCCAGGAGGGAGTGGAGCCGAGGAGCACGACTTCCGCCCCCAGCGCCTCGGCCTTCTCCTTCAGCCGGAAGCGCCCCACCTTCCCGCCGCCCGAGCGAGGGTTCATCAGCAGACAGGCGTGCCCGGGCGGCGGAACGGGCCGGCCGGGAGCCGTGGCGGCGGGGACGGCTTCCGACCTCAGCGCAGTCCAGCCGGCGACGGCGGCCAGCGCCCACAGCGCCAAGGAGACGAGGACGAGCCAGAGCAGCTGCGCCGCGACGTACGACGCGAGCACGGCCACCGGGGCCGCCACGGCCAGCACCAGGGCGAGGCTCCTCACCAAGCCCCGGCGCGTCAGGGCCCACCACCCGGCCGCCGCCGAAACGACCAGGCCGGCCAGCCCCACGGCCACCAGCACCACGCTCTTGAGCCCCGCGGCGGACAGCAGGAGCACCACCGCACCGACGGTCGCCGCGACCGCCAGGCGCGCACACCAGCGCTGCCTCGCCCCTCCGCGGGCGGCGGCAGGCCTCATAGGGCCATGCTTCATGGGACCACGCCTCATAGGACCTCCAGTCCCTCAGAGACCTCCGGCCCTCGCGGCCCGGACGGACTCTTCACCCATGGTCGCCGCCCGCCGGAGCACCACCCTCACCCGGAACGGGTGAGGCAGGCCCGGCGCACCGGACCCACAGTAGGACTGATGAACGGCGGCGGACGTACCACCGAGGGATCACGACCGGCCCGTACGGCCGGGTCGGCGACGGTGCAGGCCCAGGCGCTGCTGCCGATGATCTGGGCCGATCCGCAGCACATGCCCGAGCAACTGGCCCTCTTCGCGGTGAGGCGGTTCGGGCCACGGGCCGACGCCTACGTGGCCCGCCGGAAGCAGGCCAAGCCCCTGGCCGGGGCCGACGAGCTCCGCGGGGACGTCATCGCCCACGGAACGCGCCTCACGATCGCCGACGGCGCCGTGCTGGGCGGGCCGTTCATGATCACCATGCCCGTCAGCTTCGTCGCGGCCCTGCTCTCCCAGGCGCAGATGGTGATCGAACTGGCCGCCCTCGCCGGACACGACCCCCGGGGCGAGAACCGCGTCGCTGACCTGCTGGTCCTTCAGGACGTGTACCCCTCGACCGAGGCGGCCGCCAAGGCGCTGAGCGAGACGAAGCGCCACCCGCCCGGGGGCCGGGGACGGCTTCCCCGGCGGACACGGTGGTCGATGATCGTCAGGATGGCGGCGCTCCTCGGCATCGTGGGCGGGGGCGAGAAGCGCAGCCGGCTCCAGCAGGTGGTCTCGACGGCCCTGATCGCGGCCTTGTTCCTCGTGGGCATGGTGCTGCCGCTGATCTGGGTGCCCGCACTCGCGGTGATCTACCGGCAGAACACCCTGCGGCTGGGAGCCAAGGCCGTGCGGTACTACACCCCGGACGCCGCGGAGCAGCGGGGCGGACATCACAGGCGGCTCGTCCGTGTGCCCACGGCAGCGGGCGTCGCCGCCGTACTGCGGTTCCTCGCCCTCGCCGTCGCACCCTTCGTGGTGGCCGCCGTGGCTGCCGTGGCGGGGCTCCGGCTGACCGGCGGGTTCTGGGGGACGTGCCTGCTCGTCCTCGTCGCGGTCTCCCTGTTCGCGGCGGGCGTCTGGTTCGTGCACCGCCGGTCACGCCGGGGACGAGGAGGGGACGAGGAGTGAGGGAGATGGCCTCGAGCACGAAGGAACCCCAACTGACGCCGGGCGAACGCGCGGCGCGCGGCAAGGCGGCCCGCGGGCGGATGCCGCGCTCGGCCCACGCCGGGTTCGAACCCCGGGCCGACCGGGCGGACCCGGTGGAGATCCTCGAACGGCAGAGCGCCGAGCGCGTGCCGGAACTCGTACCGATCCGCTACGGCAGGATGCTGGAGTCGCCTTTCGCCTTCTACCGCGGCGCCGCGGCCGTCATGGCCGCGGACCTGGGCGCCCGGCCCACCACCGGGATCGAGGCGCAGCTGTGCGGAGACGCCCACCTCCTGAACTTCGGCCTGTTCGCCTCACCCGAGCGCCACCTCGTCTTCGACGTCAACGACTTCGACGAGACCCTGCCCGGGCCGTGGGAGTGGGACGTCGATCGGCTGGCCGCCAGCCTGGCGATCGCGGGACGGGAGAACGGCTTCCCGGGGAAGCGGCGCGCGGAGGTCGTCCGCGGCAGCGTGCGGGCCTACCGGCAGGCGATGCGCGGCTTCGCCGAGATGCGCAACCTCGACGTCTGGTACGCGCACTTCGACGCCGAACACCTGCGCGTGCTGTTCGCCGACCGGATCGGCAAGCAGGATCGCCGCCGGGTCTCCCGGGCGCTGGAAACCGCGCGTCACCGCGACCACCTGCACGCATCCCAACGGCTCACCGTGGTCGTCGACGGAGCCCGGCGGATCGCCGCCGATCCGCCCCTGCTCGTCCCGCTGAGCGACCTGCTGCCCGACGACCGGCGGGCCGAACTCGAGGAACGCCTCCGCCTGCTCGTCGAGCAGTACGGCCGCAGCCTCGCCTCCGACCGCCGGCACCTCCTGAGCCGGTTCCGCATGGCCGACGCCGCGCGCAAGGTCGTGGGCGTCGGCAGCGTCGGCACCCGCTGCTGGATCGTGCTGATGCTCGGCAGGGACGACGACGATCCGCTGTTCCTGCAGGCCAAGGAGGCGGGCCCGTCGGTGCTGGCACCGTACGTGCGTCCGAGCGCGTACGGCAACGAAGGACAGCGCGTGGTCTGCGGACAGCGCTTGATGCAGGCCGTCGGCGACATCCTCCTCGGGTGGGAGCGTGCCGAAGGGATAGACGGGCGCCGACGAGACTTCTACGTCCGGCAGCTGCGTGACTGGAAGGGAAGCGCCCGTCCCGAGACCATGTCGCCGGGGCAGCTGCAGCTCTACGGGGAGCTGTGCGGTGCCACCCTGGCCCGCGCCCACGCCCGTTCCGGCGACCGGATCGCGATCGCCGCGTACCTGGGCGGCGGCGAGGCCTTCGACCGGGCCGCGGCCGAGTTCGCCGAGGCCTACGCCGATCGGAACGAGCTCGACTTCCGGGCGCTCGACGAGGCCGTACGCCGTGGCCGTGTCGCGGCCCGGCGGGCGTGACGCGTCCGTGCCCGCCGGGCCGACGTCTCCGATGTCACCGGCTCTTCCGCCGGCCTGACGTCACCGGTTCTTCCACTCGGGCAGGACGTGCTCGTCGGCCACCACCCTGTCGGCCACGCTCTCCCGCAGGGACGGGCGGCGGGCCCGGGCTCGCTCGTACCACCGGCCATACCGGTCGGCGAGAGGAACGGACGAGACGCCGTGCAGGAGGATGCCGAGCCCGACGGTGACGGCGACGACGGTGCCCATGAGCCGGGCCTCCGGGACCTTCTCGGCCGCCACGAGCAGCCCGAGGACGAGGGAGGGCAGGCCACGGGGGCCGAACCATCCGGTGTAGGCCAGGGTGGGGGAGGACAGCCGGCTGCCGGCGAGCGCGAGGGCGGTGGGCAGCATGCGCACGGCCGTCAGGCTCAGCACCGCGTAAATGACGATGGGCCGGCTCAGGTGCTGCAGGGCGGGGCCTAGCAGCACCGCGCCGAAGACCAGGAAGGTCAGCGAAGCCAGGAGCGCCGCCAGATGCTCCACGGACTCGAGGGTGTCGTCCTCGGCGTCCTCGGCGTCCCCGGCGTCCTGAGCGTTCGCTACGACTTCCGGCGGCGGTCCCGCGCGCATGGCGGCCGCGAAGGCGAACCCCGCCACCCAGGCGGCGACGAAGGGACTGCCGCCCGTGGCCGCCGCGAGCGCGCCCGCCCCCGCGGCGAGGGCGAGGGGGAGAATGCGGCGCCAGTCGTCGGTGACCCGCCCGGCGGCCCACGACCTGGACAGCAGCACCCCACCGAGCCCCCCGGCCACCAGGCCCAGCACGGGGCTGAGCAGCAGGACCTGCCGGAGGATTCCCGTCACCCCCTCGTGAGATGCCGCTGTCCCGGGCAGCCCGGCGAGGAGGACGGCGAAGACCGGCAGGACCAGGCACTCGTTCAGCCCGCACTCGGCGTTGAGCCCGTGCCGCACGACCGCGGGGATGCGCCGTGCGAACACGGCGGCCTTGCCCACGGAGGCGTCGGTGGGCGCGAGGATCACCGCGACGAGCACCGACTCCCATACCGTCAGGCCCGGCAGCAGCGCCCACGCGAGCAGACCACCGCCCACGATGGTCAACGGCAGTCCGACGGAGAGGAGACGGACGGGCAGGAACCAGCCGTTGCGGAACTCCTCCGAACGGACGGTGGCGGCGTCGGTGAACAGGACCAGCGCCAGTGCCACCTCGGCGAGGGCGAGCACCGGCCCGGTGTCGCGCTCCAGATCCAGAAGCCCGAGGCCGACCGGGCCGATGAGCACGCCCGCGGCGGTGAACACCATCGGGGCCGACACGACGGTCGCGGCCAGCCGCCGGGAGACCAGCGCGTACCCACCGGTGACGGCGGCCACCGCAGCCACCGCCCACCCGCCGCCTCCTCCGCTCACAGTCCCTCCTCCGGCCCGCCGCGGCGCGCTGCGCACCGACGTGGCTCCCGCGCCGGCCCGGATGCCGGGGTGGGGCGGTCGGGCCCCTCGTGCCCGCGCGGGCGGACCTGTCCAGGAAGAGTGATCGGTACGGTGCGCCCTCCGGCACTGGACACGCGGACGCTCACCCGATGGACGCACACGGGTTCCGGGCCGGCGGATAGGACCGCTGATGCCCGCAAGGGCTGACGGACAACTGGCGATGCCACGTCCTTCAGGCGGCCGCGTCGGCCCTCCGTTCTCCCTCGGCGGCATGGTGAATGGGCGTGCCCGAGCCGGTCAGGGGGACTCCCGTCCCGCCCCGCCGGGCCGCCACGATCTCCGCCGCGATCGACAGGGCCGTCTCCTCGGGCGTACGGGCGCCGAGGTCGAGGCCGATCGGCGACCTCAGCCGGGCCAGCTCCTGGTCGGTCACGCCTGCGTCGCGCAGCCGCCGGTCGCGGTCCGCGTGGGTGCGGCGCGAGCCCATCGCGCCGACGAACGCGACCGGCATCCGCAGCGCCTCCTTCAGCAGGGGTACGTCGAACTTGGCGTCGTGGGTGAGCACGCACAGGACCGTGCGCCCGTCGACCGCGGTGCGCCGCAGATAGCGGTGCGGCCAGTCGACCACGATGTCGTCGGCCCCGGGGAAGCGGTCCCGGGTGGCGAAGACGGGGCGGGCGTCGCACACGGTCACGTGGTAGCCGAGGAACTTGCCCGCGCGCACGAGCGCTGCGGCGAAGTCGACCGCACCGAAGACGATCATGCGGGGCGGCGGCACGCTCGCTTCGACGAGCAGCGTGAGACCACCGGGGCAGTGCGATCCGTCCTCCGAGAGTTCGACCGTGCCGGTGCGGCCGGTGTCCAGCACGGCCCGGGCCTCGGCCGCTGCCGTCCGGTCCAGTGCCGCGGGGCCGCCGAGGGTGCCGTCGTACGCTCCCGTGTCGCGCACGAGCAGGAGCCGGCCGAGGAGCCCGGCCGGACCCCGGACGACCCGGGCGACCGCCACCGGCTCCCCTGCGGCAGCAGTCGACAACGCCGATCGGAACATCGCCCGCCACGGCGCGTCCGCGGCGACCGGCGTGATCATGACGTCGATGACCCCGCCGCAGGTGAGCCCGGTCGCGAAGGCGTCCTCGTCGCTGTAGCCGAACCGTTCGACGACCGTCTCGCCGTCTGCCAGCGCCTGCCGGCACAGCTCGTACACCGCTCCCTCGACGCAGCCCCCGGAGACCGAGCCGATGACCGTGCCCTCGCCGTCGACGGCGAGGGCGGCGCCGGGGCCGCGCGGGGCGCTGCCGGTGACGGCCACGACGGTGGCGACGGCGAAGTCCCTGCCCTGCCCGGCCCAGCGGTGCAGCTCCTCGGCGATGTCAAGCATGCGGTTCCCTCGTGCTCGTCCCGCCCAGGATGACGCGGTCCGGCCTGATGGGCAGGCTCCGGTGGCGTACGCCCGTCGCGTGCCAGACCGCGTTGGCGACGGCCGCCGCGGCGCCCACGATGCCGATCTCGCCGATGCCCTTGATGCCGACCGGGTCGTCCGGGTCCGGGGCGGGGTCGTCGATCCAGTCCGCCTCGATGCGGGGCACGTCGGCGTGCGTGGCGACGTGGTATCCCGCGAGGTCGGCGCCGTAGTGACCGCCGGAGGCGCGGTCCCGGACGGCCTCTTCGTGCAGGGCCATGGAGATGCCCCAGGCCATTCCGCCGACGAACTGGTTGCGGGCGGTGAGCGGGTTGACGATCCGGCCCGCCGCGAAGATGCCGAGCATGCGCCGCACCCGTACCTCGCCGGTGCCGACGTCGACGGCGACCTCGGCGAACTGGGCTCCGAAGGAGTGCCGTTCCTTCGGAGGGAGCGCATCGACGGCCTCGGTGGTGTCCGACCGTACCGTGATCCCCTGCGGCGGGATGTCGGCGCCCGGGGCGAGCCGCTCGCGCAATTCGGCGGCCGCAGCGGTGATCGCCCAGGCCCAGGAGCGGGTGCCCATCGAACCTCCGGCGATCATCGCCGGTCCGAAGTCGCTGTCCCCGATCCGCACCCGGACGCGGTCCGGTCCGGTCTCCAGCGCGTCGGCGGCCACCTGGGTGAGCGCGGTCCGTGCGCCGGTGCCGATGTCCGCCGCGGAGATCCGTACGGTGAAGGTCCCGTCCGCCTCCGCCGTCACGGCCGCCGTGGACGGCCGGGCCATCACCGGGAAGGAGGCCGCCGCCGTGCCCGTGCCGAGCAGCCAGCGACCTTCACAGCGCACGCCGGGACGAGGGTCGCGGTCCGCCCAGCCGAAGCGGCGGGCGCCCTCCCGGAAGCAGGCGAGCAGGTGGCGGCCGCTGAAGGGCAGGCCGGACAGGGGTCCCCGCTCGGGCTCGTTGCGCACGCGCAGCTCGATGGGGTCGATGCCGCACTTCTCGGCGAGTTCGTCGAGCGCCGCCTCCAGCGCGAACGAGCCCGGCGCCTCGCCCGGTGCGCGCATCCAGCTCGGGGTCGGCACGTCGAGGCGTACCACCCGGTTGACCGTGTGGTGGGCGTCCGCGTCGTACATCACCCGGCCCGTAGCGGCGCTCGGCTCGACGAATTCGTACACGGTGGAGGTGAGGCTCAGCGAGCGGTGCTCCAGCGCGCGCAGCCGCCCGTCGGCGTCGGCGCCCAGCCTGACCCGCTGTGCCGTGGGGCTGCGGTAGCCGGCGAGCGAGAACATCTGGCGGCGCGTCAGGACGACCCGCACCGGGCGCCGGAGGACGGTCGCGGCCATCACGGCGGCCACCTGATGGGTGCGGAGCCCCTTGCTGCCGAACCCGCCGCCGACGTGTTCGGACCGCACCCGGACCGAGGCCGGGTCGAGCGAGAACAGGCTCGCGAGCTCGCCCGCGACCCAGGTGGTGCCCTGGTTGGAGTCGACGACCTCGAGCCGGCCGCCGTCCCAGCGGGCCGTGGCCGCATGCGGCTCCATCGGACTGTGGTGCTCTTCGGGGGTGGCGTACTCCGCGTCCACGACGACGGCGGACGCCGCGAGCCCGGCCTCCAGGTCCCCCTTCTCGACGACGGCCGGCAGCTGGCCGTCCAAGGGGTACGCGTCCGGGCGGCCGCCGGAGAACGCGATGTCGTACGGCTCCTCCTCGTAGTGCACGACGAGCGCTTCGGCGGCCTCCCTGGCCTGCTCGGGCGTCCCGGCGACGACCAGCGCCACGGGCCAGCCCATGTGCGGCACCCGGTCGTGCTGGAACGCGGCGCAGGTCGGGTCCGGCGGAACCCCCAGGAGACCGATGTAGCCGGTGTCGACCCGCGGGGCGTTCCCGTGGTGGAGAACGGTGAGCACCCCCGGCATCGCGAGGACCGCGTCCGTTTCCAGCGAACGGATGCGGCCACGGGCGACGGTGGACAGCACCAGCCAGCCGTGGGCGAGTCCGGCGAAGGGGACCTCGGCGGCGTAGCGGGCCGCTCCCGTGACCTTGTCGCGGCCTTCCACCCGGGTGCGCGCGGTGCCGACGGCGCCCTTGCGTGCCGTTGGGGCGGTGGTCATCGGGCGGCCTCCTCGGCGAGTTCGGACAGCACCGCCACCACGAGATTGCGCATCAGCGTCACCTTGTACCCGTTGTGCGGCAGCGGCTCGGCGGCCGCCAGTTCGGCGTCCGCTGCGGCGGCGAACGCCTCGCCGCCGGGGTGCGCCCCGGTCAGCGCCCGTTCGGCCGCCGTGGCCCGCCACGGCCGGGACGCGACCGCGCCGAAGGCCAGGCGCGCATCACGTATCACGCCGTCCCGGAGGTCCAGCGCGGCGGCGACCGAGCCGATCGCGAAGGCGTACGAGGCACGCTCGCGCACCTTCCGGTAGCGGGAGCGGGCGGCGGCCGGAGCGGGTGGCAGGGTGACGCCGGTGATCAGTGCTCCCTGCGGCAGGGCGGTCTCCAGGTGCGGCGTGTCGCCCACGGGCAGGTAGAACTCGGTCAGCGGCAACGCACCCGGACCCCCGGTCGTTTCGTACGAGACGACGGCGTCGAAGGCCGTCAGCGCCACGGCCATGTCCGAGGGGTGGACCGCCACGCAGTGGCCGGAGGCTCCCAGGATCGCGTGGTTGCGGTGTTCGCCCTCGACGGCGGGGCAGCCGCTGCCGGGGACGCGCTTGTTGCAGGGTCTGGTCACGTCGGTGAAGTAGCCGCAGCGGGTGCGCTGGAGCAGGTTTCCGCCGACCGTGGCCATGTTGCGCAGCTGCCCGGAGGCGCCGGCCAGCACCGCCTGCGCCAGCGCCGGGTAGCGGCGCCGGACGTCGGGGTGCGCGGCGAGGTCGCTGTTGGTGACGGTCGCGCCGATGTGCAGACCTCCGTCCGCGGTCGGCTCGATGCGGCCCAAGGGCAGTTCGCGCACGTCGACGAGGCGGGCGGGGCGCTCGACGCCGGCCTTCATCAGGTCGACGAGGTTGGTGCCGCCGCCGAGGAAGCGGGCGCCGGGATCGGCATCGAGCAGGGCGAGGGCGCCGGAGACGTCGAACACGCGCTGATATCCGAACTCCTTCACGCGGCCGCCCCCTCGGCCGCCGTGGTCGCCGCGTGCTCCGTGCTCTCCGTCCGGACAGCGGCCGCGCGGGCGACCGCCTGCACGATCGACACGTAGGCGGCGCAGCGGCACAGGTTCCCGCTCATCCGCTCGCGAATCTCGTCGTCGGTCAGCGGGGGCGGGCCCGCTTCGGGCCGTACGTCGTCGGTGACGGCGCTCGGCCACCCTGCTGCGTGTTCCTCGATCACTCCGATCGCCGAGCAGATCTGCCCCGGAGTGCAGTAGCCGCACTGGTAGCCGTCCAGGTCGAGGAACGCCTGCTGGACCGGGTGCAGTTGACCGTCTTCGGCGAGGCCTTCGACGGTGGTGATCGCACGTCCCTCGGCCGCCACCGCGAGCTGCAGGCAGGCCACGGCCCGGCGTCCGTCGAGCAGGACGGTGCAGGCACCGCATTGCCCTTGGTCGCAGCCCTTCTTGGTGCCGGTCAGGTCGAGGCGCTCGCGTAACGCGTCGAGGAGGGTGGTGCGGTGGTCGACGGTCAGAGTGTGCTTGTCGCCGTTGATGTCCAAGGTGACGAAGCTGTGCGTGGGTGAGGGGGGTGGGGCCATGATCAGCCTTCTTTCGCGTATCCGGAGCACGCCGAGGGGCGGGCCGGCAGGCAGACGAATCAGGAGCCGAATCAGGAGGTGGAGGTCCGGGCGGGAGGGGGCGCGCTGTACGTACGTGGCGACGTGGGTCCGGGAGCACCGTAGGCGGCGGAGATCGCAAAGCCGGTGCCGCAACGGCCACCAGCAGGCCGTGTCCGCCGCTATGGTGAGCACAAGCGGACAACTGTCCGCTCATTCGGAGCGTAGTGGACAGTTGTCCGGTTAACAAGGGCGGGATTCGGGCACGCGCCGCCGGGAGGACGAGTGCAGGAGAAGAAGGACGCGGCTCTGCGGTCGGACGCGAGGCGAAACCGCGAGCGCATCCTCGAAGCTGCGGTGGCCGAGCTGACGCGCTGCCCGGACGCCCCGCTGAGTGCGATCGCCAAGAAGGCGGGCGTCGGGCAGGGCACGTTCTACCGCAACTTCCCCCACCGCGAGGCACTCGTCCTCGAGATCTACCGCTACGAAATGCAGCAGGTCGCCGACACGGCGGCCCAGTTGCTCGAGACGCGGGAACCGGAGCGGGCCCTGCGCGAGTGGATGGACCGCCTCGCGCGGTTCGCCATGACCAAGGCCGGCCTGGCGGACGCGATCCGCATGGCCACCAGCAGGCCCGGGGGACCGGCGAAGCCGGGACACGCACCGGTGACCTCCGCGGCCGGCCTCCTGCTCCGCGCCAACGAGCAGGCAGGCACCATCCGCCCGGGCGTTTCCCCGGACGACTTCCTCCTCGCCATCGCCGGCCTCTGGCAGATCGACCCCCGCTCGGACTGGCAGCCGCGCGCCACCCGGCTGTTGGACCTCGTCATGGACGGACTGCGCGCGGGAGCGCCGGGGCGGTGACCGCGTCGGGAATCATGGGCCTCATGGAACGCTATGCCTGCGATCACCTCGTCAGCTGGCACCACCGGCTGCCCGAGCGCCCTCTCGACACCATCACCATGGTCGTGCTGCACGCCACCGAGCTGCCCGGTTTCGACGAGGCGCTGCTGGAAGCCGACAAGACGGCACGGGCGAGCGAGATCGGGCGCGGGATGTGCGGGCACCTGTACCTCGACCGGGACGGTACGGTGCACCAACTGGTGCCGTTCGAACGCGTCGCCCAACACGTCCGCGGACACAACACCCCGTCCATCGGCATCGAACTGATCAACCGCGGGCGATACCCCCGCTGGTTCGACGCCGGCCACCAGACCCCTACCGAGCCGTTCCCGGCCGCGCAGGTGCAATCACTCCGGGAGGTGCTGAGGGCGCTTCGCGGCGAATTCCGCCACCTCACCGACCTGTACCGGCACAGCGATCTCGATACCGCCCTGGTCCCGGCAGCGGACCGCCCCGAGGTGAACGTGCGCCGCCGGATCGACCCCGGACCGCTCTTCCCCTGGAAAGCCGTGTCGGCTTTCTGGACCGGGCTCGGCCACGGACAGGAACCTTAGGCCGGGGTGCACCGGGCCCTGGAACCCTCGTGGCGCGAGGAGCTTTCCGCCGGTGAGGTGATCGCCAATACCGGGCCCGGAATGGTCGCCCAGTGCCTGCCGCCGGGTGGAGTCCCGGCCGGCTCCGAGCAGTAGCACCGGGGGGCCGCGCCGCCGTGCCGACCGTCGACATCGTCATCCGGAGCCATGCCAAGGACTTCGCGTGGCTCCGGCACTGCCTGTCCGCCGTTCGGCGCCGCTGTACCGGGTTCCGCCGTGTCATCGTGGTGGTGCCCCGCAGGAGCGCATCGCGTCTCACCCGGTACGGCATCGAGGCCGACAGCATCGTCCGGTGCCCGGACTACGCCGAGGACTACCTGGGCCAGCAGGTCACCAAGGTTCTCGCCGACCGGCTCACCGACGCCGACCTCATCGCGCACCTCGACTCCGACTGCGTGGTCCGCCGCCTCATGATCCCGGCCGACCTGATGGACGGAGCGGGCCGCCCCCGCATGCTGTACACCCCGGACCGCCACTTCCGCCGCGGGGTGCCCTGGCGGACGGCGACGGAACGCTTTCTGGGGCACCCGGTCAGCTGCGACTACATGCGCCGCCAGCCGCTCGTGTACCCGCGGTGGCTCTATGGGGAACTGCGGGAGCACAGCAGGCGTGAGCACGGCATGGAACTGTCCGGGTACATCCAGGCCCGGCGCCCCCTGGGGTTCTCCGAATTGAACGCGCTGGGCGCGTACGCCCACCGGCATCACAGGGGAGCGTTCGCGTGGACGCTGCATCCCAGCCCGGCCTACGACGCGACGCTGACCCGCGTCTTCTGGAGCTGGGCCGGCGTCACGCCGGCCGCCCGAAGAGAGCTGCGAAGACTCGACCAGGAGGACACGGCACCACTCGGGACGGGGGACGGGGATGTTCCGGCCGAGTCGTGACGTGGCGGTGTTCGCGTCCGTGGTGGAACCCCCTCTCCTGGGCGCACTCGCCCGGGCCATGAGGGCGGGCGAGGGCCGCCCGGCAGAGGTCCTCACCCCCACGGGCCGCCGGGTCGGCCGCCACGTGCGGCGCACCAGCGCCGTGCGTGTTCCGCCGGCTGTGGCGGAACCCGTACGGCGCCGCTTCGAAGCCCTCCGCGACACGCTGGCGGATCGCTTCGGGGTGCCCCTGGGCCACTGCGAGACACCGCAGTTCCTGCGCTACGAGCACGGTGACCGCTTCGTGCCCCACGCGGACGTCACGGCGTCGGGCGCCGGGTTCCCGGCCCTTCGCCGCCGGGTGTCGGCGGTCCTGCACGTGGCCCAGGACCCCGTGCCTTCCGCGTCCGGCGGGACGGCTTCCCCGAAGGGCGCAACGGCGTCGTGCGGAAGCCTGACGTTCTTCGACACGTCCCCGGACGTCACCTGGCAGACCTGCCGGGTCAAGGTCGCCGTCGACCCGGGGTCCGTCATCGCCTTTCCTTCGGACGCGGTCCACGAAGTGCCGCCCGTACGCACGAGCAGCAGGCTCACGGTCGCCGTCTGGTTCTGGGACCCGTAGGGCGGTCGGCACGGCGGGTGCGTGCGGGGGAACCGGGGCCACCCGCCGGGTCGCCTGCGGTGTGCTAGCCCTGTGTGCCGTTCTGGTCGACGGGGTACAGGCCGAGCCGGCCTTCGGGGTCGGCCGGGTTGGCGCCCTTCACATCACCGACGTAAAGGTTGATGAGCGCCTTGTAGCGGTCGAGGGCGGCACGGTCGCTCATGAACGCGCCGAGGCCGAGCGGGTTCATGTTCGGGTAGTCGAAGATGCCCTTGCGGCCGGCCGGGGTGGCGACGTCGGTGCGGGCGCTCCAGCGGTTCTGCTGCCCCTGCTTCGACAGGATCCAGCTCAGGTACAGCTTGGCGGCGGCCTTGTGCGGGGCGTCCTTGAGGATGGCGCCGGTCTGCGGCCACGCGACCCAGGGCGACTTCTCCGGGATGCTCGTCTTCGACAGACCGCTGGAGCTGCCCGAGCTGCCGAAGTTCGCCACGTAGCCGCCGGTGCCGACCAGGCCGGAGGCGTCAGCGGTGCCGCGGACGAACTTGGGGTTCTGGGCGAGGAGCTCCTTCAGATAGCCGGTGCCGTACTTGTCGGTGAGCTGCTTGAAGTAATACAGAACGGCGTCGTCGTCGTTCGGGTAGGTGAAGACGAGCTTGTTCTTGAACTCGGGCTTCAGGAAATCCTGGGCCTCGACGGGCGCGTTGTCGCCGAGCGTGGTCGCGGTGACGTTGGCGAAGGCGATGAAGAACAGGCCCGTGTAGTAGCCGTCCTTGTCCTTGACCTGGTCGTAGACCTTGTTCCAGCCGACCGGCTTGTACTTCTCGAGCGCGCCCTCCTTCTTCCAGCGCGGGAAGTCGTCGAGGGTCTGCAGGTGGACGACGTCGGCCACGACCTTGTGCCCGGCTATCTGGTTGTCCAGGCGCGCGTCGTGGTTCTTGCTGAAGTCGACGACGGTGTCGACCTTCATCTTGGGGAACTGCTTGACGAACGCGTTCTTGAGGGAGTCGGCCTGGCCCGGCTTGTCGCCGCCGGCGTAGACGACCAGACGGCCGCCCTCGGCAATGGCGTCCTGGTACAGCTTCTGCAGCTGCTCGTCCTCGCTCGCGCTCTTCGGCGCGGGGCGGGCGGCAGGGGTGGCGGCGGCGACGGTGGCTCCGCTCGCGGCGAGGACACCGAGGGCGACGACGGTGGCCCAGGCCTTTCGGGTGGACTTCACGAAGGCTCCTTCATGGGGGGAGGTGGGAGAGCTTGAAAGTTCAATGACTCTCCGGCGCTCACTCTAGGACGATGTCATTGAATGTTCAAGGAGTGGTCGCGGTGAGCGCCCGGCCGCTTCGGCTTCGGTGATCGAGGGCGTGCAGCGCCTCGGACGCCGGGAAACGGAACTTGCTGCCGTGCTCCCCTCGGTGTCCTTAAACTGCCGGTATGGCTACGGGGGGCTGGAGCTGGTTCTGGATCGTTTCGTCCATGCTGCTCGGCCAGGCCACGGTCCTGGCGACCGGGATCTTCAACAACCGGTCCCAGTTCAGGCGTGAGGCGCTGGCCAGGAAGGCCGACCGCCACAAGGTGCTCGCCGAGCGCCGTGAGACGTTCGAGCTGACTCATCTGGTCGAAGTGAACACTTTGCTGCGGACCGCGATGGACACTCTCCTCGCCTTCGGTTCCGCCAGGCATCTGTACAGGATGCGCATACAAGCAGAACCGTCCGTACCGCCGGAGAGCCTCCGGCAGCCCGTGACGGACGCGTCCGACGCGTCGGACGCCGCTCTCGACGCCTTGCGCTCGCAGATCGGCTTCATCCTCGCGAACAACGTCCGGGCACTGGCCGACGTCGCGGAAGACGCCATCACACGGGCGGCCTCGGGCATCTCCCTCGACGAACCGGTCGACTTCACCGACGTGAGCAAGAAGGCGAACGCGGCCTACGAAGCCCTGGCCGCGCGGGTCCGGGACATCTACGCGACCGCGGAGCCGACGGCGCCGACGCCGTCGGCGTCATGAGCGATCAAGTCCCTCGCGACGGTGAAGCGAGCGGCAACCAGGGCAGCATCGCGCCCTTCGCCTGTGCGCCCCCGGCGCCACGTGCGCCGGGAGCGCACAGCCGTACCCGAAGCGCTCACGCAGTCGTGATGCGCCCGTGGAGCCATAACGCGCCCGCGTAGTGACATCGTTCTCAGCCGAGGAATGAAGACACGAACTCCTCCTTCCCGCCGCGACCGCCCGCGTCGGCCAGGACGTCGACGAACACCTCGTGCACCGGGCCCTGCACGAACTGCACGCACAACACCTCCTGGCATCCCCGCCGCCCCCGCTCGCCGCGCCGCCCCTGTCCCGCAGGCGGGTCGTCCGGCGCTTCGCGGTCCTCGGCGCCGCGGCGGCCGCACTCCCGCTGATCGACTCCCTCACCCGCGTCCGCGAACAGGCGATCCAGCCCGTAGCCCAGGGCCGCAACCTGCCCGGCGGGCTGTTGCAGCCGACCGAGACGACGACGGCCACGTCGACGACCGGCGCGCCGTCGACGACCACAGCGACGACCAGCACCACGACCACGACTACGACCACGTCGACCACCATGGCACCGGTGTAGCGACCATCTTCGGAGCGTGAGCGCCTCGTAGGCGGCTCGGAGGAGCGCGTGGCCGCGTGGGTCGGCGGCGTCGAGGGCGTAGCCGATGCCGAAGCGCAAGGGAATGCCGAGTACGAGGTCGGTGCCGTGGGACTGTTCGTCGAACACCGAACGGCAGGTGGCTCCGGAGGGAAGGCGCGCCGAAGGCGTACGGCCTCCGGAGGAGAGCAGGGACTGGAGGGCGGCGACGGATCGCGCGATTCCGTAGCCCGCTGCGGCCGGGATCTCGGCACGACGCCACCGGGCGTACCAGCCGTTCCGGCGGCTTGGTCGAGGGTCCCGGCCGCAGCCGCAGCGTGCGTACTCACCTGATCGGGTGAGCTCGATTCCTCCTGCGGGTAGCGGGGAATGCGCCGGGCAGCCTCTTCCCGGAAGCTTCCCGGGCGGGAGGAGTCGCTGTCGTGGCACCAGGACCTACCCGAGCCGGCCGGACCGATGTCGTGCGGTTGCTCGTCATCGGCGTGCTCCCCACTCTCGTCCAGGGAGCCTGTCTCCGTCGCTCCCTGGGAGTCAGGCTGACGGCCGCACTGGACACCCACGCTTGGGGCTGCCGGCTTCTGGACGACTTGCGCGAGCGTCACGGTCCGGGGCCGGTGCTCGTCAACGCCTTCGGCAGAACAGGTCTCATCCTCCTTTCGGCCGACGACGCTCGCCGCATGCTCGCCGAGACCGGTGTGTCGTTCACGACTGCCAACCGCGAGAAGATGGCCGCCCTGTCACATTTCGAGCCGGACGCCGTGTTGATCACTCCGGGGGCCGTCAAGGCGGAGCGGCGCAGGTTCAACGAGGCCGCAATCGAGCATTGCGTGGCCGGGCAGTGGTTCCGCGAAGGCTGCCGGGCAGCCGTCGAGGAGGAGGCGCGGCCACTGCTCGTCGGGGGCCCGCTCACGTGGAAGCGGTTCCGCGGCGCTTACCAGCGCATCGTGCGCCGGATCGTCTTCGGTGACGCCGCCCGGGACGACGAGCGCATCACCGAGCTACGGGACAAGCTGCGCAGCGACGGCAATTGGTTCATGCTGCACCGCAAACGCCATCGTCTGCGCGATGAGCTGTTCGTCCGCTGCCGGCGCTACATCGACCTGCCCGAGCCGGGCGGCCTGGCCCGAGCGGTGAGTGTCACCCCTGCCACAGCCGAGATCAAGCCCGTGGCCCAGATGCAGCACTGGTTCTTCGCCTTCGATGCCGCCCCTGTCTCCGACTACCTCACGCTCGGTCTCCTGGCCGGCCGCCCGGAACATTCGGCCAGGGCCCGCGCGGACGGTGCGTACCTCAGGGCCTGCGTCCTGGAGGCCCAGCGGCTGTGGCCCACGACCCTGGCCCTCGTGCGCGACACCACTGCCGAGACGCACTGGCCGGGCGGCTGGACCCTTCCGGCGGGCGCGGCGGTGATCGCCTGTACCCCGTTCTTCCACCGGGACGCCCGGCGCCTTCCGTACGCCGACCGGTTCGAACCCGAGGTGTGGCTCGACGGGCGGGCCGAGGCGGACTGGTCGATCGCACCGTTCAGCCGTGGCCCCGCCCAGTGCCTCGGCAAGGAGATCGTCCTCTCCACCAGTTGCGTGCTCCTCACCGAACTGCTCGGCCGTGACTGGCGCATCACGTCGTCGAACCGTCTCGGACCCGAGCGCCCCCTCCCTCGCACTGCCGATCACATGTCGCTGCGGTTCGCGGCCGGCGATCGCGCAGCCCGCGGCTGACGCCGTGATGGACTCTTCTCGTCCGGTTGCCTCTCCGGCCCTCACCGCATCCGTGCGGTGGTATCCGGGCGACCGCCCGGCCGCCTTCACGCCGACGGAGATCCTGCGTGCGGCGGCTGTCATCAGAGAAGCCGTCCATCTCGTGACCGCCCCTGCGGGACGGGGGGTCGGGCTCGCCGTAGGGGGTTCCACGGGCCCGGTCGTCCCCGGCCGGCCGGGGCTGCCCCTGCTGGGCACCCTGCCACCGCTGTACCCGGAGTGGCTCGGGGACCGCTCCTTCGGCGAGGCGCACGGCGTGCGTTTCCCCTACGTCGCCGGGGAGATGGCGGGCGGAATCGCGACCGTGGCCATGGTCTCCGCCATGGCCCGGGCGGGCATGATGGGCTTCTTCGGCGCCGCCGGGCTGGATCCGGAGCGTGTCGAACGGGCGGTTTCCGAGCTGGCCTCCGGGCTCGCGGGGAAACCGAACTGGGGCGTCAACCTCATCCATTCGCCCGGTGAGCCGATGCTGGAGGACCGGGTAGCCGAGATCGCCCTGCGCCACCGCGTGCCGGCCGTCTCCGCCTCCGCGTTCATGTCGCTCACCCCCGCGGTGATCAAGGTCGCCGCCCGCGGGCTGCGCCGCGGACCACAGGGGCGGATCCTGCGCGGCACCCGGCTGTTCGCCAAGGTGTCCCGTCCCGAGGTCGCGGGGCCCTTCATGGCACCGGCCCCCGAGCCCCTGGTGCGCGCTCTCGTGGAGCGGGGCGAACTCACCACGGACGAGTCCGATCTGGCCACCCGGGTGCCCGTCGCGGAGGACGTCACCGTCGAGGCGGACAGCGGCGGCCACACCGACAACCGGCCGCTCACGGTCCTGCTGCCGGCCATGCTCGCCCTGCGGGACGAACTCACGGCCGTGCACGGCTACGACCGCGGCATCAGGATCGGGGCGGCAGGCGGGCTCGGCACACCCGCCGCGGTGGCCGGCGCCTTCGCCCTCGGCGCGGCGTACGTGCTGACCGGTTCCGTCAATCAGGCCACCCGGGAGTCGGGGCTGTCGGACGACGCGAAGGCGATGCTGGCGCAGGCCGACGTCGCCGACGTGACCATGGCACCGGCGGCCGACATGTTCGAGCTCGGGGTGAAGCTCCAGGTGCTGCGCAGGGGAACGCTCTTCGCCGCGCGCGCCACCCGGCTCTACGAGCTCTACCGTGACCACGAGAGCTGGGAGGACATCCCGCCCCGGCAGCGGTCCCGGGTCGAACAGGACATCCTCGGGACGTCGTTCGACGCCGTCTGGGCCGAGACCCTGCGCTTCTGGCAGCAGCGGGACCCGTCCCGGCTCCGCAAGGCCGAGCAGGATCCCCGGCACCGGATGGCGCTGGCCTTCCGCTGGTACCTGGGCATGTCGAGCCGCTGGGCGGTGGCGGGGCACACCGAGCGCCGTGCGGACTACCAGATCTGGTGCGGCCCGGCCATGGGAGCGTTCAACCGCTGGGCGGCGGACAGCTTCCTCGCCGAGCCCGGCCGGCGCGACGTGGTGCAGATCGCGCTGAACCTCCTCGAGGGCGCGGCCGTCCTCACCCGAGCCCATCAACTGCGCAGTCACGGCGTCACCGTGCCCGCCGCCGCCTTCGCCTTCCGGCCGCGGCGGCTCGCCTAGCCCCTCCCGGCGCGGCCGGTCCGGCCGCGCCGATCACTGCTCCGCCCCGCCCCACCCCGTTCCGCCCCGTTCCGCGACACGAGGACACACCATGCCGGATGAGCCGCTCCCGCGCCGCGTACCCGTCGCCGTCGTCGGTCTCGGCGCCCTGCTGCCGGACGCCCGTGACGTCGAGCAGAGCTGGCGGCTGATCCTCGGCCGCCGGAACCTCATGCGGGACGTCCCGCCGACCCGCTGGCTGACCGACGACTACTACCACCCCGTCCCCGGCACTCCGCAGAAGATCTACACGCGCCGCGGCGCATTCCTGCCCACCGTGGACTTCGATCCCATGGCCTACGGCATCCTGCCGCAGAACCTCGCGTCGACGGACACGGCGCAACTGCTCGCCCTGCTGGTCGCCGAGCAGGTCCTGCGGGACGCCGCGGACGGCGGTGCCGTCCGGCCGGACGGCGATCGCGTCGCCGTGGTGCTCGGCACGGCCGCACTGGGACTCCTCGCGGAGTCCAACGCCCCGACGCAGCGGCCGGTCTGGCTCAAGGCCCTGCGCGAGCACGGCCTGCCCGAGGCGGAGGCGCAAGCCGTCTGCGACCGCATCAACGCGCACTACCCACCACCGACCGAGGCCACCTTTCCCGGTCTGCTCAGCAACGTCGTCGCAGGACGCATCGCCGCCCGCTTCGACCTGCACGGCACGAACCACACGACAGACGCGGCGTGCGCCGGCTCGTTCGCCGCCTTGTCCACCGCCCTCGACGAACTCTCCCTGGGCCGTGCCGACCTGGTCCTCACCGGAGGCGTCGACGCGACGAACGACATCGGCATGTTCTGCTGCTTCACCACGACCCCGGCGCTCTCCCCGACGCAGGAGTGCCGGCCCTTCGCGGAGGACGCCGACGGGACCATGCTCGGCGAGGCCGTGGTGATGTTCGCGCTCAAACGCCTGGCCGACGCAGAACGCGACGGCGACGGCGTGTACGCGGTCATCCGCGGCCTGGGCAGCTCCTCGGACGGGCGCGGCACGGCCATCTACGCGCCCAGGGCGGGAGGCCAGGCGCTCGCCCTGCGCCGGGCCTACGAGGAAGCGGGCTACGCACCCGCCACCGTGGAACTCGTCGAAGCCCACGGCACCGGCACCAAGGCGGGAGACCAAGCCGAATTCACAGCCCTGAGGGAGGTGTTCGCACCGACCGGCCGTGCCGACCGGCAGTGGTGCGCCCTGGGGTCGGTCAAATCGCAGATCGGCCACACCAAGAGCGCGGCGGGAGCGGTCGGCCTGCTCAAGGCCGTCCTCGCCCTGCACCACAAGGTGCTGCCACCGACCATCAACGCCGATCGCCCGCACCCCGGCCTGCACATGCAGACCAGCCCGTTCTACCTCAACACCCTGACCCGCCCGTGGATCCGGGCCGGGGACACCCCGCGGCGCGCGTCCGTCTCCAGCTTCGGGTTCGGCGGCAGCAACTTCCACGTCACGCTGGAGGAACACCGGGCTCCGACTCCGACTCCGACTCCGAGCCCGAGCCCGAGCCCGAGCTCGAATCCGAGTCCCAGTCCGGCTCCGTCCCGTATCCCTGCCGCTTCCCGGCCGCGCCTGCGCACCGCACCGACGGAACTCCTGTTGCTCTGTGCCGACTCCGCCGAAGAGCTGCGCGAGCGGGTGGCGGATCTCCGGCGTGCCGCGGAGGAGGCCGGCGCGCGGCCGGCGCACGGTCTCGCCGGCCTGGCCCGTCGTACCCAGGAGGACTTCCGGCCCGATGCGGGCCGGCGGCTGGCGGTACTGGCCACCGACACCGCACGGCTCGTCGAGCGGCTCGACCGGGTTGCTGCGGGCCTGGACGCGGGGGAGACCCCCGACCGGCCGCTCGCCCTGCACTGGGGGGCGGAGCCGCGCGAGCCCGGCCGCCTGGCCTTGCTGTTCCCCGGCCAGGGAGCCCAGTACGTGGGCATGGGGGGCGACCTGGCGGCCCACCACCCCGGGGCGCTCGCCGTCTGGGACGCGGTAAGCAGCGGGACGGGCCCTGAGGGAGCGAGCCCTGGGGGAGCCGACCCTGAGGGAGCGGGCCCTGGGGGAGCCGACCTTGAGGGAGCGGGCCTCGGGGGAGCGGGTTCCGGCGGAATGCCGCTGCACCGCGTGGTCTTCCCCCCACCCCTGCCGGACGACCAGCAGGCCGCGCAGCAGGAGCTGCTCACGGCCACCGAGTGGGCGCAGCCCGCCCTGGCCGCGCACAGCCTGGCCCTGCTCGCCCTGCTGGATGAGTTCGGCCTCCGCCCGGACGCGGTCGCGGGTCACAGTCTCGGCGAACTCGTCGCCCTGCACGCGGCGGGTGCGTACGACGGTGAAACGCTCATGCGTCTGTCCCGTGCCCGGGGCGAGGCGATGCGCGACGCCGGGGCCGCGACGCCGGGGGCGATGCTGGTGGTCCTCGCGGGCCTCCCCGAGGTCAGGGACGCACTGGCGCAGTCCGGGGCGGAGGACGTGTGGATCGCCAACCACAACGGGCCTGGGCAGACGGTCGTTTCGGGCACTCCCGAGGCGATCGCGACGGTGGCGGCGCGGATGAAGGCCGCCGGTACCGCCACGGTGCCGCCGGCCACCTCCGCCGCCTTCCACAGCCCGCTCGTCGCGGCCGCCCGGGCCCCCTTCGCCGCGGCCCTTGCGGCTGCCACGCTCTCACCCCCGGGCATGGAGGTGTTCTCCAACACCGACGCCGCGCCCTACCCTGCCGCCGCCGAGGAGATCCGCGCCCGCCTGGCGGGCCACCTGACCGAACCCGTGCGCTTCACGGAACAGATCGAGGCCATGTACCGGGCCGGGGTGAGGACCTTCGTCGAGGCCGGACCGGGCGCGACCCTCACGGCGCTGGTGGACCGGATCCTCGGTGACAGGCCCCATCTGGCCGTACCCCTCGACCGGCGCGGGACGCACGGCGTGACCGCCTTCCAGGACGCGCTGGCCCGGCTGTCCGTCCACGGGATTCCTCTGGACTTCGCGCCGTACTGGCAGCACTACGCCATGCCGCGCCCCGCCGGCCAGGAACGCGCACCCAGGATGACCGTACAGATCGACGGCGGCAATTACGGACGGCGCTATCCGCCGCAGGATGCGGCCCGGGGGGCCACGGAACGGCCGGGGAGTGCGGACCGGCGGAAGACTGCGGACGAACCCGCCCCCGGATCCGCGCAGTCCACCGGGCCCCGCGCGGTCGTCCCGCCGGCACCTCTCGCACCGCCGGTGCCGCCGCCCCGGGCGGTCCCGCCCGCTGTTCCCGCACCGCCTGCCGAACCCGAGGCGGCGCCTGTACGGCCCGGCGTCTTCGGCATGCCCGAGGCGCCTGCGCTGCCCGGCGTCCAGGCTCCGGCCGTGGAGCTGCACGGGCCCGAGCCGGTTCCGGCGGTGCTCCCCGTACCGCCGGATGCGTCCCCGTTTCCAGCCCCTTCCCCACCCCCGCCGGCCGACGAGGACGACGCCCGGGTCGCCCTGATCGAGGACGCCCAGCGCCAGACAGCCGACGCCCACGCCGTCTTCCTGCGCTCCATGAGCGAGGCGCATCAGGCATTCCTGAGGATGTCCGAGACGTCCTTCGCGGCGCTGGTGGGAACAGCGCCCGGTGAGCCCGCGGCCCCGCTGCCGGAGCGGTCCTCCGGCATGCTTGAGGCGTCCGCAGCCGTGCCCCCGGCCGCCCGGCCGGACAGCACGGCAGTCCCCTTGCCCGCCGTCCCGGCCCTCGTACCGTCTCCTGTCGTGCCGCAGGCCGTCGAAGCCGTCACCGGGCCCGGCCCGGCGGAGTTCGACCCTGCGCAACTGGAGGAGGAACTGCTGGCTGTCGTGGCCGAGCGGACGGGCTACCCGCTCGAGATGCTCGACCTGGACATGGAGCTGGAGTCGGAGCTGGGCATCGACTCCATCAAACGTGTGGAGATCCTCTCCGTGCTGCGGCAACGGACGGGGGAGTTGCCCGAAATGCAGGGCGACCCGACGGAGCTGGTGTCCCTGCGGACGCTCCGGCAGGTCGTCGGCAAGATCCGGGAGGCGACCGGCGGCACGGCGGCGGTTGCGGACGCACCGGCGCTGGGGCCCGCTCCCGCCGAGGCACCGGCGCTTCCTCCCGGTCCTTCCGGCTCCGCCACGGCGCCGGGGCGGCCGGCCCGGGCCCCGGCCGTCGTGGGGCGCTACGCGCTGCGCACCGTCCCCGCCCCGCCCACCGGCCTGGCGGTGCCCGGCCTGGGGAAGCACGTCCTGCACGTGGTCGACGGAGGTTCCGGACTCGCCGCCCTCGTGGCCCGGCGCCTGGGGGAGCGGGGAGTCCCCGCCGAAGCCGTCACGGAGCCGCCGCCGGGGAGCCGGGCGGTGCTGCTGCTGGGCGGCCTGGCCGAGGACCTGACGGTCGACGCCATGCTGGAGGTGCAGCGGGACGCCTTCCGGACGGCGCGCACGGTGGCACCGCGGTTCGCCGAGGAGGGCGGGGTGTTCGTCACCGTGCAGGACACGGGCGGGGACTTCGGAGCCGGGGGCGCGCAGGGCGAGCGGGCCTGGCTGGGCGGCCTCGCGGGCCTCGTGCGGACGCTCGCCGGGGAATGGCCGGAGGCCGTGGTCAAGGCCGTCGACTGCGCGCGATCGGGTCGTTCGCCGGAGGCGGTGGCCGACGCGGTCGTCGGGGAACTGCTCGACGGAGGGCCGTTGCTGGAAGTGGGCCTCCCTGCGGACGGGAGCCGTGTGACGGGAGTGGCCGTCCTCGCCCCGCCGGGAGCGGAGGACGGCGGCCCGGGCCCCGACGACGTCATTGTCGTCACCGGTGGCGCCCGCGGGGTGACCGCCGCCGCGGTGACGGCGCTCGCCCGGTCCAGGCGGCCGCGGCTGGCCTTGCTGGGCCGCACCGAACTGGCCGACGAGCCCCCGGGGCTGCCGCCGGGGAGGGACGAACCCGCCCTCGTACGGGCGCTCGCCGCGCAGCGACCGGGTGCCACCCCGGCCGGACTCGCCGAGGAGGCCCGTCGCATCCTGGCAGTCCGCGAGATCCGGGGGACCCTCTCCGCGATCGAGGAAGCAGGCGCGCCCGTGCGTTACATCCCGGCTGACACACGCGACCCCGACGCAGTGCGAACCGCTTTGCACGTCGTGCGCACCGCATGGGGACCGGTCACCGGCATCGTCCACGGTGCCGGAGTGCTGGCGGACAAGCGGATCGCGGACAAGACCGACCAGCAGTTCGACGACGTCTTCGGCACCAAGGTCTCGGGGTTGCGCGTGCTCCTGGACGCGACGGCCGGCGACCCGCTGCGGACCCTCTGCCTGTTCTCGTCCGTCGCCGGCTGCTTCGGGAACCCGGGGCAGAGCGACTACGCGATGGCCAACGAGACCCTCCACCAGGTGGCGGCCGGCGAGGCGGCCGCCCGCCCCGGCTGCCGGGTGCGAGCCCTGGCCTGGGGCCCCTGGCAGGGCGGCATGGTCACCCCCGCACTGGCGGACCACTTCACGGCGGCCGGAGTGCCTCTCCTGGACGTCCCGGCCGGAGCACAGGCGTTCGTCGAGGAACTGACCCGCCCGGGAGAGGACGGCCGCGTGCTCCTCGTAGCCGTGCCCGTCGGCGCCCGAGGACAGGAGGAACTTCCAGCCCTCCTGCCGCCGCCCGGGATGCGGCGTCCTCAGGCCGCCGGTGCACGCGTCACCCCGGCCACTCACCCGTACCTGGCCCACCACGTCATCCGGGGCAGGGCGGTCCTGCCCCTGGCGCAGTCCCTGGAGTGGATCCTTGCGGCCGCCCGAGCCTGGAACCCTGCTGCCGCCGCCCTGACGCTGCGTGACATCCGCGTCCTGCTCCCGGCCTCCTGGGAGACGACGGACACCCAGGACAAGGAGTTCACCCTCCACGGAACGAACGGGACCGCGGATCCCGGCTCGCTGACCGTGGAACTGCGCGGCGCCGGGGGCCGCGTGCACTGCAGGGCGCTCGCCGTGGTCGACGACGGCCCGGCAGGAGCGCCCCCGCCCGCACCGGCGGAGACGGACGTCCCTGCCCTGCCGCCCTGGGAGCGCGGGGAGGTCTACGACGGCGAAGTACTCTTCCACGGCCCGCTGCTCCACGCGCTGACGAGCATCGGAGGGATGGGACAGGCCGGCGCCCGGGCTACACTCGCCGGCTCGGCCGCACTGGGCTGGCCCGGCGACACGTGGCAGAGCGACGTGGCCGCCCTCGACGGTGCCCTGCAACTCGCCGTGCTCTGGGCGCCGGAAGTCCTCGGAGAGGCCGCGCTCCCGATGTCCGTGGGCACCTTCCGCCTCCACCACCGCGGCCTCGCACAGGGCCCGGTCACGTGCACCCTCCAGGCGGTCCGGGCCGAGGACGACGTGGCGTGGTGCCACCTGCGACTGGCCGGCGAGGACGGCACTCCGTTCGCCGACCTGTTCGACGTCGGGCTGATCCGGCGACCGGACAGGCTCCCGAGCCCCCGGCTCGACGGCTCCCCGGCGCCCGAAGGCTCCCTGACGCCCGAAGGCCCCTTGACGCCCGAAGGCCCCCCGAGCGAGGAAGGGCGGGACACCGGTGGCCTTTGAACCCATCGCCGTCGTGGGGCGAGGATGCGTGCTGCCGGACGCGCACAGCCCGGAGGCGTTCTGGCAGAACGTCCTCGACCGCCGGGTCAGCCTCGGCCCGGTTCCGCAGGACCGCTGGGGGCTGCCCTCCGGTGCCCGGCCGACCTCCCCCGACGGCTCAGGCCGTGCCGACCACGGCGTCGGCGGATTCGTCCACGGCTTCGAAGACGTCTTCGATCCCGCTGCGTACACCCTCGGCCGCGCCGAGGCCGGGAGCCTCGACCCGCTCTTCCGATGGGTCCTCCACGCCGGGCGCCGGGCCCTTGCCGAAGCCGGGCACCCGGCTGCCGTTCCATCGCGCGCCGGCCTCGTACTCGGCAACCTGTCGTACCCCTCCACAGCCGCCGCCCGGCACACCGAGCACGTATGGCTCGCGCAGCAGGAACCCCCGGTGCGGGACGCCCTGCTGGCCTCGTTGCCGCCCCGGCCCCACGCCTTCAACCGCTTCTCCTCCGGCCTTCCGGCCCTGCTCGCGGCCCGCGCGCTGGGACTGGAGGGCGGTGCGTACGCCCTGGACGCCGCCTGCGCCACATCGCTGTACGCGGTCAAGCTCGCCTGCGACCGGCTGCAGGACGGGGCGGCGGACCTGATGGTGGCGGGCGCGGTGAGCCGTTGCGACCCTCTGCTCATCCAGGGCGGTTTCACGGTCATGGGCGTGCGCAGCCCGACGGGGCGAAGCCGGCCGTTCCACCGGGAGGCCGACGGTCTGGTGCCGGCCGAGGGCGCCGTCATGTTCGCCCTCATGCGGTTGGGCGACGCCCTGGCTCAGGACCGGCAGGTGCTCGCCGTCGTCCGGGGCGTGGGGCTCGGCAACGACGGACGCGCCTCCGGGCTGATCGCCCCCGATGCCGCGGGCCAGGAGCGCGCGATGCGCGCGGCCTACGCGTCGGCCGGGGTGCCCCCCGAGTCCGTGGGGCTGCTGGAGTGTCACGCCACCGGGACGATCGTGGGCGACGCCGTCGAGGTCCGGTCTGCGGGCCGGGTCTTCGCCGCTCACCGCGGGCTGCCGGCCGGATCCGTGAAGGCCAACGTGGGCCACCTGCTGACCGCCGCGGGCGGGGCGTCCCTGCTCAAGGCGATCGCCGCTCTGGGGGCCGGGGTCCTGCCGGCGTGCCCGCACGACGGCACCCCCACGACGCTGGAGGGGCAGCCGATCCGGTTCCTCACGGAACACGAGACCTGGTCCGGCCGCCGCCGGGCGGCGGTGAGCGCGTTCGGCTTCGGCGGCTCCAACGCCCACCTCGTCCTCGACGCCGGGGACACGCACGACACACCCTTCCCGTTCCCCGCCTCCGCGCCCCGGCCGGCCGGCGTTCCCCTGGCGGTCGTCGCGCTCGCCGCCCGGGTGGGGGGCAACGGCGGCACCGAGGACCTCGTCGTCGCGCTGTGCACGGGGCGGCCCGTCCGGGAGCCGCGCGGGAGCGTCGGCATCGCTCTGCAGGGCCTGCGGTTCCCTCCCGTGGACCTGCGGGAGGCCCTGCCCCAGCAACTGCTGGTCCTCGACGCCGCGCGGGAGGCGGCCCGCGGCGTGTCCCTCCCGTCGGCGCGCACGGCCGTCGTCGTGGGGGCGGGGGTCGACCCGCAGGTGGGCCGGCACGTCGCCCGCCGCCGGATCGAGGACATCTGGCAGTGTGCCGGGCTGCCCCTGCCGCCCGGTGCGGCGCCCGGACTGCAGGACGCGTTCACCCCTCCGGGCACCGCCGCCGGAGCCCTGGGCGCCATGATGAACATCGTCGCCAACCGCATCAACAGCCAGCTCGACCTGACGGGGCCCGGCCTCACCGTCTCGGCCGAGGAGGACTCCGGGACCACCGCCCTCGCCCTGGCCGCCCGCTTCCTGAGGGCGGACGAGGCGGACGCCGCCGTCGTCGGAGCGGTCGACCTCGCGCACGACCCCGTACACCGGGAGGCCCTGCGGGACCTGGGCGTGGACCGGGAACCGGGGGACGCCGCAGTCGTCCTCGTCCTCAAACGGCTGCCGGACGCCGAGCGGGCCGGGGAACCGGTCCTTGCGGTCCTGGACGGGCCCGAGCCCGGCGACGGTCCACCCGACCTGCGGGTCAGCACCATCCCCTTGGACGGCGCGGAGGACTGCTGCGACAACTCCGCGCTGTTCGGCACGCCGCACGCGGCCGCCGGCCTGCTCGCGGTCGCGACCGCCGTCACCGCTCTGCGCCACGGAGCCGGGCCCCGGCCGGGCCGGCTCCCCGGAATCGGGATGCCGGTGCGTACGGCCGAGGCCGTCGTCCAGGTCCTGGAAGGCCCGCAGCGGCGGGTGCGGCTCCGTGCCGCCCCCACGACCGACCGGCGCCGCGGACAGGTCGCCTTCGTGTACACGAACGGCTCTGCCGCCTACCCCCGCATGGGCCGGGAACTGACCCTCGCCCTGCCGGACCTCGCCGAGGCCGTCCGGCACCGCTGCGACACCGGGGACGTCCCCTGGCCGCCCGCGGACTTCGCCGGCACGGGCGTGCTCGGCAGGATCTGGGCCACCACCCGGCTCGCCGCCCTGCACACACTGATCACCCGGTACGCGCTCGGCCTGCGGCCCGACGCCGCCATCGGCTACTCCTCGGGCGAGACCACCGCGCTGATCGCTCTGGAAGCGTGGCCCGACGCCGCCGCCCTGGCCGAGGACGCCCGGCGCGGCGACCTGTTCACCCGCGACGTCACGGGCGAGTACCGGGCGGTCCGCCGCGCCTGGCAGGCCCGCGGCATCACCGGAAGCCGCTGGCGGAACTACCTGCTCACCGCACCGCCGGAAGAGGTCCGGGAAGCCGTCGCCGCCGAGCCGGCCGTGCACCTGATGGCGGTCAACGCCCCCGGCGTGTGCGTCATCGGAGGCGAGGAGACCGCCTGTGCCGCCCTGGTACGGGACCGGTTCGCCCACCGAGCGGTCCGGCTCGACTACGACATCGCCGCCCACGCTCCCGAACTGGAGGCGGTCCGCGACGCCTGGCACCGGCTGCACCGCCGCCGCACCGTGCCGGTCACGGGCGTCCGCTTCTACCGGGGCGACACCGCCGAACCGTACGTGCCCACCGAGGAGAGCGCCGCCGACGCCCTCACGGCGCAGGCCACCAGGATGGTGGACTTCCCGGCGGTGATCGAGCGGGCCTACGCCGACGGCGTCCGCGTCTTCGTCGAGCACGGCCCCCTCTCCCTGTGCACCGACTGGATCGGCCGCATCCTGCAGGGACGGGAGCACCTGGCAGTCGCACTCGACGAACCCGGCGGCCGGGCCCTGCACCGGCTGCACCGCTCCGTGGAGCGCCTGGCGGCTGCGGGACTGTGCGACCCGGCACCCCTGCTGCGGCTGCTCGGTCCGACGGGCACCGGCACCGGCACCGGCAACCCGGGCACCGACCGCCCCGGAACGGTGGCGGACCGGATGCTGCGCGTACCGGCCCATCCCCCCGCCGTCAGGCTGCCCGCACCGGACGCAGCGGTCACCGTCATGCGGCCGGCACCGGGCCTGCCCCCGGTGCTCCCGGAGGCCCCCGAGGGCGGGCGGCGGTCCGTGGTCCCGCCCCCGTCAGCGGCCGCTTCGTCCGCGGCTTCCGGCACAGCGGCCGTCGCACGGCACCGGACCCGGGTCACCGACCTGCACCGGCAGTACCTGGCGGATCAGGCCGCCCTGCACCAGCGGTTCCTGCAGGGACAGCAGCTGATGACGGGCCGGCGGCAGGCGAAGGACGCCCTGCCCCGCGGGTCGGCTCCGCCGCCGGCCGCGGGCCCGCAGCCGGCTCCCGCACCGCCCGCCGCTCCGCCGTCGCGGCAACCGGCCCTGCCCGGGCCCAAGTTCGATCGCGCCCAGCTGGAACGCCTGGCGGACGGACCGGTCTCCGCACTCCTCGGCCCGCTGTTCGCCGCCCAGGACGGCTACCGGCGCCAGACCCGGCTGCCCGGGCCGCCCCTGCTGCTGGTGGACCGCGTCACGGGCATCGACGCGGCACCGGCCTCCATGGGAACGGGCACCATCTGGACCGAAACCGACCTCAGGCCCGACTCCTGGTTCCTCGACCACACCGGCCGCATCCCCGGCGGCCTCCTGGTCGAGGCAGGCCAGGCCGACCTGCTCCTCATCAGCTGGCTCGGCATCGACCTGCTGAACCGGGGCGAGCGCGTCTACCGGCTCCTCGGCTGCGAGGCCGTCTACCACGGCACCGCGCCGGGGCTGGGACGGACCTTGCGGTACGAGATCCACGTCGACGGCCACGCGCAACACCAGGGCACGCGGCTCTTCTTCTTCCACTCCGACTGCTTCGCCGACGGCGAGCACGTCCTCAGCATCCGCAACGGCCAAGCCGGATTCTTCACCGACGCCGAACTGGCCGCAGCAGAGGGCATCCGGTGGACCCCGGACGCGGCCCCGTCCCCGGACCTGCCGTTCGAACCGGTCGCCCCACCACCCACTGCCGACCGGTTCGACGCCGAGGCCGTACGGGCCTTCGCCGACGGCAGGCCCTACGACTGCTTCGGACCCGCATGGGATACCACCCGTGCCCACCTCCGGACGCCCCGCATCGACGGCGGGCGGCTCCTGCTCATCGACGAGATCACCGCGTTCGAACCGGCCGGAGGCCCGCTCGGCCGCGGCTATCTGCGCGCCGAGCTGCAACTGAACCCCGACGGCTGGTACTTCGAAGGGCACTTCAAGAACGACCCCGTCCTCCCCGGCACCCTGATGAGCCACGGCGCCCAGCAGGCGATGGCCTTCTACCTGGCCGCGCTCGGGCTGACGATCGACCGGGACGGGGCCGGGTTCGAGGCGGTACCCGGCGTCACGGCCGTGTCCCGCTGCCGCGGCCAGGCGACCCCGGCGAGCAGGCGCGTGGTCTACGAGATCCACGTCGGCGGCCTGAGCACCGGCCCGGAACCCGTGCTGTACGCCGAAGCCATGGTCACCGTCGACGGCGTCAACGCGTTCCACGGCCGGAACCTGGCGCTGCGCCTGGCGCGGGACGCCCCGCTGGACCACTGGCGGGCGCTGGGGCCGCACCGCGAGCAGACCACCGGCGCATGCCTCGAACCCCGGCTGCTGGGTGGCCTCGTCGGCCACCGCGAACGCCGTCCGGCGGCCACCGAGAACGGCTTCGCCTTCGACTATCCGTCGCTGCTCGCCTGCGCCTGGGGGCGACCCAGCCAGGCCTTCGGGCCGTGGGCCGCCGTCATGGACCGGGCGGCCACGGTGATCCGCCTGCCCGGACCGCCCTACCACTTCATGAGCCGGATCGTGTCCCTGGACGCAATGCCGGGGGCCCCGCGGCCGGGCAGCTCGATCGTCGCCGAGTACGACGTGCCGCCGGACGTCTGGTACTTCGAACAGAACGGCAGCGCCGTGATGCCCTGGGCGGTGCTGATGGAAGTCGCGCTGCAGCCCTGCGGCTGGCTCGCCGTCCGCACTGCCGACGCTTCCCTCGCCACCGGCCCCCGGCTCGTCTTCCGCAACCTCGACGGCACGGCCCGTCTGCACGAGCAGGTGCGGCCGGGTACACGGACCCTGCGCACCCGGGTGGAGCTCTCCGGAGCCGTCCGGCACGGGGACACCACGATCGTCTCCTTCACCGTCGACTGCACGGCCGACGACGTGCCCCTGCTGACCGTGACCTCGTCGTTCGGCTTCTTCCCGCAGACCGCCCTGGACCGGCAGGTTGGCATTCCCGCCGACGCCGACGAGCGCACGCAGTGGGCCATGCCGTACGACCTGAGCGCCGACCTCACAGGGCGGCGCCCGGCCGGGGGCGCGCGGCTTCCCGGCCCCATGCTGCGGATGCTGGACCGGGTCACCGGGCACCGGCCGGACGGCGGCCCGGCGGGCCTGGGCCGGCTGCGTGCCGAGAAGACGGTGGACGCCGGCGCCTGGTTCTTCAAGGCGCACTTCTTCAGGGACCCGGTCCAGCCCGGTTCCCTGGGCGTGGAGGCGATGGCCCAGCTGCTGCAGTTCCACCTGTTGAAGACCGCCCCGGCGGCAGCGATCGCCGACGGGACCCTCGAACCCCTGACGGACAGGGAGTTCACCTGGCGGTACCGTGGCCAGGTCGTGCCCACCGACGGGCAGGTCACCGTCGGCATCGACGTCGTCGAGGAGGGTGAGGACGAACGGGGGCGCCATGTCTCTGCCGACGGATGGCTCTGGGTGGACGATCGCCGCATCTACCGGGTGCGGGGGTTGGGGATGAGGCTGGGCCGCGCGTGAAGTACGCAGGCCGTGCCGGCTTGGCCGCACCGTTGGCGCGCAGGTGGCCGAACGCGCCTTCGCGGCCTCCCTTGCGCCCCGTCCCCCGAGCAATCTTATGCAGCGGCAGGGAAAGGCTTACGACGACGCCACCACCACACTGAAGGAGTCTCCGTGAGCCGCACTTGCCGAACCGTCCTCGCGCTCGCCGCAGGTACCGTCCTCACCGTGCTGGGAGTGGTCGCCCCGGCCGCGTCCGCTCAGGCAGCCCCGGCATCGCTCGGCGGCGACTTCTGCAGGCTCGTACAGAACGGCTCCGTGGCCTTTGGCACCCCCATCGGTGGGACGTGCCCCGACTGATGATCTCCAGGGTGGGTGCGGACCGGGGGACTCGCGCCGACCCTTGCCAGGGCCCCTGGCGCGGCACGTGGCGGGGTCTCCGCCGACCAGTGGTCGGCGGAGACCCCGCGCCGTTGCGGATGCCGTCGCCGGAAGGACACTGCGTGCGATCGCTGGACCTTCATTGAGCACGAGCCGGGGCCGGACCGGCATGGCCGAGCGCGCGGACGACCCCCGCAATGCCGTCCTGCTCCTCGATCCTGGCCCCGATGCGGCGGGTCCGTTCGCGGTAGTGGCCGTCGGCGAGGAGCCGGGTGAGGGCGAGGCCGAGGCTGTCGCTGTCGAGGCGAGGCATGGGGATGGCGGCGGGGGTGAGTCCGAGGGAGCGGAGCCGGGCGGCCCAGAAGGGCTGGTCGAACTTGAAGGGGACGGGGAGGGTGGGGAGAGCGGCTTGCAGGGAGGCATGGGTGGTTCCCAGCCCTGCGTGGTGGACGGCGGCGGTCATGCGTGGGAAGAGCCAGGCGTGCGGGCATTCCCCGATGGTGAGGATGTCGTCGCCGCCGTCGCCTGTCAGACCGGCCCAGCCGCCTTGGACGACGGCGCGGATCCTGAGCCGGCGGACGGTGCGAGTGATGATCCGGGACAACCGTTCCGCCTGGTCCCGGCCCATGCTGCCGAAGCCGAAGTACACGGGTGCGGGCCCGGAGGCGAGGAAATCGGTGAGACGGTCATCAGGGCGCCAGTTGGGCGGCTGAGCGGGCCGCCAGATGCCGACGGTCCTGTGTGCGGCGGGCAGAGGCAAACGGTCGGGCAGCAGAGCGCTGCCGAAACCGTAGTAGACGGTGTGGCGACGGGCGGAAGGGATCAGGGCGTCGCCGGTGAAGCGGCGACTCAGGCCGAGTTCGCGCCGTAGGGCGCTGGTCGCCGGTGCGTACACCGGCCTGAGGATGCGTTTGACCAGCGCATCTGCCGCTGTGTAGCGCAGGCGCGGGGTCCCGGCGATGAGCCGTGGAAGCATCATGGCGTGCGAGACGGTGTAGACGCCGGTGCACGGCAGGCGGAGCCCTTCGCCGATGACAGCCGCTTGAGGGTGCATCAGAGGATGTGCGAGGAGGACGTCGGTGCCTTCACCGGCTGCTTCCAGAAGCGCCTTGCCTGCGGTGAGTGCCATGTCCCGGCCGTTGTCGATCCGTGCGCGGCGCGGTTTGTGCGCACCGACCGCCGCTTCCTGCTCGTCCAGGGGCATGGCCCGCACCCGGAGCCCGTGTTCGCGGAAGAGAGCCGCGTACCGCTGTGAGGTCACCACGGTGACCTGGTGCCCGGACCTGCTCAGGCCTGTTGCGAGGCCGGTGTAGGGGGCGATGTCGCCGGTGGTTCCCCAGGTGGCCAGGAGGATGCGCTGCGGCGTGGCTGGTTGAGGCTTGAGAGGGGATCGCATGGCTGCAGGACTCCCGGAGCTCAGGGCATCTTCTCGATGGAACAGTGCTGCAGGGTGCCGAGTGGCCTGCCGTCCAGGAAGAGGGCGACGAGCGTGGCGAAGTCGGCGTCGCGCTCCATGTGCAGCAGGTGGTCGGCGTTCTTCATGACGACGAAGGTCGCGCGGCTGATGGTGGCTGCGACGGCCCGGTTGTCGGCGACGGTGGTGGCGGTGTCGAACTCGCCCACGCCGACGAGCGAGGGAACGCCACGGACGCCGCCCGGGGGCAGTGGATCGCGCAGCAGAAGGAACCCCCGGTCGTGGACGTAGCGGATGAGGGGGTCGTCGGCGGATGCGGCGAGCTGGTCGAGCACGACGCGCCCTGCGGCTTTGATCAGCAGGTGCCGTTCCGCCGCCTCGGTGTTGGTCAGGACGCCGACCAGTTCGCGGGCGGCTCGCAGTCGATCGGACGGGCCTTCGGCGGAGCACGGGCTCCGGGCGTCGGCCTCCCGGTCCAGCCCTTTGCCGATCAGTTCCGCCAGGCGAGGGGTCGGCCGGGGCGAAGCGCCGAAGAGCAGCAGCCGCGTGACGCGATCGGGGTGGCGCTGGGCGAGCCGGTATCCGATGGGGTAGCCGGAGGAGACGCCGAGCACGGCGAAGCGGCGGATGCGCAGCTGGTCCACGGCACGCAGGGCGGCGTCGGTGAGGTCGTCCCAGCTCAGGCTCTGCGCAGTCTGCCCGGGTGTGCGGGCGGGTGGCAGGTCGGGGATGACGAGGGCGAACCGGGAGGCCACGTGGCGCTCGAAGCGAGCCCACGAGTGCCTGGTCTGCAGGCCGCCGCTGAGGACGAGGAGTGGTTCGGTGCCGGCCGGGCCGTGCGGGACGACGGTCCTGCACGGGTAATCTGCGGCCCTCCAGGTGATGCGGTGGTCGCGCGCGCCGGCAGGGGCGGAGAGGAGCGGGGAGCCTTGCCGGGTCACGCCTTCGCCGCCAGGTGCCTTCCGATGAGTGCCGCGAGGTCGGCGACGGTGGAGTTCGCCGACAGGTCGGCTTCGGTGATCGCCAGACCGTACTCGTCCTCGATGACCATGGCGAGTACGGCGACGGCCATGGAGTCCACCCCGGCTTCCGTCAATGTGGCCTCCGGGGTGACCGGCCCGGGAGGCAGCCCGGCCTTTTGGGTCAGAATGCCGATGACCGTCTTCTGCATGTCGTCCATGCGCCTGACCTTCCGGAAGTGACGGGTGGGGGGTTGCAGACCGTGAGTCACAGACGGGGGTTGAGACCGTGGGTCACAGGTGGGGAGTGAGAGCGTGCGGCCACGTGGCGGTGGTGGCGGCCCATGACAGGCCGCTGCCGAAGGCCACCATCAGCACCCGCTGGTCGGGTTTGATCGCGCCGTCGGAGGCGGCGTGTGCGAGCAGGATCGGAACGGACGCTGCGGCGGTGTTGCCGACGTGCTCGATGTTGGTCGGCATGCGGGCGGTCGGGAAGGACAGGGCTGCGGCCACGGCCTGTGTGATCGCCGCGTTCGCCTGGTGCGCGACGAGCACGTCGACGTCCTCCAGACTCCAGCGCGCGGCCTCGGCGGCGGCGATCGCGGCGGCGCTCATGCGCTTGACGGCGTTGCGCACGACTTCGGCGCCGCGCAGGTGCAGGAACGCATCGGCGCCGCCGAGGTCCGGTGCGGGCGTGCGCCGCCGGGAGCCTCCGGCCGGGATGGCGATGGCGTCGGCGAGGGTGCCGTCACTGCCCCATACCGACGGGCCGAAAGTGGGGGACTCACCTGGTTCGGCCCGCCGTAGTACGGCTGCGCCTGCGCCGTCTCCGAAGATCGGGGCGGTGCTGGAGTCCCGGGGATTGATCATGGTGGAGGAGCTTTCGGCGCCGATCACCAGAACCGTTCCCGCGGTGGCGGCGGCGATCAGCCCGCGGGCGAGCTCGCAGCCGTAGAGGAACCCCGAGCAGCCGGCGTTCAGGTCGAAGGCGGGGACGCCGGTCATGCCCAGGCGGCTGGCGACTTCGGGAGCTCCGGCGGGGCAGAGCCGGTCCGGGGTCGTGGTGGCCAGGACGAGCGCGTCGACGCGCGACGCGCCGGCCGAGGCCAGCGCACGGGCACCTGCTTCCGTGGCCAGGTGAACGGTGGCCTCGCCGGCGCTGACGCGGTGCCGGCGGGCGATGCCGATCCGCCGCCGTACGAAGTCGTCCATGACGGGGCTCATGAGATCCGCATTGGTCACCACGGTCGGCGGCAGCCAGCACCCCAGTCCCGCCAGCACCGTGTTCGTCTTCTGCTCTTCTGCCACGATTCTTTCCGTTGAGGCGAGGTGGTGGGTGGTCGTCACCCGACAGCCATGGCCGGTTCGATCAGGTAGTCGAGATCGGTGAGTGGCCGGCCGGTGAAGAACCGCATCACCAAGTCACTCGCTTCGTACCGGCGCTGCAGGAACACCCAGTGATCGGCTTCACCGATCGCCGCGAACGTGCAGTCCCCGATCGTGGCCGCGAACTCCTTCTGCTCCTGCAGGGAGCTGATGGTGTCGTGCTCGCCGCAGAACACCAGCGTGGGAACACCGTCCAGACCGCCCTGGGGATCCAGGTTCTCCAGGACCGAACGCTCCATCGTCCGGAACCCGTGCGCGCTGCTGGTGACGGCCCGCAGGGTCATCCGCTTGACCAGTTGACGCACCACATCCCGGTTTCTGACGGTCGCCTCGGTGTCGGAGCACAGGAACATCTCCGCCAGGACGTCGACGAAACCGTTCGCATCCCCGGACAGCATCCGCTGGGCGCCGCGCATCCACAGGTCGACGAGTTTGTCGCTGATGCGGACGGGCACGCCGCCCAGGGCCAGCTTCGCGTACCGCTCCGGGCGTCGTTGCGCGCAGCGGAAGGCGACCGCCGATCCGAAGGAGTAGCCGAGGAAGTTGACGCGCTCCAGGCCGAGGTCGTCGATGATGATCTCGGTGGCCCGGCACATGGTCTCCATGTCCTGCTCGGGCCGCAGCGGGGTGGATTCGCCGGCGCCGGGGAGGTCCACCGAGATCAGGCCGGCGTAGGGCAGCACGTGACGCTCCATGATGGACCAGCCGTGCATGCCTTGCAGAACGCCCCCGAGGACGAGCACGGGCTCGATGACGGGGGCGTCGGTGTTCACCACCTGGTAGGAAAACGACAGCCCGTCCAATTGCAGGGTGTGGGTGATCGCCTTGGTCACGGTTCTCCATCGCAGGGTCGGGTCGTTCGGAGTCAGCCGATCGCAGGCGCGTCCTGCTGCCGGCCGCCGGCCGCGTCCAGGGCCTCCTGCACGAGATCGGCCGTTTCCTGGAGGGTGGTGTTCCCGGAGGCCAGCGAGTCGTTCAGCTGGATCCTGTAGTGGTCGGAAACGGTCACGAACATTTCCACCTGCGCGATGGAGTCCAGGTCGAGGCTGTCGAACGAACGGCCGCCGGTCAGTTCCTCGGGATCGAGGTCGTAGGTGGTGGCCAGGTAGTTGCGAATGAAGTCGAACGGCCGCTGAACCGGCTCCCCCATGAAGAACTCCCTTACCGTCGTGCGGGTTTGAGATCGGGCCAGGACAACGCGACCGCCCCCCATACGGCGCCGCCTCCGAACGCGGTCAGCAGCGTCCGCGTACCGGGGGCGACGGCCCGGGCCTTGACCAAGTCGTCCATGACCAGAGGAATCGATGCCGAAGAGGTATTGCCGACTCGGTGAATGTTCCCGAAGCGGCTGGCATCGGGCACACCCACCAAGTCGGCCACCTTGTCCAGGATCCGCTGGTTGGCCTGGTGGCCGATGAATGCGCCGACGGAATCCACCGGCCATCCCGCTCTCTCCAGCAATTCCCGGGACACCTCGGTCATCCGGCGCACCGCGTGGGCGAACATCTGCGGGCCCTGCATCCGCAGACAGCGGTCCGCCACCGATGCGAGAGCACCGGGGTCGGGCCGGCGGGAGCCGCCGGCTTCGACCACGGCAAGGTCCTTCTGCGTGCCGTCGCTGCCCAGGCAGGTCGCCTGAACGGCGCCGGGCTCATCGAGCTCGCCGCCGCGCAGCACCACGGCCCCGGCCCCGTCGGCGAAGACCACGGCGGTGCCGCGGTCCGAGGGATCGGTGATCGTCGACAGCGTCTCCGCGGCCAGGACCAGGACGCACTCCGCCTGCCCCGACCGGATCCACGCGTCGCCCACGGCCAGCCCGTAGGTGAACCCCGAACAGGCGGCTGCGACGTCGAACGCCGGCAAGGTGCCCAGCCCCAGCTGGGCGGCAACCCACGGAGCCGTCGCCGGTGAATGGTGGTCGGGCGTCGTGGTCGTCAGTACGACGAGGTCCACGACCGGATCGCCGGCGCTCTGCAAGGCCGCACGGCCCGCTTCGACCGCCAGGTCCCCCGTGCTGGTTCCCGGCTCCGCCCACCGTCTGCACCCGATCCCCGTCCTGCTGCGAATCCACTCGTCACTCGAACCGAGATTCGCAAGCGCCGGGTCGTCGTTACGGATCACGCGCGGAGGGAGGTGAGAACCGACACCGGCCACTACGGAAGCGGAACTGGCCATACGAATCCCCCGGATCGACAGCAAGTCTGCGATCGTGCGTCAATCGTGCGTCACTGTATTTCACGCATTAAGCGCCCGTCAAAGGAGTCGGAGAAACCTTCGGCCGGATCGCATTCACCATGCAACGAAAGTGCGATCATCGAACGGGCGGGCATTGGAATTCTTGTTCTGGCGCTGGATGCATGTGGCCGTGAGCTGTTTGCTCGCGGCCGGTTGCTTCGTTCGGCGGTGACCGGCGTGCTGCCCGGCCCGGGCGACGCCAAGCTGATGCCCGGTAATGCTTCGCGAGGGCCGGTCGCCCGGTCGCCCGGTCGCCCGGTCGACCGCCGAGGGGCGAGCAGCCGACGGGCGAGCGGCGGTCGCACGGCACCGTGGCACCAGTAAAGGTGGAGCGCTGTGATTGTTCGATCTTTCAATGACCTCGAGGACACCGAGCGGCACGTGCGGTCGGCCTCGGGCACCTGGCACAGCAAGCGCATCATCCTGGCGCGCGAGCGGGTCGGATTTTCCCTGCACGAGACCGTGATGTTCGCGGGCACGGCAACGTCGATGTGGTACGCGAACCACATCGAGGCAGTCGTGTGCGTCGAGGGCGAGGCCGAGCTCACCGACGAGGAGACGGGTGAGCAGCACTGGATCACCCCCGGGACGATGTACCTGCTGGACGGCCACGAGCGGCACACGGTCCGCCCCAAGACCGACTTCCGGTGCATCTGCGTGTTCAATCCGCCGGTGGTCGCCCGCGAGGACCACGACGAGAACGGGGTCTATCCGCTCCTGACGGAGGAGGGGTGACGATGACCACCGTCACCGATCTCTACCCGACGCGGGGGAGTGCGGAGGTGGTCACCGAGCGGTCGGACCCGGTGGTCTGGCCGGGCCGGGAGGTGGAGGCCGCGGCCGGCCCGTGGACCGCCGCGGACCTCGCCACGTACGAACGCGACGGCTTCCTGACCGTCGACCGTCTGATCACGTCCGGGGAGGCCGGGACGTTCCGCGCCGAGGTGGAACGGCTCATCCATGACCCCGCCCTGCGGACGGACGAGCGGACGGTCACCGAGCCGGGGTCCGACGAGGTGCGGTCGGTCTTCGAGGTGCACAGGATCAGCGACGTGTTCGCGCGCCTCGTACGGGACGGGCGCCTGGTCGACCGCGCCCGCCGGCTCCTGGGATCCGAGGTCTACGTCCACCAGAGCCGGGTCAACGTCAAACCGGGCTACCGGGGCAGCGGCTTCTACTGGCACTCCGACTTCGAGACCTGGCACGCCGAGGACGGCCTGCCCCGGATGCGGGCGGTCTCGGTGTCGATCGCCCTCACCGGGAACGATGTCACGAACGGCAGCCTGATGATCATGCCGGGCTCGCACCGCACGTTCCTGGGCTGCGCAGGCGCCACGCCCCCGGACAACTACAAGACGTCGCTGCGGATGCAGGAGGCCGGGACGCCCTCGGACCGGGCCCTGGCACGGCTGGTCGACGAGCACGGCATCCGGCTCCTCACCGGCCCCGCAGGGTCCGCGACGTGGTTCGACTGCAATTGCATGCACGGCTCGGGCAGCAACATCACTCCGCTGCCGCGCAGCAACGTCTTCATCGTCTTCAACAGCGTGGAGAACGCAGCCGTGGAGCCCTTCGCCGCTCCGGCCCGGCGCCCCGAATTCATCGCCGCCCGGGATTTCACCCCTGTTCGGAGTTCCGCGGTGACAACCCCGCGTTTGTGACGCCACCGCAGCTCTTTCCTGCGCGCCGGATTCACCGGATTCAGTGGGACGAGGGGGGAGAGGCGCGCCCTGAAAGCGGCCCGGAGAGGCTGCTGTTGACGTGAGTGTCTCGGAGGGCGCTCTCGTGATAGCCGCCTGTGGTGCCGTAAGAGTGGACCCACTCCTCGCCACTCTTAACTTATAGCGCACAGGGGGTCTTGCGGCAAGGCCCCGGTCATGGCGCAGAATCACCGGCCGAAGGCGGAGAACAAGGGGGAGATTTCGTGATCGACGTGATCGACGTGATCGACGTGATCGTGGTCGGCGGTGGACCGACCGGCTTGATGCTGGCCGGCGAGTTGCGGCTGCACGGCGTGCACGCGCTCGTGCTGGAGAAGGAGGCGGAGCCGACCGGGTTCGTCCGTGCGCTCGGCCTGCACGTGCGCAGCATCGAGGTGATGGACCAGCGCGGTCTGCTGGAGCGCTTCCTCGCGCACGGCCGGCAGCACGCGGTCGGTGGTTTCTTCGCCGGTATCGGCAAGCCGTGGCCCGACCGGCTGGACACCGCGCATCCCTACGTCCTCGGTATCCCGCAGACCGTCACCGAGCGCCTGCTGACCGAGCGCGCCGCCGAGCTCGGCGCCGAGATCCGGCGCGGCTGCGAGGTGGTCGGGCTGAGCCAGGACGAGGACGGGGTGACCGTCGTGCTGGCCGACGGCACGCGGCTGCGTTCGCGCTACGTCGTCGGCTGCGACGGCGGCCGCAGTGCGGTGCGCAAGCTGCTCGGCGTCGGCTTCCCCGGTGAGCCCACCAGGGTCGAGACGCTGCTGGGCGAGATGGAGGTGACCGAGGATCCGGCGACGGTGGCCGCCGTCGTCGCGGAAATCCGCAAGACCCAGCTGCGGTTCGGCCTGGGGCCCTTCGGGGGCGGGGTGTACCGCGTCGTCGTGCCCGCCGAGGGGGTGGCCGAGGACCGCACGGTCCCGCCGACTCTGGAGGAGTTCAAGCAGCGGCTTCGGGAGGTCGCGGGCACTGACTTCGGCGTGCATTCGCCGCGCTGGCTGTCCCGCTTCGGCGACGCCACGCGGCAGGCCGAGCGCTACCGGGTCGGCCGGGTGCTGCTGGCCGGCGACGCGGCGCACATCCATCCGCCGACCGGTGGGCAGGGGCTCAACCTCGGCGTCCAGGACGCGTTCAACCTCGGCTGGAAGCTGGCCGCCGAGGTGGGCGGCTGGGCCCCGGAAGGGCTGCTGGACAGCTACCACACCGAGCGGCACCCGGTGGCCGCCGACGTACTGGACAACACCCGCGCGCAGATGGAGCTGATGTCCCTCGAGCCGGGGGCCCGGGCCGTGCGCCGGCTGCTTGCGGAGCTGATGGACTTCGAGGACGTGAACCGGTACCTGATCGAGAAGATCATTGCGATCGGGGTCCGCTACGACTTCGGCGAGGGCCACGAACTGCTCGGCCGGCGCATGCGGGACGTGCAGCTGAAGCGGGGCCGCCTCTACGGGCTGATGCACGGCGGACGCGGTCTGCTGCTCGACCGGACCGGCCGGCTCTCGGTGGAGGGCTGGGCCGACCGGGTCGACCACGTCGTCGACGTCAGCGAGGAACTGGACGTGCCCGCGGTGCTGCTGCGGCCGGACGGCCACGTGGCGTGGGCCGGTGATGACCAGCAGGACCTGCTCGGCCGGATGCCGAGGTGGTTCGGCGCTGCCGCGAGCTGAGCGCGCAGGCGGGGCACTGCGTCCTCCCGGCGAGGGCGGCGGCGGAGCCGCGTCACGCGGTTTCCTCCGTGCCCGCTTTGCCGATCAGCTCCCGCAGCGCATCCGGACCGGGTGCGACGACTTCGGCGAGCCTGGTGCCGCTGCGAAACGCCATGAAGACGGGGACCGGGCCCACGCCCGCCTTCTGGGCGACCTCGTAGGCCTCGTCCATGTCGACCGAACGGAAGTCGATGCCGGCGAATTCGGGGAGTCCGGAGAAGCGCTCGAAGACGGGGCCGATCACACGGCAGAGGGAAGCCCAGGTCGCGCAGAAGAACACCACCACCGGCTTGTCCTGGCTGATCGTCTCCTCGAACTCGGCCAAGCTCGTCAGCGGTGTGATGGCCATGTCGTTCGTCCCTTCGTGACTCTTCCGGCGTGCATGGAGGGGGACAGCCCGTGTGCATCACCGTTCCACGGGTCCGGTGGTCGCGCACACCGGCAGTCGCGCTCGGCCGTCATGAGCCGGGTGCCGTCAACCCCGGACACCGCCCGCGCCGGCGTGCCCCGCGCCGGCGTGCCCCGTTCCGGCGGGCTGCCGGTTCCGGCGGGGAACGAAGGTGAGCGGGGAAACGAAAAGCGAGCCCCGGGCGAATGACGCCCGGGGCTCGCCGGTCCTTCTTTGCTGACGCCTTCTAGGCCGCGGAAGGCGCCGCCGCGGTGTCGGTGGACTCGGCCGGGCGGGGGATGCGGTGCAAGCCCTTGCGGTCGTAGAAGCGGGTGACGCCGAAGCCGAAGAGCACGGAGGCGACCAGGGCGATGCCCATGGAGATCCACGCGCGGGTGAGGCCGGCGTCGGCCTGGGCGTCGTAGTAGAGGATGGAGCGCATGCCCCCGGTGATCTGCCGGAGCGGCTCGAATTCCGAGAGCGTGCGGAAGAAGCCGGGCAGCGCCTCCAGCGGCACGGTCGCTCCGGAGGACGGGACGGCCATGGCGATGAAGACGATGGTGGAGACCAGCATGCCGGGCGTGCCGAAGACGGCGAGCATCGCCAGGGCGCTGACGCCGACGGCCGCGATCGTGCCCACGGAGTAGAGCCACAGCAGGCCGAGGTGGGAGGCGTCCATGTCGAGGACGCCGACCGTGGCGAGTTGGACGAGGGAGCCCATGACCACGGAGAGGCCGAGCATGAGGACCGTGCCGACGGCCAGCGTGCGGACGCGGCTGGTGTGCCGGACGGGCATGCGCTGGCGGAAGGGGCCGAAGTCGGTGTGCACGTAACCGAGCGCGGTGTCGACCTGGGAGCTGATGGCGTTGGCGCCGAGCACGCCGCAGACGACGAGGACCAGGGCGTAGTAGAAGGCGCTCAGACCCATGGCGCTGTGCGTGCCGAGCGGGTGGCCGTCTGCCACCTCGACGTTCACGGGATCGGTGAGCATCAGCTTGGCGGCCGGGGCGAGCTGGGCCTTCTGGGCGGCGGCCCGGTTGAGGAGGTCCTTGCCGAGCTGGGCGGAGGCGGCGTGGGCCGCCTTCTGGTTCGCCTGGCTGGCCATGGAGGAGCCGATGCTGCCGGCGGACTGGTTGGTCAGCACCGTCAGGGTCGGGCGCTTGGCCTCCGTCGCCTTCGGGCTGGTCAGCCCCGCCACCGTGGCGGTGAAGTTCTCCGGGACGACGAGTGCGCCGTAGACCTTGCCCTGGCCGAGCCGCTTGTCGGCCTCCTGCCGGCTGACGACCTGCCAGGCGAAGCTGTCGTTGTTCGCGGCGGACTTCTCGATCCCGGAGACGACCTGGTCGCCGAGGTTGAGGTGCTTGCCGTTGGCGTCGGCGCCACGGTCGCTGTTGACCAGTGCGATGGGCAGGTCGCGCAGGTTGCCCTTGGGGTTCACGTTGCCGCCGACGTACAGCAGGGCGAACAGGATGGAAACCACCGCGACGATGAGGCCTGAACCGATCCACAGCTTCGGGCTGCGGAGTACGGAAGAGGGCTCGGGGGAAGGCATATTCGCTCCGAGTTCTTACCTAGAGTAACTAGATACTGAAGGTATCCAGTAACTAGATAGTGGCAGTATCTTCCAGGAGTGTCCAGTCGTCGCAGTAGGACGCCCGGCCGGCGCACCACCATCGAGGAAGCCGCATGAAGATCTCCGAGCTCAGCCGCACGACCGGCGTGCCGGTCGCCAGCATCAAGTACTTCCGGCGGCAGGGCCTGCTGCCCGCCGGCAAGGCGACGGCCGCGACGCTGGCCGAGTACGGGCAGGAGCACGTCCAGCGCCTGCGGCTGATCAAGGCTCTGACCACCCTGGGCGGGCTCTCCATCGCCGCCACCCGCGACGTCCTCGCAGCCGTCGACCAGGCGCACAGCACCGACAGTGCCCTGGGGGCGGTGAGCTACGCCCTGCCCGTGCCCGTCGCGGAGTCCCCGGTCGGTGACGCCGACCGGGAGGAGGAGATCGGGTCGGCCGCGGAAGCGGAGGTGGCAGACCTGATCGAGGCCATGGGCTGGCAGGCGCCCGGCACTTCCCCCCACGTGGAGGGGCTGACGGCGGCGCTGCGGGAGCTCAGACGGCTCGACGCGGACTATCGGCCCGGCGAACTCGTCGCCTACGCGGAGCTGGCCCGTTCCATCGCCCGTTTGGACCTCGACCGCGCCGCCGCCTTCGACGACGCCCCGGAGGCCCTGGCAGAGCAGGCCGTCATCGTCTTCGCCCTCTCCGCTCCCGTGCTCGAACTGCTGCGGCGGCTGGCCCAGGAGGACCAGGTCCGCCGCCGCATCACGAGCCTCCCCAGTGACGGCCCCCGCACCGGGTGACACCTCCGCGGTCCGTTGCCATGCGGGCCGGCTCTCGTTGCTCAAGGAGACGATGCCGACCGGTCGCCGGGAACGGGGTGTGCAGGATGGGACGAGGTGGCGGAGGAGCCGAGCTCTTCGAGGAGCTGGCCCGTGACTGGTGGGCCGAGGATTCCCCGGCCGCGCCCTTGCGCGCCCTCAATCAACCGCGGTTCGCCTTCTTCGACCGGTACGTCGACGGCGGCTGGACCGGCCAGAGGGTACTGGACGTGGGATGCGGCGGGGGCTTCACCACCGAGTACCTCGCCTCGCGCGGCGCGGTCGCCTCGGGAGTGGACGTTTCCCCGGCCCTGGTGCGCGCCGCCAGGCGCCACGCCGCGGAGACCGGTCTGGACATCCGCTACGCCGTGGGAGCGGGGGAGCGCCTGCCGTTCGCCGACGGGTCCTTCTCGGTGGTCACCTGCCTGGACGTGCTCGAGCACGTGCCCAGCCCCGGCGAGGTGGTGCGCGAGATCCGTCGCGTACTGGCCCCGGGCGGGGTGTTCCTCTTCGACACGATCAACCGGACCTGGCGCTCCCGCCTGATCATGATCTGGGGACTGGAGCACGTGCTCCGAGTGATCCCGCGCGGCACGCACGACTGGAACGACTTCATCACCCCGGCCGAGACGACCGGTTACCTCGGCGCTGCCGGACTCACACCACTGGGCCGGATGGCCGGTCTGTTCGTGGTCGGCCGCCGCCCCGACGGCAGCTTCCGGACCCGCCTGACCCGGGACCTCTCCTGCACCTACCTGGGCGCCGCCCGCCGCTGACCGCAGCAGCTCGCCCGGATCACCCGGATCACCGGGACGTGAACACGGAAACATCGCCTTCATGTTCGAGGTGACGGCAGGAAATGTGCCCTGCCTAGCGTTCCCCCTGGCCGGCTGCCAGCCGTTGCAGCCACAGCACGCCCAGGAGAACGCATGAGCAGTACCGAGCGACGATTGAAGGAACCCGCCGGCCGCGAAGAGTCTGCGCAGGCCGGGGCCGACCTCGGGCACGCGGCGCGGGAGACGCTGGAGGACTACACCCTCCGGTTCGCCCCGCGCAGCTACCGCCGCTGGACGCCGATGGTCGTGGCGACCACGGCGATGGGCGGGATCGCGTACCTGGCCGACTTCTCGATCGGCGCCGGCATCGGCCTCACCCACGGCACCGGGAACGCCCTGGCCGCGATCCTCGTCGCCGCTGTGGTCATCTTCGTCACCGGCTTCCCCCTCGCCTACTACGGGGCGCGCTACAACATCGACCTGGACCTGATCACCCGCGGCTCCGGCTTCGGCTACTACGGTTCGGTCCTGACCAGCGTCATCTTCGCCAGCTTCACCTTCATCTTCTTCGCCCTCGAAGGGTCGATCATGGCGCAGGGGCTGAAGCTGGGCCTGGGGCTGCCGCTGTGGCTCGGCTATCTGGTCTCGACGTTCATGGTGATCCCCCTGGTCGTCTACGGGATGAAGGCGCTCAGCAAGCTTCAGGTGTGGACGACGCCCGTCTGGTTGCTGCTGATGGTGGGACCGCTGGTCTACCTGGTGGCCACCGACCCGGGCACGGTGGACCGCTGGCTGGCCTACGCGGGCACCGACGGCCAGGGAGGAGTGAACACCGCCTCGGTGCTGCTGGGCTCCGGCGTCTGCCTGTCACTGATCGCACAGATCGGCGAACAGATCGACTACCTGCGTTTCATGCCTCCCCGTACGAGCGCGAACCGCCGCGCCTGGTGGACGGCGGTCGTGGTGGCCGGTCCCGGCTGGGTCGTGCTCGGTGCGCTGAAGCAGGCGATAGGAGTCTTCCTCGCCGTCTACGTCATCGCCTCCGTGGGGCCGGCGGCCGCGACCGAGCCCATTCAGCAGTTCAAGGCCGCCTTCGACGCGATGATGCCCTCGTGGCTGGTCGTTCCGCTGGCCGTGGTCCTGGTCGTGATCAGCCAGATCAAGATCAACGTGACGAACGCCTACTCCGGCTCACTGGCGTGGACCAACTCCTTCACCCGGCTGACCGGGCGCTACCCGGGCCGCATGGTGTTCGTCCTGCTCAACCTGGCCTTCGCGCTGGCGCTGATGGAGGCCGACATGTTCAGCTTCCTCAACCGCGTCCTGAGCTTCTACTCCAACTGCGCCATCGCCTGGGTCGTCACCGTGGCCACGGACATCATCGTGAACAAGTACTTGCTGAAACTCTCCCCGCACGCACCCGAGTTCCGGCGCGGCATGCTCTACGCCGTCAACCCCGTGGGCACGGTCGCCTTCGTCGCCGCCTCGGGCCTGTCGATCGCCATGTACTTCCACGCCCTGGGCGACACGCTCCAGCCCTACTCCCCGGTCGCGGCGGCACTGATCGCCTTCGTCGTCACCCCGCTGATGGCCGTACTGACCAAGGGGCGCTACTACCTGCGCCGCACCACGGACGGGATCGACGAACCCCTGCTCGACGCGGAGGGCAACCCGAGCGCCACGCTCTACGAGTGCCACGTGTGCCGACAGGAGTTCGAGCGCCCGGACGTGGCCGCCTGCCGCACCCACGACGCGGTGGTGTGCTCCCTGTGCCTGAGCACCGACAGGATCGGCGACCACGTGCTCCCTGCGAGCGGCGGCGCCGCGTAACCGCCGGAGGCTCAGACCGCGGCGGCCTCCACGATCGAGGCGAAGCCCGGCGTGGGCAGGGTGCGGACGTGGCGCAGGCCGGCGTCGGCGAAGAGGGCGTCGAGCTCGGCGGGGGTGCGGGTGCTGCCGCCGAGGGCGGTCATCATCAGCATGTCGAGGTCCTTGCCCGGGTGCGGGTCGTTGCCCGGCGGCGGGACGGCGTCCACGACCAGGACCCGGCCGCCCGGGGCGAGGGCCTTGCGGCAGGAGTGCAGGATGCGGACGCAGTCCTCGTCGCTCCAGTCGGGCAGGACGTGCTTGAGGAGGTGGATGTCGCCCTCCGGGGCGCCGGCGAAGAAGTCCCCGGGCTCGGCCCGCCAGCGTCCCTCCAACTCCGCTTCGGCGAGCAGGGGTTCCCGCACCGCCGCCGCCTGGTCGAAGAGGACGCCCGACAGGCCGGGGTGGCGCAGCAGGACGGCCCGGAGCAGTCCGCCCCGTCCGCCGCCGACGTCCACGACCGTGCCCCGGTCCGGGAACGGGTACGCGGCGGCGACCACGTCGTCGAGCGGCCCGGAGAAGGCCGCCATCCCGGCGTCGAAGACCTCCCGGGCCGCGCCGTCGGCGGCGAGGTGCTGGAAGAAGGGGGTGCCGAAGACCCGGGGGAAGGCGGATTCCCCGGTGCGTACGGTCTCGGCGAGGTCGGCCGAGGGACGCAGGAACATGTCGTCGGTGAGCAGGAGCACCGTGGCGTGCAGCGAGCCGGGAACGTCGGTGCGCAGGGCGTACGCGGCGGGCGTCAGCCCGAACCTGCCCGTCCCGTCCTCCTGGAAGACGCCGCGTGATGCCAGGTGCCGCAGCAGCCGGCGCAGCGTCGGGCCGTCGGTTCCGGTGTCCGCGGCGAGCTCGGCGGCGGTGCGCGGTCCGTCGGCGAGCCGGTCGGCGATCCGGAGCGACGCGGCGGTCCGCAGCGCGGCGGAGTGGAGGAAACCGAAGGTCTCCTCCATCAGCCGCATGGCCCCTGATGCGTCGGGGGCGGAGGAGTGGGGGCTGGACGAGGGCTCCAAGGTGATCTCCCGGGGGGTGGTTCCGGCGGGTACCGGTGGATCACCACCCTTCCAGCCGCCGCCCGGGCCCCGGCACCGCCGCTGTGCGGATCTTCGGCTAGGACTTCCGTCCTAAGGCGCGTCCGGGTCCGGCCGAGTCGCGCATCGCCGGGATGTCCACCAGGCTGGACACCGGGTCCGGATCCCGGTCCGGACCACCGGAAAGACGCCCAGAGTCCAGGCTCGACGGAAGGGGCCGGCATGCCCGTCGATCTCAGCAAGCCGCTGTCGTGGAAGAAGGCGACCGGTGATGCCGACACCATGCTGCAGAACCTGCAGGCGAACATCCTCAAGGGCCACGTCCGCGAGCACCTGCACATCCTGCTGGTGCAGTTCGGCAAGGGCTCGGCGGGCGCTGCGGAGGCCCGGGCGTTCCTGGCCGGGCTGGTGCCGCTGATGAAGTCGGCCAAGGAGCACCTCCAGGAAGTGGAGGGCTTCAAGCGCAACGGGTCGAGCGGCGTCCCGGACACCCCCTACGTCGGTGTGGGACTGACGAAGGCCGGCTACGACCGGCTGGGCCTGTCGGACCGGGCCCCCTCCGACGAGGCCTTCGAGCGGGGAATGCGGGACGACGGGACCCGCGGCATGCTGAAGGACCCGGACATCGCGCAGTGGGAGGCCGGCTACCGGGAGGAGATCCACGCCGTCGTCCTGGTCGGCGACGCCGAATCCCGCCCGGCGGGCGCCAGGCTCAAGAAGGTCGAGCAGCTGCTGACCGGCTCGCTCCGCGTGCTCGGCAAGGAAGTGGGCCGTGGCATGCGCAATGCGAACGGTGACGGGATCGAGCACTTCGGGTACGTCGACGGCCGCAGCCAGCCGCTGTTCCTCACCGAGGATCTGGAGGACGAGCGCCGCGGCACCGACGGAGTCTCGGTGTGGGATCCGGGCGAGGCCTTGGCGCGCGTCCTCGTTGCGGACCCGGCCGCTCCCGACCCCGCGACCGACTTCGGCAGCTACTTCGTGCTGCGCAAGCTGGAGCAGAACGTCCGGGCCTTCAGGAAGGCGGAGGAAGAGCTCGCCGATGCGTTGAAGCTCGACAACAACGACCGCGAACGGGCCGGCGCGATGCTCGTCGGACGCTTCAAGGACGGCACGCCGCTCACCCTGCAGGCCACGCCCGGAGCACACAGCCCGGTGATGAACGACTTCACCTACGCCAGCGACGGCGCCGCCGACAAGTGCCCCTTCCAGGCCCACATCCGCAAGACCAACCCGCGCGGGTCCGGCGGCTTCGAGTCGCCGGAGGAGGAGCGCCGCCACCTGATGGCGCGGCGCGGGCAGACCTACGGGGAGCGCGCCGACGGCCCCGCCGGCGATCTGCCCGAGGGCGGCGTCGGCCTGCTGTTCATGGCGTTCAACTCCGACCTGGTCGACCAGTTCGAGTTCACGCAGCGCAACTGGGCCAACAGCACCGGCTTCCCGGACTCCGGCAGCGAGCCGGCGCCCGGCCTCGACCCGGTCATCGGGCAGGGCAGCCGGCCCCCGGCGACCTGGCCGCGGGTCTGGGGCCAGGAGGAGGGCCAGGAGGTCCCTTCCCCCGCGCAGACCGTGACCATGAAGGGCGGCGAGTACTTCTTCATGCCCTCGCTCGCCTTCCTGCGCAGCCTGTGACCCCGTACGGGCCTTCGGTCGAGGGCCTTCGGCCGAGGCCCTTCAGCGCGCGAGCTCCTCGAGGATGAGGGGGCAGGTCTCGGTCGCCGCACGGCGGCCGAGGAAGACGTCGAGGTGGCCGTAGCCGGGCAGGACGTGCAGGCTGTCGCGGCCGGGGCGGTGGCGCTGCAGGAAGTCGAAGGTGCGCCGCCGGCTGTCGGCCAGGCAGGGGGTCACGCGGCTGATCAGCGGCGCCAGGTAGCCGATCTTGAAGGTCGACAAGCGGGGGACGACGGGGTGCAGCGAGACCGCGTTGCTGACCACGGTGTCCACTTCGGGGAGCAGCCCGGCGGCCATGGCCATGGTGAACGACGTCGAACCCTGGCAGTGCACGACGGCCTTGAGCCGGTCGGCGCCCGTGGCGTCGAGCACGTGGGCGACCGCGGCGGGATGGTCGTAGGCGGCGGCCTGGTCGAGGGTCCAGGGCACCGGGTCGAGGTCGATCGACGCGCGCCAGTTGAGCAGCCACACGTCCCAGCCGTCGTCGAGCAGGGCGTCGACGAAGGTGCGCGGCAGCGGCGGGCGGAAGAGTTCGGCGCGTACGCCTGCGCCGTGGACGACGATGACGGGTCCGCGGGTGGGCGGGTGGCGGCCCTGCACGTGGACGAGGGTGAGGGGCCGGCCGTCCAGTGCGGTCAGCGGCCGCACCTCGGTGATGTGGTCCCGGCGCGTGGTGGGCCGGGTGCGCCGGGTCGGCCGGTTCGTGCGCGGTGAGCGGGCCGGTGTGCCCGTCATGGTGGCTTCGCCTCCCGGGCGATCACGACGGGATCCTCGATCGGCCGTACGGGCGGCAGACGGTCGGGCACCGGGCGCTTGCCGCCGGCCGGGTCGTCCTCCAGGTGCCAGTCGCGGCAGACGCCGTCGAGCATCAGCGCGTGGAGGGTGAGGTCGCCGTCGGGGGCGATGTGCAGGCGCAGGAATCCCTTGTGGTCCTCGATGGACTGGCCCGACATCTGCCATTCGGCGACCGTGCCGTGGCGCGCCCAGAGCACCCACAGGGCGAAGGCCTCGGACCCCGCGGTCGCCCCGGCGGCCCCGGCGAGCAGGAGGCACAGCAACAGGACGGTCCACCCGGGCCAGGAGGACGGGAACGGCAGGGCGACGGCGGCGACCAGGACCCCGAGCGCGACCACACCCTGCAGCAGGGCGGCGACCGCAGGCACGGGGGGAGCCGCGGAGCGGGCGAGGGAGGTGGTCTCGTGTCTGCGCTTGCGGACCAGCCGGGCGAGCCAGGGCAGTACGGTCAGCGCCGCCACGAGGGCCACGAGCATCGCGGCGAAGCGGAGGGCGTCCTCCCAGCCGGCGGCGCGCACGGCTTCGTCGGGCCGGATCGTGCCGCGGGCGAGCGCGAACACGAAACTGACGAGCAGGAAGAGGACGGCGTGCACGCCCGCGGCCAGTGCGCCGAAGCCCGGGTTGCGCCGGGGCGGCCAGCCGTGCGACCACGGGAAGGCGATGCGCCGGGCGATGCGGCGGGACTCCTCGGCCGTGGGGCAGGTGTCCTGTGCGAGCGCGAAGTCGACCGGTGGGCTGTCCTTCTCGCGCAGGTGGGACTCGCGGGGCGGCAGCGGCAGGTCGGCGGGCAGCCCGTGCGTGGAGGTCAGGTAGGCGCCGCCCAGTCCGCACGTGACGAGCTGGCGTCTGCGTGGGTCGGGCGGCAGCGCTGCGGCGGGACCGGGCGGGTCGGTGGGCAGCCGTTCGGCGTAACGCGCGTAGTGGTGTTTGTCGCCGGTCAGCCACAGCCGGACGGAGGCGCCCGTCGGCTCCCGCGCCCCCGTCTCCCGGTCGGTGACCCGGGTCCGGACGATGTTGCGGTCGAACCAGTGCAGGGAGTTGAAGGCGTCGGCGTCCTCCTGGGCGCTCTCGACCCAGGCGGGGGTGGCGGAGCACACGATCACTCCGTCGCCCGGCTGGAGGAGGGCGGACAGGTGGGTCTCGAAGTAGCGCAGCTGGGGGTCGTCCACGTAGGCGCCGAGCTGGCTGTCGAGGCCGACGAGCCACCAGCGCCGGGGCAGCCGGACGACGAAGTAGCTGCGGGTCTGGCGGGTGCGCCAGCCGCCGATGTCGCGCCGCTGGGCGAAGATGCGCAGGAAGGCGGTGAGGCCGTCGTACCAGTCGTGATTGCCGGGAAGGGCGACCATGAGCGGGCGGTCCTCCGCCGTCGGCAGGGCGGCGCGGTAGGGGCCCTTCATCCGGTTCTCGTAGGCGGTGGCCGATGCCACGGGGTACACCTCGTCGCCGCCGAGGACGAGCAGGGAGCCGCGCGGCAGCCGGGCCGGTGCGCTGCCGGGACGTTCGACGGCGGCCTCCTGCGCCGCCAGGGTCCAGGCGACCGTGCCGGTCGCGTCGAAGCCGTCGCCGAGGTCGGCGGCGTAGTCGATCCAGATCTCCTGTGCGCCGGGGTCGCCGAGGGGCGCGTGCAGGGGCTCGGCGTCGAGGGCTCCTTGGATCTCCCGCTTGTCGAGGTAGCCGGCGAGGGTGAGGGCCAGGACGACCTTGCCGGCGGTCCGGGCCAGCTCGTGGGGCGCCAGCCAGCGCACCTGTTCCTGCGGCACGAAGGGCAGCTGGAGCTCCTCGGCGTGCTTGCGCAGCTCACGGGCCTTCATGCCGGCTCCCCGGGCGGCGGTCGCAGGTGGGAGCCGTAGACGTCCCACAACTCGCCCAGGAACAGGCGGCCGAAGCGTTCCAGTGCGCGTGCGGGGTGCGGGCCGGTGGCGCGGAACGTCGTCAGCTGCTGGACGAAGTCCGCGGGACGGATGGTGAGGACGCCCGCACCGAGCACCGCGGCGGTGGCGTCGCCGTCCGGCTGTACGTGTCCGGCGAGCAGGCGGACGTAGAGGGTGGTGGTGTCGGGCCAGACGTCGGTGCCGGGGTCGTCGTGGATGTCCTTGCGGCCGACGAGAGTGAGCGGGCCGCGGCCGGGGGCGCGCAGGTGCAGGCGGTAGAGCATGCGGCGCCGGGTGGGGTCGTCGTCCCGGGTGAAGAGGTTGAACCAGCCGTGTTCCACCGGCAGACGGCCGCCGAGGACGTCGCAGTCCGCGTGGCCCGCGACGGTGGCGGGGTGCGCCGGGTCGTCGACGAAGCGGTCGACGTCGTGGGCGGTGACGGTGAGCCGGAACGCCAGCTGCTGTTTCCGCTGCCGGCCCAGGTCGCGCCCCTGGCCGGGGTCGTCGACGTCGAGCGCGGCGTGGCCCTTCATCTCCTCGGTGAAGGAGAGGCTGGTCGGCCGCTCACCGCCGGCGGGCGCGGGCTTGGGGACCTCCTCGACGGTCATGCCGGGCGGTACGAACACCTCGGGAGGCAGGTCGGCGGGCGCCTCGGTGGGTACGTCGGCGGGCATCTCGGCGGCCGAGTGCGGGCCGGGGCCCTGCTCGAGGATGCGGTCGCAGGCGCGGTCGGCGAACGCCGCGATCGTCAGGGAGGGGTTGGCGCCCACCGGGCCGGGCAGCGCGGCGCCGTCGAGCACGTACAGGCCCGGGAGGCCGAAGACCTCGCCGAAGGAGTCGCAGACGCCCTCGGCGGGGTGGCGGCCCATCGGGGCGCCGCCCAGCGGGTGCACGGTGATCACCCGGTGGGACCACCACAAGGGGTTGTCGCGGAACTCCGCGCCCAGCTCCTCGCCCAGGTCGCGCATGACCGACCGGACGCGCTCGAAGTAGTGCAGCGAGGTCTGTGTGGTCCAGTCGATGTCGAGGTGGCCGCGGCGCAGGCTCATCCGGCCGTCGGGCACGTCGCGGCCCATGCCGAGGAGCGGCAGCGACGCGTCGGAGAACTCGGCCGGACCCAGCAGCAGGGACAGCTGACGGCCGATGTTGCTCTGCGGGTCGTGCCCCAGCCGCGCCCGCAGCCGGTGCAGGGCGAAGGCGAGCGCGCGGCGGACGCTTCCGGGCATCTGCGCCGCCTCGCTGAGCCAGTCGGCGAACGTGGGGTAGCCCGCGTCCTGGATGTAGAAGCCGCGCCCCGACGAGCCGTCCTCGTCGAGCTCGTCGCCGACGCGGACGGCGGTGGTGATGACCGTCCCGGTGCTGCTCTGCACCCGTCGCGGCCTGCGAGGGCCGTCGCCGTCGCCGTCGGTGGCGTGGAGCAGCAGTCCGAGCAGGTCGCCGTTGCCGCAGAACCGGGTGCCCAGGGCGCTGCTGATGCCGCGCAGTGCGGCGCGGTTGCGCAGCAGCAGGTACGTCGAGCCGAAGGTGCCGGCCGCGAGCACCAGCCGGCGGCAGACGATCCGGTGGACGGGGAGCTTGTCGGTGGCGGTGGGACGGCCTTCGCGGCCGGGCTCGTGGACGACGTATTGGACCTCGTAGCCGCCGCCGGGGCGGGGCGCGAAGCCGCGCACCTCGCAGCGGGTGCGGATGTCGGCGCCGTGGTGCCGGGCGGCCGACAGGTAGGTGTGGTCGAGCGTGTTCTTGGAGCCGAAGTTGCAGCCGACGTCGCATTCGCCGCACATCCGGCAGGTGCTGCGCGGCAGGTCGTGGAGGTTGCCGTAGGAGGGTTCGGCGATCTGCGCGCCGGGGACGGGCGCCGCGCCGGGGCGGGGAGCGAAGGAGACCGCGAGCGGCGGCCGCCACACGGACAGGCCGAGACGGCCCGCGGCCTCGTGCATCGCGACGGTCTTGGGCGTGTCGGTGTAGGGGTACGGGGTGGCGCCGAGCATGTCCTCGACCCGGTCGTAGTGCGCGTCGAGGTCGCCCCGGCTCAGCGGCCAGTTCTCGTAACCGCCGCCCGGCAGCGGTGACTCGTGTACGAACCAGCGTTCGTCCTTGCGCAGCAGGACGTTGGCGTAGATGAGCGAGCCGCCGCCCAGGCCGCTGGAGACGACGCCTTCCAGGCCGCGGAAGGACCAGATGTCGAAGAGGCCCTGCATGCCCGCGCTCGGGTCCCAGAAGTTGCGGGACATACCGGCCGGGGTGCGGGGGAAACTGCCGGGCGGGTAGGGCTTGCCCCGCTCCAGCACGACCACGGACCGGCCGCCTTCGGCGAGGCGGCACGCGGTGACCGAACCCCCGAAGCCCGAGCCGACGACCACGACGTCGGCGGTCTCTACGGCTGATCGACTCAGGAGCCGGTCGTCTGCTGCCATCGGTGCTCCCTTGCGGGGCTCCTCCGAAAGGCCTGCGGGAATCTGAAGGGCCTCTAGGGCAATCTTCGCGCCGGGGAAACAACCGGGCAAATCGTGGTAGGAGCCCTGCCCAAGGGTGTGAGCGCGTCCCTGCGTCGTGCCCTTCAGGCGCGGGGCCCGCGGAGGGCGGCGACCCGGGCGCCGGCGGCGAGCAGCGTCGCGGCGGCGACGCACCCGGACGTCAAGGCCGCCGTCACCATGTCCGCGACCAGGAGCAGCGTGACGGCCAGGGCGGACGCGGTGACCGTCCCGAGGAGGCTCCAGGTGAGGAAGGCCCGCCGGGAGGGCCCGGCGCCGGGAGCCGGCGGGGCCGGGTGCAGCGCCGCCCAGCAGGCCTCCGTCTCCCGCCGTTCCCGGGCGAGGTGCGCGCGGGCCCGGGACCGCAGCAGGGCCCCTGCCACGGCCCCGCCGCCCGCCACGGCGCACAGTGCCTGCCACGGTGCCGGGCCGAACAGCAGCAGGGCGACCGTGGCGAGGGCCGCCCACCCGGTCACGCAGGCCCGGGCGGCGAGCCGCCCGGAGCGCGGGCGGTCGTCGCCCGCCCGCAGGTCCGCGACGGCGGGCAGGTACCAGGCACTGCCCGCCAGGGTGACCGCCGTCGCTCCGACTGCCAGGACGATGTGGGACATGCGCTTTCTCCTCGGAGGGTTTCCACGGGACGCGGCAGGCGGAAGGGGAGGGAAGGGGCGTGGAGAGGAGGCTCAGTGCTGAGCCGGCTCCAGCGCGGCGACTTCGGGGTGGTGCAGGTCGAACGCCGGGGACTCGGAGCGCACGCGCGGCAGGCTGCGGAAGTTGTGCCGCGGCGGCGGGCAGGAGGTGGCCCACTCCAGCGAGCGGCCGTAGCCCCACGGGTCGTCGACCTCGACCTTCTTGCCGTACTTGGCCGTCTTCCAGACGTTGTAGAAGAACGGCAGGAAGGACAGGCCAAGCAGGAACGAGCCGATCGTGGAGACCGTGTTGAGCGCGGTGAAGCCGTCGGCGGTGAGGTAGTCGGCGTACCTGCGGGGCATCCCCTCGGCGCCCAGCCAGTGCTGGACCAGGAACGTGGCGTGGAAGCCCACCGTGAGGGTCCAGAAGGTGATCTTGCCGAGCTTCTCGTCCAGCATCCTGCCCGTGAACTTCGGCCACCAGAAGTGGAATCCGGCGAACATCGCGTAGACGACCGTGCCGAAGAGCGTGTAGTGGAAGTGCGCGACGACGAAGTACGAGTCGGAGACGTGGAAGTCCAGCGGGGGCGAGGCCAGGATGACACCGGTCAGGCCGCCGAAGACGAACGTGACCAGGAACCCGGTGGCCCACAGCATCGGGGTCTCGAAGGACAGCGAGCCCTTCCACATCGTGCCGATCCAGTTGAGGAACTTCACACCGGTCGGCACCGCGATCAGGAAGGTCATGAAGGCGAAGAACGGCAGCAGCACACCACCGGTCACGTACATGTGGTGCGCCCACACCGTCACCGACAGACCCGCGATCGAGATCGTGGCCGCGATCAGACCCCAGTAGCCGAACATCGGCTTGCGGGAGAAGACCGGGACGACCTCGGAGACGATGCCGAAGAACGGCAGCGCCAGGACGTAGACCTCCGGGTGGCCGAAGAACCAGAACAGGTGCTGCCACAGCAGGGCGCCGCCGTTGGCCGGGTCGAAGACGTGCGAGCCGAACTTGCGGTCCATCTCCAGGGCGAACAGCGCGGCCGCCAGAACGGGGAAGACCAGCAGGATGAGCAGGGCCGTCAGCAGCACGTTCCAGGTGAAGATCGGCATCCGGAACATCGTCATGCCGGGCGCGCGCATGCAGATGATCGTGGTGATGAAGTTGACGGCGCCCAGGATGGAGCCGAAGCCGGACAGGGCCACTCCCATGATCCACATGTCGGCGCCGACCCCGGGGGAGTGCACCGAGTCCGACAGCGGCGCATACGCGAACCAGCCGAAGTCCGCCGCGCCCTGAGGGGTGAGGAAGCCTGCCGCCGCTATCAGGGAGCCGAACAGGAAGAGCCAGTAGGCGAGCATGTTCAGCCGGGGGAACGCCACGTCGGGCGCGCCGATCTGCAGCGGCATGATCCAGTTCGCGAAACCGGTGAACAGCGGCATCGCGAACAGCAGCAGCATCACCGAGCCGTGCATCGTGAACGCCTGGTTGAACTGCTCGTTCGACATGATCTGCGTGCCGGGACGGGCGAGTTCCGCCCGCATCAGCAGGGCCATGAGGCCGCCGACGATGAAGAACACGAACGCCGAGACGAGATAGAGCGTTCCGATCTTCTTGTGGTCGGTGGTCGTCAGCCACTCCACCATCGGGCTGCGGGGAGCCTTGACGGCTCCTGCACCGACCACGGGATGCCCGCCCACGGGCTCCCTGCCCTTCGTACCCACCGTGTCCACCGGTCGCGGACCTCCGCTCTTGTGTTGCTGAAGACGACGGCGGGGAAGGGCTCCGTGTGAGGCGAGAGCCGTTGCTCTTCCCGGCCGCCGTCACATGATCAACGGGAGGGGAGGGGCGGCGGATGAGCCGGAAGGGCCTTCGCGCGTGGGCCGTTGGTCCCGGTGTGGTCCCGGGTGTGGTCCCGGTGTGGTCCCGGGTGTGGTCCCTGTGCGGTCCCGGGTGTCGTCTCGGCGTGGCCCTCGTGTGCGGTCCCGGTCAGAGCAGGGACTGCCAGTAGGACCAGAACCGGGCCGCAACGAGAAGGGCGATGAGGAGATACCAGGTCACCGGTACCGCCCAGGGGAACTCCAGTAGCCCAATCACCAGCCGGCGGGGCGCCGGGACGATGCCGTGCCTGAGATTGTGCAGGGTGGTGCACCAGAACATGGCGATGGTGGCGACCCAGGCCAGGACGCACCACAGGCACAGCGCGCCGATGGAGTACAGCGCCTGGACCATCAGCCACATGCAGAAGCCCGTACCGGCCAGAGTGCCCAGGTTCAGGCCGATCCAGTACCAGCGGCGGTGGCGCGCCCCGGCCAGCAGACCGAAGCCGATGACGGTCACGGCCCCGTAGCCGGCCAGACCCAGCAGCGGGTTGGCGAAGCCGAACACCGACGCCTGCGGGCTGCTCATCACGCTCGTGCACGAGAGCACCGGGTTGATGCTGCACGCCGGCCGGAAGCCCGGGTCCTCCAGGAGCCGGAACTTGTCGACGGTGATGACGAAGGAGGCGAGCAGACCCAGTGCGCCGGAGACGGCCAGTATCCAGGCGGTGGCGCGTCCGGCGGCGCCGGGCGGGGCGTCTGCCGCTCGGGACCGTGCGCCGTCCGGCCGGGCGCCCTCTCCCCCTCCCTGCTCCGCGTCCTTGGCCTGTGCGCTTGCGGTCCCCGCCAGGTCAACCGATCGGCTGGTCATACGCGTTGTTCTCCTGTCTCTTGCCGCTCCGGCCTCGGGCCGCCGGGCTCGCGGACGGCGCTGGTCGGCCAGAAGACCGTCACCGGGATGCCGCGGGCCCGGGCGAAGGCCACGAGGTGCGCCGTGGCGTCCCGTCCGTCGGACGGCGAGCCATCCCAGACCGCCACCACGTGCCTGCAGGACCTGATCAGCTGCTCGTCGGCGCTCACGGAGGCGTCCCGGTCGGCCGGGTCGTACGGCAGCAGCCGTACGTGCTCGGCCAGGACCAGCAGCTCACCGGCCGCCACGCGGTCGCGCGGGGGAAGCGCGCCGGCACCCGGCGCCGGTGCGGGCAGCAACACGACGAGCTTGCGGCCCGCCTTGCGCACGGCCCGGCCCGCCACCACGGGCAGGCCCGCTCCGGCGCGGACGAGCACCGACGTCCCCGTGGTGCAGCGCTCCAGCAGCTCGCACAGATCGGCTGCGAGCGAGGTGCCCGCGTCCAGGTCCCGGTGCCCCACCACAGCGATCACCCGTCGACTCCGTTCGGTCTCGTCACACCCTCGGCACGTGGTGCGCGCCGGGTGTGCCCGCCCGCCTCCCGGGAACCGGGCCGCCGATGCAGGGACGGCACACCCGGCCGCCCCGCCAGAAGATCGTCAGGGACACCGGTACGGAAAGGGCCGAACGGCCCCTGACTCCGGGGCCGGTGGGGCACGGGGCCGGCCCCGGACCCTTATGGAGTCGCGCAAGGCTCCGCTCACCTGCGAGGGTGTCCGTCATGAACACTGAGCCGAGCGGCCCGGCCCGCAGCGACCCGATCTCTCGCGGTGCGGCGCCCACGGGACCCAGGGGCGCCGCACCACCTGCACGCTCCCGAGTGCCGCTCAGCGCCCCTCGTCCTGGTGCCGGGGACGGCTCGTCGGTGGTTCGGGCAGCCAGTCGTGAGCCGGGTCGTACTCCAGCCATCGGCTCCGGCCGGCTTCTCGCGCGCAGGCGGCGATGAGGCCGTCCAGCCCCGGGTGTCCGTTTCCGTTGCGCCACAGCAGCGACCAGGCGTACAGCGGTGTGGGGTTGACCAGCGGGACGGAGCACAGGCCCGGGACCTCCGGCAGGGGTACGTCGGCGGGCAGCAGCGAGAAGCGGTTCGGGTCCTGTGCCACCTCGCCGAGGAAGTGGACGAGCCCCAGGTTGACGCTCGCGGACCTGTCCCGGATGTCGAATCGCTCGGCGAACTGGTGGAGGAAGTCGAGCCGGTCCAGCGCACCGGGTGACCACAGCACGCTGCCGCGCAGCTGTTCCGGCCGCAGTGCCGCCTCGGCTGCGAGCGGGTGATCCGTGCTCAGTACGGCGTCCACCGGTTCGAGGCGGACGAGGCGGTGCGCCAGCTGCGCGTGCAGCGGGGGGTGGACCCGGCCGAAGGCCGCGTCGATGTCGCCGTGCATCAGCGCTGCCGTGACCGACGGCAGGTCGCGCCCGTGCCCCAGCACCAGCTCCCCGGCCTGCCCGGCGACCTGGGCCAGCGTCCGCATCGGCGCGTAGAGGTGCCCCCAGACGTCGACGCGCAACGGGCGGTCCTTCCCGACCGCCGCTGCGACTGCGGCGTCGGCGGCGGCCACGGTCTGCCGGGCCGGCCGGAGAAAACGCCGCCCGGCCTCGGTGAGATGAACCCCGCCGCCGGCGCGCTGGAACAGCGCGATTCCGAGCAGCGTTTCCAGCCGCGCGATCCGCTTGGACAGTGCCTGCTGGGAGATGGCGAGCGTGCCGGCCGCCCGCCCGAAGTGCAGTTCTTCGGCGGCGCGAACGAAGGCGCGTACCTGCGCCACGTCGAGATCCATGCCTCCCACCATAGGTGACAACCAATGGTTGTTGACTGCCCTCGTTCGTTGTTGGATCGCCGGGCGCCCGTGGAGGTTGCATTCTTGGCATGCGAAGACTGATTCCCACGGGGGAGGCGGCGCGTCCCGTCGCCTTCGCCGAAGTCCCCCAGCCCGTCCCGGAGCCCGGTGAGGCACTGATCAAGGTCGAGGCGTTCGCGCCGAACCGTGGCGAGACGTTCCTCCTCGAACACCCCCGGCCGGGCCTGCTGCCCGGCAAGGACGTCGCAGGGCTCGTCGTACAGGCCGCAGCCGACGGCTCGGGCCCCGGTATCGGCACCCGCGTGGTCGGGCACCCGGCGCAGGGTGGCTGGGCCGAGTACGCCGCCGTGCCCACGCACTCGCTCGCAGTGCTCCCGGACAGCATCGACAGCGCACGGGCGGCCGCCCTGCCCCTGGCCGGGATCACCGCCCTGCGGCTGCTGCGCACGGCCGGCTCCCTGGCCGGCCGACGCGTGCTCCTCACCGGCGCTTCGGGCGGCGTCGGCCACTACGTCACCGAGCTGGCCGTCGGTGCCGGAGCCGAACTGACCGCGGTGACGGCCACGCCGGTGCGCGGCGAGCGGCTGGCGGCACTGGGCGCCGAGGTGGTGCACGACGTCGCGGCGGCACGAGGACCGTTCGACGTCGTGCTGGAGTCCACCGGCGGACCGGATCTGCCGCTCGCCCTCTCGAAGGTGCGCCCGGGCGGCACGCTCATCTGGTTCGGCCAGGCGAGCCGCACGCCGGTGACCCTCGACTTCTTCCAGCTGCTGAGCGGGCCCGAGCGCGTCACGATCCAGCACTTCCACTACACCGGCGCCCCGTACGGATCCGATCTCGCGGCCCTGGTGCGTCTCGTGGAACAGGGCCGGTTGCATCCCGAGCTCGGCCGGATCGCCCACTGGTCCGGGACCGCCGACACTCTGATCGACCTGAGAGAGCGCCGGATACGCGGCAAGGCCGTTCTGCTGACAGGAGAAGGACGATGAGCGCCGCCGAGTTCGCCGCAGCCCAGTGGACACGTGCCACCGGTGCGGGCGTCGACCCCCACGAGTACCGTCGCGTCACCGACGGCCTCACCTCCGTCGCCGACTGGGGACCGTCCTTCCTGCGCACCGGACACGCCTACCTGGAACGCGCAGAGGTCGCGAAATCCTCCGTCTCGGCAGGTGAGCACCTGCTGATGGCGGCGCGGTGGTTCCACCTCGCCACGCTCGCACCGTACGCGGAGGCCGGCCGCGCCGCCGCCGAGGCGGACCAGGCCTTGGGCAGAGCCCTCGCGGTGCTGGAGCCCGGTGCGCGGCGCGTGAGCGGCGAAGGGTTCACCGGCCGGCTGCGCGGCCCCGCCGACGCGCCCGGCACCGTGGTCGTCGTCCCCGGCCTGGACTCGGCCAAGGAGGAATTCCTCGACCTGGTGTCCGCGCTGCTGGCCAGGGGGCTGGCGGTGTTCGCGATGGACGGCCCCGGGCAGGGCTCGCTCGCCGCCACGACGACCCTCACGCCGGACTACGAGCAGGTCGTGGGCCGGGTCGTCGACGCCCTCGGCGTCGAACGCATCGGACTCGTCGGCCTCAGCCTGGGCGGCTACTTCGCGGCCCGGACCGCGGCACTGGAGACGCGCGTGGCGGCGGTCGCAACCGTCAGCGGACCCTTCCGCCTCGACTGGGAGGAACTGCCCCCGCCAGTACGAGACATCATGGCCCGACGCGCCGGAGGAGACGACGCCGCCCACGAGTTCGCCCGCCAGGTGGACCTCTCCGCCCTGGCACCGCGCATCGCTGCCCCGCTGCTGGTCGTGGACGGAGGCCAGGACGTCATTCCCGGCGTGACGAACGGCGAGCCGCTGGCCCGTCTGGCACCGCACGGCACCCATCTGTCCGTCCCGCACGGCGATCACCTCCTCGGCAACGCGCGGCCCGACTGGCTGTCCCACCTCACCGACCACATCGCGCACACCCTGATCGGAGGACGAGGATGAACCACTTCACCGGGGATCCTGGTATCAGGCGGGAAGGGCATCGACGGTGGGGACGACGGTGCCGAACAGGTCGGTGATGGTGGTCAGGGCGGCGGTCCGGAGGGCGGCGGCGGGCAGGACGGCGCCGTCGGGTGCGGTGAGGGCGCGGGTTGCGGTGGCTTCGGCGACGACCGTGGGGCGGTAGCCGAGGTTGAAGGCGCCCTGAGCTGTGTAGTTGACGCACATGTGGGTCATGAAGCCGGCTATGACCAGGTCCCTGCCGCTGCCCGGGGCGGCGCCCAGGCCGGTCAGGGTCTTCTCCAGGTCGGTGAGGTGGAAGGAATTGGGGAACTGCTTGACCACGACCGCCTCGCCGTCCACCGGAGCGACTTCGTCGCTGATGGCGCCGATGCGGGCGCGGATGTCGTAAGGGGTGTTCTCGCCGCCGTCGTTGATGATGTGGATGACCGGGATGCCCGCGGTGCGGGCGCGCTCCAGGAGGCGGGCGCCGGCTGCGAGGGCTTCTTCGGCGCCTTCCAGGGCCATGACGCCGCTGCGGTAGGTGTTCTGGAAGTCGACCATGATGAGGACGGAGTCGCTCAGCCTGGGCGGCCGGCTGTCCAGGCCGATGACGTCGCGCAGGGTCGTGGAGGGCTGGTTGCTGCTCATGGGATGCCTTTCGCAGGGGAATTTCATAGGGGAATTTCGTAGGGGAACGAGGCAGGGCGGAGCTGCCCGCCTGGCCGGAGTGAGCACTGGGGCTATCGGTGGGTGGAGAGGTCAGGTGGTCCGGGTGCGGAAGCGGCGGCGGTACGCCGCGGGGGTGGTGGCGAGCTGTCGTTTGAACGCCCGGTGCAGGGTCTCCACCGAACCGAGCCCGGCCGCGGCCGCCACCTGATCGAGCGGGTCGTCGGTGGTCTCCAGCAGACGCCGGGCCGTCTCGACCCGGGCGGCCTCGACGTAGGCGGCGGGACTGGCGCCGGTCTCCTGTCCGAAGACGCGGGCGAAGTGCCGCTCGCTCAGGCACATCCGGGCCGCCAGCACCTCCGCGGACAGGTCCTCGTCGAGGTGGTCGGCGATCCACAGCCGCAGCTCGTCGATGTCGCGGCGGGCGGAGGCGGGCCGGCTGAGCGGCACGGAGAACTGGCTCTGCCCGCCCTGCCGCTTGAGGTACATCACCAGCTGCCGGGCCACCGCCAGCGCGACGTCCTCGCCGAGGTCCTCGGCCACCAGCGCCAGCGCGAGGTCCAGGCAGGCGCTGATGCCGGCGCCCGTCCACAGCCGGCCGCGGTCGGCCCGGACGAAGATCGGATCCGGGTCGACCGTGACGGCCGGGTGGTCGGCGGCGAGCCGGGCGGCGGTCGACCAGTGCGTGGTCGCCGTCTTCCCGTCCAGCAGCCCGGCTGCCGCCAGGACGTGCGCACCCACGCACACCGACGCCACCCGCCGGGCGTGCGTGGCGGTCTCCTTCACCCACGCCACCACATCGGTGTCGATACGGGCGACGGGGCCGTCGTCGGTCATGTCGACCGCGCCGGGTACGAGGAGGGTGTCCACCTGCCCACCGACCTCGTCGAAGGCCAGATCGGCCAGCAGCCGCACACCCGCCGACGTCCGCACCTCGCCGGCGGCCGGCCCGGCGAGGCGGACCCGGTAGCCGGCGCGGCCCGCGGTCTCCCGGTTGGCCAGTGCGAAGACCTCGGCAGGGCCGGCGACGTCGAGGAGATCGACATCGGGGAAGACCGCGATGACGACACGGTGCGAAAGGGGCATGACCCCATCCTCACCGCGACCGCTCATGACTGCAATGACGGCTATCTGTCACATCCGGACATGCGGCCGAGTCCTTGTCGTTGCCACTGAGGTCGTTGCTGTCACCTTTCCAGCAGCGGACGCAGCTCGGCATGAGCCCACCCGCTGAGCCGGGTGGGAGTGGTGGTGAGCAAGTCCCGGGGCTGCTCGGGCACCAGTTCGCGCGATCCGGTGGTCATCCCGACGATGCCCTCCACCGCCGAGGGGTGCAGCCCGGCCGCGCGCAGCGCGTCCCGGGTCGCGTCGTCGCTGACGGGGTCGAGCCGGATCGGATACCCGAGCGCATCGGTGAGGATCTGTGCGACCTGCTGGAAGGTGAGGTCTTCCGGACCGTGCACGGCCTGGACCGTCCGGCCCTGCCAGGTGTCGCTCAGCAGCCGGGCCGCGACCACGTCCCCGATGTCGCGCGGATCGACCCACGGCATCGGACGGCCGGGATCGAACGCCGTGGTCAGGACGCCTCGGGAGAGTCCTTCGAGGTCGAACAGGAGGTTGGTGAAGAAGTACGCGCACCGCAGGTGCAGCACGTCCGCTCCGGTGGCGTCGAGTTGTTCCTCGATCCCGGCCAGGGCGTCGATGTGTCCGACCCCGTGCCGCTTCTCCGCCCCGATACTGCTCAAGAACACCACCCGCCCCACATCCCCGACCCGGGCGGCCGCCACCAGCGGCGCCGCGGTCCGCAGCGAGGTCTCGATCGGATCCGCTGTCGTATGCGGAGTGGGATCGACCCAGAAGACGGTTCCCGCTCCCGCCACCGCCTCGCGGACGAATCCGGCGTCCGTCAGGTCACCCCTGCGCACATCGGCCCGCGTCCGGGTCGCCTCATCCAGGCGGGCCGGGTCACGGACCAGGACGCGGGGACGGACACCGGCCTGGAGCAGAAGCCGCACCACGCGCGATCCCACGTGTCCCGTCGGTGTGGTGACCACGATGCTCATGGAAAACACCCCTTCTTTACGGCACTGGCGTGCCACGCACTCTAGAGCGCCGCATGGTCGTGGTCGCTTCCCCAGGCCAGCACACACTGGCGAGCCGCCCTTTCGCACACGGCCGGTGCAGAGCCGCGTCCCCCTCCACCGCCCGGTTTCCGCCCGGCTCCTCGGGCGCAGTATCGGGAGGGCGGCAACTGCAGAGGGGGAGTTCATGACCGTGATCGTCGGACTCGTACACAACGAGCGGGTGCACCTGGGCGGGGATTCGGCCGGTGTCTCCGGCCTCAGACTCACCGTCCGCCGGGACCCGAAGATCTTCCGCAACGGCCCCTACGCCCTGGGCTTCACCACCAGCTTCCGCATGGGCCAGCTGCTGCACCACGCGTTCAAGGCGCCCAAGCCCAAGGGCGACCTGGACCATTTCATGACCACCGTCTTCGTCGACAAGCTGCGCACCTGTCTCAAGAACGGCGGCTGGTCGCGCAAGGACTGCGAGCAGGAACAGGCCGGGACGTTCCTCGTCGGCATATACGGCCGTCTGTTCGCCGTCTACGACGACTACCAGATAGCCGAGCCCGCCGACGGGTACGCAGCGGTGGGGTGCGGGGACGAATTCGCGCTCGGCGCTCTGCACGCCACCGTGGGCCTGGACCTCAAACCACGTAAGCGTCTGGCCCTGGCACTCGCGGCCGCCGGCCACCACAGCGCGGGAGTCTCCGAACCGTTCAGGTACGTCACCGCGCGGAAGTGTTCCGCCTGATCATGAGGGCTCACGCTCTCGTCCGGGCCGGCGTCCACCCTTAGGGCCCCGCCGACCCGGAGGCAGGCAATGCCGGCCACCCTGGTGAGGCCTACGCATCACGCGTAGGACGCCGCTTCAGCGGGGTGTCGAGCAAGTGATTGAGGTGAGGGCGTGCCGGAGGGTGGCGGGGTCGCCGGGTGGGCGGTCGCGCCAGCGGGCGCCGACGTGGCCGTCAGGCCGGACGAGCAGTGCTCCGTGCGGGCCGAGGCCGCAGAGGTCGGTGTGCTCCTCGGGAAGGGTCTCGATGCGGAGCGGCCATGGTGCCGCGGCCTGCTGACTCCAGGAGGTGGGATCCGGGGTGAGCAGGGTGAACCATTCGCCGACCGCGTCGAGCGTGGAGCGGTTGTGTGCGAGCCAGAGGTGTGGCATGCGGTGGCCGGGCTCTGTGGTGGGGACGTAATCCGTGCCGGTGCCGGTGCCGGTGCCGGTGCCGGGCGGTTCGGGCGGGGGGTTCACGCCGGTGAGGACGGCGTCGGAGTGGTAGGCGGCGCCGAGCACGAGACCGAGTTGGGCGAAGTACTGCTCCGACCAGGGGAGCTCGATCCGGGCCGGCGCTGCTTCGCCGGTCCGTAGCTGGTCGCGGCGCCGGTTCTGCACTTGGATCATGAGGTGCGTGTTGGCCACTGCTTGACGGAGGGTCCGGTGGGCGACGGGTTGTCGTTCCGTTCCATAGGTGTTCAGCAGGTCTGTTCCGGCCCACCCGTGGAGGACGCCCGCCAGTTTCCAGCAGAGGTTGTGCACGTCGGCGATGCCGGTGTTCATTCCCAGGCCACCGGTGATGGGGATCGCGTGTGCGGCATCGCCGGTCAGCAGGATCCGGCTGTGGCGGAAGCGTTCGGCGACAGATGCGTTCATCGTCCAGTGCTGAACCCGCAATACGTCGGCTTGTACGTCGGTGCCGGGGCCCAGGGCACGCGAGACGAGGCCGGCCCAGTCGGCGTGTGCGGCGTCTTCGGGGGTGGGGGCGAACCAGGCCCAGCCTCCTTCGGGGTAGAGCGGGGCGAAGGCTCCGTGTGGGGTGAAGTAGACCCCGGCGGGCTGCTGGGCGCACCAGCGGCTGAGATCGGCGTCGAACACGACGGTGGTGAAGCCCGCCATCGCTCCGGGACCGGTCGTGCCGATTCCCAGCCGCTGCCGGACGGTGGAGTTCGCGCCGTCGGCGGCGATGACGAAACGGGCACGGACGCGCGTCTCCTGACCGCTTCGGTGGTCGGAGAGGACGGCCACGACGCTCTCGGCTTCCTCGGCCAGGCCGATGAGCTCGGCCCCGAACCGCACCGGGGCGTCCGCTGCGGCGAGCAGAGCGGGTTCCAGCCGGTCCTGTGAGGTGACCACGCCGATCACGGGGCTTTCGGGTACCGGCGCGTTGATCCCGACCATCGCCGCCGTGGCGAAGTCACGGTCCTGCAAGGTGTCGCGGAAGCGGATGCGGCCGTACTCCGGTGCGAACGCACCGGCCGTGATCCCGGCAGCGAGCCCGAGCTGTCGGTAGATCTCCATTGAGCGGACGTTGACCAGCCGGGCCCGGGGGAAGGGTGACAGCTCGGCGTGCTTTTCGACCAGCAGTGCCCGTACGCCCCAGCGTTCCAGCAGCGCCCGGGCGGTGAGCCCGACCGGCCCGCCGCCGACGATCAATACCGCCACCTCGGTGTCCGCTAAAGGCACGGCGAGCTCCTCCCGCTCGCCCCGCACCCTACCCGGTCGTTCATCCCGGCAGCGTGCGGAAAGGCGTGCACGCACCGGTGGGGCGGCCCCCGTGCTTGCTCAGGAAGTCGAGGATGTCGCACGAGGACCGGCCGAGTACGTCGTCGTGCCCGCTGCCCGGATAGGTGCGTTCTGTGATCGCCGGTGAGCCGAGCGCGCGGAGGTTGCCGGCGACCTGTGCCGACCACTGGGCCGGTACGTCGAGGTCGTTGCCGCCCTGGATGATCAGGAGAGGGCTGCGGACCGCGGTGCGGTCGGGGTTGCCGTAGGCGGCCATGGTGCGGCCCAGGGCGGCGAGCCGGGCGGAGTCGATCGGAATGGCCTGTTCCGAGGTGGTGCGGATGAGACCGGGATGCGGGTCGTTGATGCACTCCTCGAACACCTGCGAGGCGGTGCGCATGGAGGCGGGGCCGAGCAGGCGCGGCAGGTCGACGGACGGGTCGGTGGCGTTCAGGCCCGCCAGCGAGTAGAGGGCGAAGGTGAGCTGCCCGGCGTTGTGTGCGGCGATGACACCGGGAAGCATCACGTTCAAGTGACTGGCCGGCGCGATGGCCACGGCACCGCCGAAGCGCAGATCCGGGGCTCTCTTCGCGGCGTTGGCAGCGAAGATGGAGGCCTGGCCGCCCTGGGAGTGGCCGACGGTGAACCACGTCGGCGCGAGGCCCGGGACCAGCCGGCGGGCGGCGGTGACGCTGTCGACCACCGCGTTGCCCTCGTCGGCGCCGACCAGGTAGGTGTGCATGCCAGGAGTGCCGAGGCCGGGATAGTCCGTCGCCGTGACCGCGTATCCGGCCTTGAGGAAGGCGCCGATCTCCTGCGCGTAGGCGTTGTAGCCGAGGTTGGCCGCGTGCGAAGGCGCGCACGTGTCGGCGACGCCGGTGGTGCCGTGTGCCCAGGCGACGACGGGCCGGCCGCCGGGCGGTGGCGGCCCGGGGGGCACGAGTACGACGCCGCTGACGGGAACGTCCGCGTCGTGGGCGTTCCGCGAGTGGTACAGCACGGTCCAGCGCCGGGCACCTGCGATCCCGGCGTCGGTGCCGTGGTCGTTGGCCGCTATGAGAGTTCCGGGCGCCGCGGACGGCAGTGGTTGCGGCACTTGGTAGGTGCGGCCGGTGATCCCGATGCCCGGCAGGGACCCTCCGGCGGCACCGGGACCGGCACCAGGACCGGCGCCGCGCGCGGTTGGCTTGGGGGAACCGTCGGAACAGCCCCCGGCGGCGAGCGCCAGAGCGACGCCCAGGGCGATCAGCACGCGCGGCCAGCGCCTCCCGTGGCGCTTCCGCGGTCGGGCTATGTCGGGGTCGGCACTGGATATGTCCACGGCACGCACTCCTCCGGCCTGCGATACGACACGCGACTCAGCGTCGCACCGGGCACGGGGCGGTGCAGGCGGGGCGCGTCCAGGCGGGTGACGTGCGCAGCAGGCCGTCACGTAGACGGCGTCCATCGGCGCACACCGGGGCCGACCGGGCGCAGCAGTCGGCCTCGCGGCAACGCGGCGCGGCTACGCAGCCGTCACTCCTGGGCGCTGATGAGCTGAGCCACCCTGGCACTGGTCAGCTCGGTGGCGAGCACGCTGTTCTCCAGCGGCAGCAGACGGTGCGCCTTGCACAACTGCGTCGGCAGCGCCGCGTACTCCTCCCCGGTGATGCGTGTCCAGGACGGGTCGAACCGCACGCGGATGATCAGGTCGCGTGCCTGCTCGGAGACGATCGACGACGCCAGCAGCCACAACCCCGGCTCTCGCGCCGTACCGCGTGGGCCGAAGGCCAGGTGCAGCAGCCACGCCGACCGGCCCAGCGGGCTGCTCAGCCGGTGCCAGGCGATCCGCCCGTCCGCGTCGATCCGGCCGAACGTGCCGGTCCCCGCCTTCGCGGTGCCGAGGAGGACCACCCAGAGTGCGCCGGGGCCGCTGATCAGCCCGACCGGGGTGCTGCCCTGCTCTGCCGGAACGGGGATCTGCGAGGTGCGTCCGGTGCGCGGGTCGATGCGCAGCAGTGAGCTCGCGCCGTCCTGGCTGACGTAGAAGTCCCCGCTGACCGGGTGCTGCGCGGCGAAGATGGGGTGGGGCTTCGCGTCGAAGAGGCGGTGGCGTCCGGGACGCGTGTGGTCCAGGGCCAGGACCTGGTCGCTCCCCTTCAGGGTCACCCACAGGGTGTCCCCGTACTCGTTGACGTAGTGCGGCCCCCGGCCGCCGCCCGGAACCGCGATCTCTCGTTCGATGCGCGGGGCGGCGTCGAGGGAGTCCGCCCGCGGATCCACCAGCAGCAGCCGGTCGGCGCCCTCGTGCGTGGCCCAGATCCGTCCGGGGTGGCGCGAGGAGACCGCCAGCCCGTGCAGCATCGCGTCGGAGGAACCGAGCGGGAACGCCTTGGCGGCCGTCACCTGCTCGGTACGGGGGTCCAGCGCGAGCTTCACCAGCCGGCTGTTGGACATCTGGGACACGAGGACCATCGGCCGGTCCGGGATTTTGACGATCTCGTGCGTTTCCTCGGCGGGCGGCAGCTCGTACTCCACCACCGTCCGCCGGGGCGGGCCCGTCAGCGAGGAGTTGGCGCCCTCGTACCGCGGCCCCGCGGTCGCGGTGCCCGGCATCCCGAGCAGCGTGCCGGCCGCTGCGAGGCTGCCCAAGGACATCAGTCGGCTGTGAAAGGTGCGGCGGTCCAAGCGGTTCTCCTGGTGGGCGCGGCGTTGCGGGTCTGCGTGACGCGCCCATGCAAGCGGCCCGCCGGATCATCGGATGACGGATCCGGTGGATTCCCCCGTGTGGGTGATGCAGAAATCGCCGCCGGATCGCGCCCGGCGGCGGGGCCTTCAGAGGCTGAGGAGACGCAAGGTCCCGTTGAGGACGGACGGCAGAGCTGGGCGGCGCTCCCGGCCGTGCGCCCCGTCCGTACGGGACCGTCCGTACGCCCCCGTCCGTACGGGCCCGGCGCCGTTGACGGCCGCCGGGCCCGCGGAGGGGGCAACAGCCCGGAGCGTCCGCTTCCGGACGTCCGGGTGGGTCAGGCGCGCACGGTGTGCCAGGCGCCGACGCCACCGCAGCCGGTGCTCATGTACGTGGTGCTGCGGTATCCCGGCGGGATGGGGGAGCCGGCGCAGGTCCAGATGCCGTTGCGGACGAGCTCGTGGTACCAGGCGCCCACGCCGTTGCAGCCGGTGCGCAGGTAGTTGGTCGTGACGTAGCCGGGCGGAATGGGGGAACCCCCGCAGGTCCAGCGCTTGTCGCGGGCCAGCTCGTGGTACCAGGCTCCGATGCCGCTGCAGCCGTCACGCAGGTAGTTCGTGGTGACGTAGCCGGGTGGGACGGGGGAGCCGGCGCAGGTCCAGCGCTTGTCGCGGGCGAGCTCGTGGTACCAGGCCCCGATGCCGGTGCAGCCGCCGCGGTCGTACCGGGTGATGACGTAACCGGCCACGATCGGCGAGCCGGAACAGGTCCAGATCCCGTCCTTCACCGGCTGCTGGTACCAGGACCCGCTGCCGTTGCAGCCGGAGCGGTCGTAGCCGGTGATGACCCAGCCGTCCGGAACGGGAGCGCCGGAGCAGGCCCACTTGCCCGACGGCCGCCAGTCACCGGTCGCCGCGGCGGTGGCCGTACCGGCCGCGGTGCCGGTGAGCGCAGTCGCGATCAGCGCGATGGCTCCCACCGCGGCGGCGATCCGGCCGCGCGCTGCCGCCGCCTTCGCTCTGAGGTACGTCAAAGGTGTGTCCACGTTCATCCCCTCGTCATGGTCATGTCTTGCCGGTCGGCCGCGGCCCCGCAGACGACCGGGTCAGCCACAGGTGCCTGCCGGGCGGGTGCGGGTGACGAGGTCGGTGTGGCCGGTCGTGGCGTCGACCCAGATGACTTGCCGGCCGTCTGCCGAGGCGTGCGAGAGCTGTTCACCTCGGTTGCAGGAGACCCGTTCCCGTCGCGACCCGTCCGGGGAGAGCTGCCAGAGCCTGTCCAGTGCCTCGTAGCGGAGCTGCGGGTCCGGTGACTGCGGGTCCGGTGCGCGGACGGAGACCGTCACCGCTTCGTCGGAGGCCGTCAGGCCGGTCCCGTGCAGGGCATCCTTGCCCGTGCCGGGGCTGATGTCGACGGTGCCCGTGCCGTCCAGGTTCGAGCGGCGTACGGCGGTGGTGGTGTGGTCGGCGTCGGCGACGGTCAGCCAGAAGACGTGCTTGCCGGTGATGGCGGTGCCCATGAGGTACGAGGGCGTCCCGATCTGCTTCATCATGGTCCTCGTGCCAGTGGCGACGTCCAGGACCTCCGCGTCGTGCCGCAAGGCACCGTCGTCCACGCGGTGCCAGGTGGTGAAGGCGATCCTGCCGTGGCTGAGGGACGGGTCGCCGGTGCTCGCACTACGTCCCGTGGAGCCCGGTTCCACGTACGTCGGGGCGGTCTCGCCCATCCGCAGGTAGACCACCCGGGAGCCGGCACGGCGACGGTGGACCTGGAAGGTGACGACCTTTCCCTCCACGTGCAGTGAGGTGATGGCGAGCGCGTTGGAGAACAGTTTCTTGACCGGGCCTCCCGCGAGCGGCCGGGCGAGGATCTCCGTGGCCCGTCCCCGGCGCGCCTGCCAGACCACCGTCTTGCCGTCGGTGACCGGGTCGACGTGGTAGCGGCCGTCGTTGGGGCTGATGAGCTTCTTCTCGCCGGTGCCGTCGAGGCGTCCGGCCCAGACCGAGTAGGGCTCGGAGCCGTCGTCGTTGGACGTGGAGGCGGTCCACCAGCCGCCGCCCGCCCCGGCGCTCGTCCGGTCGTCGGTGTTGACCCGCCCGAGCAGCTGGTCGGAATCCACCCCCAGTGCGAGTTCCCAGCCCGGGACGATGCCGTGAGCGTTGAAGGCCCGCTCGACCGCCTTGTACTCCCTGTCGGTGACCTTGAGGTCGCGGGCGGCGGCGAGGACGGCGGCCCGGCCCTCGGTGAAGCCGTCGAGCGGGCTCATGTACTGCGTGAGCGCGTTGTGGACGATCCTGTCCGCGAGCGTGCGGTCGATGTCCTCGCGGATGTCCCACAGGGCGCCGGAGAAGATCGTGGAGTTCAGGTGGATGCCGCCGTTGTCGGTGCCGATGCCCACGCCGGCGAAGGACTTGGACGTGGTCCGCCCGTCGTTCAGGTCACGTGCGGCACAGGCGCGGGGCTCCTTCTGCCGGCACAGCGTCTCGCCGAGCAGGCCGGCGTCGGGGCTGTCCATGGCGATGCCGCGCGCGTCGGTCTCGACGGCATTGCCGAAGTAGTCGGCGACGGCCTCTCCCAGCGCGCCGGACTGGCCCGCGGGCACGAGGTTCGCGGTGCTCTCGACGACGCCGTGCGTCAGCTCGCGCCCGACGACGTCGAGAGCGGCCGAGAAGGGCCGGTATTCGTCGTTGCCGCTCCCGTAGATCACCTTCTGGCCGTCCCAGAAGACCTCCGCGTACGAGATCCCCAGGCCCACGAGCGAGTTCACGGCCGAGCCGCGGCCGTCCGGACCGTTCCGGCCGTGGACGTCCTTGAAGTAGTCGTGGACCCGGCCCGCGGCCCAGTGCGCGTCGACGGCGCCGATCCCGGTGGCCTCGTCGCCGAATTCGGCCGTGGGGGAGGAGAACTCCTTGAGGTCGGCCGGCCACGTGCGCCACACCTCGCCGTAACTCCGGCCGCGTGCGTCCCAGGTGGTCACGAGGTTCGCGTCGCCGCCACCTGCCTGGGCGCGGGAGCGGTCGCGCATCACGTACGCGTTGCGGTCCTCGTCCCGGGTCAGATGCAGCTCGACCTTCGTGCCGTCCAGCCGGACACCGGAGCCCTTCGTCCCGCCGTCCTGCAGGGCGGCCGTGCCCCGGGGGTCCGTGCCCCGGCGGTCCGTGGCGCGGCGGTCCGTGCCCCGGCGGTCTGTGGCGCGGCGGTCCGCGGCCGCGGAGCCGACGGCCTTGGAGCCCGCTTCGGCGGCTTTGGAGCCCGCGCCGGGGACCGCGGAACGGCTGGGCGTCCTGAATGTCTTGATCCCGCTGTACTGGAGGACGGGATGACCGGTCTGCGCCTCGATGTACACCTCGCGCAGCACAGGGGACCCGGTGGCCGGGTCGGTTCCGCGTACCGTCACGTGGTGGGTCAGCACCCCGGTGCCCCGCGGCAGCACGACCAGGCCGTGGGCCGTGCCGGTGATCGGCTGCCCGGCCTCGCCGCCCCCGGATCCTGCCCGGCCGTCGCCCTGGCTGTCCTCCTGGCCGTCGCCCCGGTCGTCGCGGGACGGGCGTACGGGCCCGAGCTGCCGCGTCACGGCGTCGACGGCCAGCTCGACGGCCAGGGGCGCGTCGATTCCGGGCTCGGTCGGGACGGTCAGCCCGGTGAAGTACCGGCCGGACGTGCCCGTGACGAACCGTGTGCCGCCGCTCTTCGCTCCCGTTGCGTCCATCCGGACGACGTACTGCCCTCCCAGGACGTCCACCCCGCGGTGCTTCTGCTGAAGGCGCACGGTCTCCGAGCCGCCGGTGGCGACGGACTGCAAGGGCTTGAGATCCCGGTCGGGGCGGGCGATCCGGTAGCGGCTCTGCTGGTCCGCCAGGTACCGCAGGGCCGCGTCGGCGGCGTTCTTTGCTGCCGGGACGGGCTCCCGGATGCCGGTCACCCAGGCGGGCGCTGCAGTGCGCCGGTCCTGCGCGACGTCGCCCGGCCCCTTCGGCGCCGTCGTTGTCGCCTGGGCCGGTACCGCAGAAACGACGAGTGCGGCGGTGCTCATCAGCGCCGCCGCACCGTACATGCCTTGTCGTGCCTTGTCTCTCCTTGATCGTGCCGTACGTGAGCTGCGTCTGCGCACGGTCCCCCCTCTGTGAGGTCTCTGGCCCGGACTTCTCCGGCGGCGCCGGAGCCGTTCCGGGCAGAGCCATGCAAACGCTGATGCGCACCGGCATCAATGTGGAGGACGAAAATGCGCAGACGACTTTCGGACGACGACGCGAGGGGGTTCGCCGGGCCCGGTCACGCCGCCGGGCACGGCTTCCCGTGGTACCGATCCTCGATCTCTCCCAGCCGGGCCAGCTCCCGGCGCGCCACGCCCACGTGGCCCAGATCGAGGCTCATCGAGATGCGTCCGCAGACGTAGTGGAAGTCCTGGCGGTCGCGGGCGGTCAGATGGCAGATCCGGAGGATTCGCGACCGGCCGACCGTGAGGGACAGGCGGATCGTCGCCAGGTCGTCCCGCTGCTTCGACGACAGGAAGCCCCGCGCCAGGTCCTTCGCGTAGTCGTGGACTTGGGCGTCGGTCTCGTAATGGCTCGGGACGGGCGGGAAGTGGGGATGGTCGGCCCAGGCCTCCGCCTCGAACTCGAGATCGTCCACCCGGCGCCGGGCCTCGTGGAGGTCGCCGCCCTCCAGCGCGCGCCGTGCGGACGCCGCCGTGTCGGCCACCCTCCGGCGCGCCGCAGCCGCGCCGTCGCCCTCGCTGTCAGTGCCCGCGCTGTCCGTGTCCCCGCTGTCAGGACCCCCGCTGTCAGGACCCCCGCTGTCAGCACCCTCGCTGTCAGTGCCCGGGCTCGCGTCACCGACCCGGCCCTCGTCACCGCCCCCGTCGCCCCCACCGGGGTAGCGCGAAGCCAGGAAGCCCGCCAGCACGTCGACGCGCTGGAGCACCTCGCTCTTCCGCCACGCCTCGTCCATCTCCGCGCACAGCGACACCTCCGGACCTGCCTCTCTCACGTACCGGTTTCTCCTCTCCGGATCTGATGAATCCTGATGATTATCGGCTCACCCTGATACGGACCCGAGGGCTACCCCCACCACGTATGGGTGGCTTCCCTGATGGTCTCGCCGGCCCTGATCAACAAGCATTGCCCGCATGGCACTTACGACCTCAAAGGTCTCCACCAAGCGCAAGGCCCTCCTGTTCACCCTCGCCACGGCGACCGTGGCCACCGCCGTCGCCGCCTCCCCGGCGACGGCCTCGGCCACTGCCGGGCCCGGCACTCCGAAGGCAGGAACCACCGGATCCGCCACCCCCGGCCTCGACTGGCACGACTGTCAGACCGGTCTCGACGGCACGGCCGGCAGCACGCCCAACGGCACGCCCGACGGCACCGAGTGCGCCACCCTCGCCGTCCCCCTCGACTACGGCAAGCCCTCCGGCCGCACCGTCGACATCGCCGTGTCCCGGATCCGCAGCGACAAGCCCACCGCCCGGCGCGGGACGCTCCTGGTCATACCGGGCGGGCCCGGGAGCTCGGGGGTCGACAGGCTGGCCAAGAAGGGCCAGGCCCTGCGCAAGGAGACCGGCGGGGCCTACGACCTCGTGAGCTTCGACCCGCGCGGCGTCGGGGACAGCACACGGGCCGACTGCAAGTTGGAGGCGGACGATCTGGAGCCCGCCCACCTGCGTTCCTGGCCCGGGGCCGACGGGGACATCGGTGGCAGCGTCGCGCGCAGCCGCCGCATCGCCGAAGCGTGCGCGCGCAACGGCGGCGAGGTCATGCGCTCGCTGACCACCGCCAACGAGGTGCGCGACATCGAGAGCCTCCGCCTGGCGCTCGGCGAGGAGAAGCTGTCGGCGTGGGCGAACTCGTACGGCACGTACGTCGGAGCGGTCTACGCGCAGAAGTACCCGGAGCACACGGACCGCTGGGTGCTGGACAGCAGCGGGGACCCGGACCCGGGCCGCGTCGCGCGCGGTTGGCTGGCGAACATGTCGGCCGCCGCGGACGACCGCTTCCCGGACTTCGCCCGCTGGGCGGCCGCGCCCGAGCGGGACGCGAAGCACCGGGTCGCCGGGCGCGCCGAGGACGTGCGGCCGTTGTTCCTCTCCCTCGCGAAGCGGCTCGACGGGGTTCCGGAGCGGTCGGCGGACGGCAAGGGGCAGCTCACCGGCAACCGCCTGCGCATGGCGATGCAGCAGGCGCTGTACTCCGACGCGGCCTTCGAGCAGTTCGCCGCGCTGGTCGTCACGGCCCGGGACGCGGGCGACAAGCCGGTCCCGTACGACCTCCCGTCCGTCTCGTCGGCCGATGCGACGGTGAACATGGCGGTCGTCTGCAACGACGTGCGCTGGCCGCGCTCGGTCCCGGAGTACGCGCGTGACGTCCGTACCGACCGCATCCGGCACCCCCTCACCGCCGGGATGCCCGTCAGCGTGACGCCCTGCGCGTTCTGGAAGGACCGGCCTGCCGACAAGCCCACCCGCATCACCTCCGACGGGCCGTCCAACATCCTGATGGTGCAGAGCCTCCGCGACCCCGCCACGCCGTACCGCGGTGCCCTGAAGATGCGCGAGGCCTTCGGCGAGCGCGCCCGGCTGGTCGGCGTCGACGCGGGAGGTCACGGCGTCTACCTCGGCAACGCCACGCGTGCGGGCGAGGACGACAAGCGGGCCGGCGCCTGCGCCGACCGTGCCGTGACCACGTTCCTCACGACCGGACAGCGCCCGGCTTCCGACACGCTCTGCACCACCGCCGGGACGGAATCCAGGTAGCGCGGCGCTGCAGCGTGTTCCGTTTCCCCGACTGCCTCGGCGTCACCCTGCGCGCCATCCGCCGCAACATCGACCGGCGGCGCGGGCGGGCTGCACGTACGGATCTGCACGGACGGCTGCACGGACGGATCTGTACGGACGGATCTGCACGTACGGGCTCAGTTCGTGGCGCGCAGGGTGCGGCGTGCGGTTTCGCGGAGGTGGTCGAGAACCTCGGGGTCGGCGTCGAGGGCGTAGTCGGTGTCGAGGCCGGCGAGGGTCTGGGCGATGCGGGGGAGGCTGTCGTCGGAGGCGTCGACACGGCAGGACGTCTCGTCGACGGGCTGGATACGGGTGGCCAGGTAGCGGGTGCGGGCGCGGATGCGGTCGGCGGGGGCGTGGACGGTGGCGACGGCGCGGTAGCGGGTCGGCGCGGCTGACAGCCGGCCGGCGACGAAGGCGGCGGGGTCGGCGCCGGGGATCTCGCGCGGTGGAACCCGCCGGCCGGTGGGTACGGGGTCGGTGATGCGGTCGAGGCGGAAGATGCGCCAGTCGTCCCTGCCGGTGTCGTGGGCGAGGAGGTACCACAGCCCTCCGGAGTCGACCAGGTGACAGGGCTCGGCCCGGCGCGAGGTCGTCGTACCGTGGCGATCGGCGTAGTCGAAGGTGATGATCTCGTGGTCGCGGCAGGCGACCGCCAGGGCAGCCAGGAGAGCCGGGTCGGCGCGCGGCCCGCGGGACTCCCACGTGATGCCGGCCAGGGAGGTCTGCAGGGCGGTGACCTGGCCGCGCAGGCGGCGGGGCAGCACCTGCTCCAGCTTGGCCAGGGCCCGTAGCGCACTCTCCTCGATGCCGGTCAGACCACCTGCGGCGGTGCGCAGGGCCACCGTGACGGCGACGGCTTCGGCGTCATCGAGGAGGAGGGGTGGCAGGCCGTTGCCGGAGGACAGGCGGTAGCCGCCGGTGTGCCCGCGGGAGCTGTCGACCGGGTAGCCCAATTCGCGCAGGCGATCGATGTCGCGGCGGAGCGTCCGCACGGTGACGCCCAGGCGGCCGGCGAGGTCGGCGCCGGACCATTCGCGCCGGGTCTGCAGCAGGGACAGCAGCCGCAGGGTGCGGGCGGTCATGTCGCTCGTCATGCTTTCCACTCTGCCCGCGTCAAAGGACACAGGCTGTCCTGAAGTCCTCCTAGTGTGGATACGTCCGCAGGAACAAAACGGGAGGTTTCCTATGAAAATCGCTGTTCTCGGTACGGGTGGCGGCGCACGCGCCCACATCGCCAAGCTCGCCGAGCTCGGGCACGAGGTCCACGTCGGCACCCGCGACCCGAAAGCCACCCTCGCGCGCACCGAGCCCGACATGATGGGCACCCCGCCGTTCGGGTCCTGGCTCGCCGGGCACCCCGGCATCGAGCTGCACACCTTCGCGGATGCCGCCGACCGGGCGGAGCTGGTCATCAACGGCATCGACGGTCACAACGCGGTGGCCGCCCTGTCGGCCGCCGCCCAGCAGCTGGCGGGCAAGACGCTCGTCGACTACGCGGTGCCGTTCATCTACAACCCCGAGATCGAGCACCCCTGGCCCACCCCCTGGGGCGTGATGCCCACGCTCGACCCGTGCGACAGCGACAGCCTCGCCGAGCAGATCCAGCGCGCGCTGCCGGACACGAAGGTCGTCAAGGCCTTCGTCACCCAGGAGCAGGCCACCGTCGTCGACCCGAAGGCCGTCGGCGGCGGCGAGCACACCATGTTCATCGCCAGCGAGAACGCCGACGCGAAGCAGACCGTCACCGATCTGCTCACCGCCTACGGCTGGAGCGACATCCTCGACCTCGGCCCCCTCGTCGCCGCCCGCGGCATGGAGATGTACGCCCACATGCACTCCGCCATCGGCTTCGCCCTGGGCTTCGGCACCCACTTCGGCATCAAAGTCGTCCGCTGAAAGCCGACTGCTGAAAGCCGACCGCTGACGCTGCGAAAGGAAACTCCCAGATGACCAGCCGCACCCACACCCACACCCGCACCGCGCCCCTGTCCGGCAAGATCATGTGCCAGGCGATGTGGGCCCGCGACGGCAGGGAGCTCGCCGAGTTCTACGCCACCGCCCTGGGCACGAAGGTGACGCAGTCCTTCCCGAACGAGGAGGGCGCCGAGGTCGCCTTCGCCTTCCGCGTGAACGGGGCGATGTACCTCTTCTACACGTCCCCCTCCTTCACCGCTCCCGACTGGCCGGAGCAGGAGCTGCCCTTCCACATGGACCTCGTGTTCGACGACGTCCGGGCAGCCGAGAAGCAGCTGCTGGAGATGGGCGCCACCAAGCCCGGCCACCAGCCCGGCGGAAAGCACTGGACCGTCCTCCTGGACCCCTCCGGACAGCCCTTCTGCATCCACGGCACCCACTGACGCCACAGCCCTTCCGGATGAGCGTGACGCAGCCGCCGGCACCGGGTTCGGCTTCGGTGCGACCCGGAGTCAGTCCCGGGCGGTGGGCCGGACGACGCTCTCGTTCACGTCGACGGCCGGCGGCTGCTCCTCGCCGGTCACGCGCCTGGTATTCCTCGAACCTGCGGCCCGGGACGTCCTGGTCGACTGGGACGCGTCGTCGTCGCCGGGACCGGCACATTGCAGACCTGCTGCAGGTTTCCTCACGACCGGTCGGCCACGCTGTTCCCCTCCCGCCGGGGAACCGCACGGCAAGGCGCACTCACCGCCGGGGCCACGGCGCTCCCATCGACCGGAAAGGCAGGCACCACGTGACACCTTCGCGACCTCGCATACGAAGAGGACGGGCCGCCCTGGTGACGGGCGTTGTCGGCGCTGCACTCACTCTCGGACTGTCTGCGGTGCCGCTGGCCACCGCGACCCCTGCTTCGGCGGCCACGCCGAGCGACTGCAGCCATTCCTGGGGCGACTACAGCGACGTCAAGACCACCATCGTCGGCACCAACGTCAACTACCGGACCGGCCCCCACACCTCGTGCCGCGCGGTCGGCGCCTGGAGCAACAGGGCCATCTACCTGCACTGCTGGGACAAGGGCGACACCGTGGCCGGCAACAACAAGTGGTGGCACGTCCGACGCGCCGGCACGCAGGAGATGGGCTGGGTGTCCGACGAGTACGTGTACGGCTACCACGACACGGACTGGGCGCGGTGCTGACCGTTCACCCTCTGCCGGTGCTCCGGCCGCGTGCGCTGCGCGTGGCCGGAGCACCACGGCCTGGCGTCAGGCGGTGGTCCAGTCGCGCAACCGGCGCGCGATCCGTGCCGCTCCGAGCGTGCCCGACGCCGCTTCCCGGACGAGTGCCACCGCTTCCTTCGGCCTGTAGTCGAGGCTATGCCCGTTCAGGGAGAGGAAGGCCTCGGTCGCATGCCAGGCGAACGCCTCGTTCGAGTGCTCCAGACACGGCATCCGTATGAGGCTGTGCAGCAGGGCCCCGGCCTTGAGGTGCTGGGAGCCGTAGACGTCCCGGTCCATCGCCCGGGCGTACATGCGGGCCACGGCACCGAACAGCGGCCCGTAGTCGTCGACTTGAGGGTCGCCGGGCAGCAGCCCTGCAGCGTGGAGCAGGAAGGGGACGTCGATCCGGAGAGGCGGCTGCTGCTCGCTCACGCGGCGTGCCCCTGCCCTTCCGCCTCGAGGGCGCGACGGGCCTGCTGCTCGGCGGCACGCTGTTCCGGCGTCGGATCGGCTCCGCCCGCCTCGGCGGCGAACGCCTCACCGCTGCGGTCCACCGAAGCCCCGAAGGCCTCCAGAAACCTCGCCTCGACGGCCGTGGCCCGCTCATAAGCAGCCGAGAGGATGTACTCCTGCATGCTCACCCCCGCCTCCTTCGCAGCAGCCGCGATGGCCGCTCGCTGCTCCGGGTCGGGGAAACGCAAGCTCATAGCTTTCGGATCAGCCATGGTGTCGACGGTACCAGCGATACCGCAACCTCCACAGAGTCACACGCCCGCCACCCCCTGCCTCCAGCACACCTCCCCAGCGCCCCAGCTCACCACCATGTACGTCTCACCGGGCCCGGGCGGCCTCGTCCACGACCGCGTCCTGAAACGGTGCAGCCGGCAGGCCGACGACAACGCGAAGCGGGGCAGCGAGACCCCGAATTCAGCGGCGATGGCCTCCAGCGCCCGGCGCTCGCCCGACAACCACGCGTCGCTGTCCCCCGCACGGGTGAAGAAGAGATCCGGGTCGAGCGTCGGCGGTATGTGCCCGTTGCGCACGACCTCTGCCGCGCAGGCCGTGAAGGCGTACATCTCGGCGCCGTTCTCCGCCACGGACAGATGGAAGGCAGGAGGGCTGCAGGACTCGGCGCGACTGCTCCACACGACGACGGCCCGCGTGCCCGCAGCCGCTGCGGCAGCCGGAGAGACGAAGCGCTTCTTGTCGAAGGCATGCGCCTCGCCGTCGAATGCGAAGCTCCATCCGGCGCCCGCCCGCCCCACGGACACCATCGGCTTGTCGTCATATGACGATCTCTCCCCCCGGCTGTGCAAGAGATCGTGTACATCCCATTGGGTCATCGGCTCGTGCAGGACGCCCTCCCCGTCGGCGCCGATGTGCCCGGGCAGCTCTGCCGGCTCCACACCTTCCACCAGGACGAAGCGGTACCCCCCGCTGCGGCCGTCTCCCTCCCCGTCCGCCAGCCAGGCCAGCCCGCCGGGGTCCAGCGCTTCCGCTACAGGGCCGGAACCGACCACCCCTTCGGGCCCTCGCGGTACCGCCAGCAACTCCCGCCTGCGTTCCGGGGTCATCAGGGGACCGAGGAGGGAATCCTCCAGCAACCCGAAGGGCACGAGGTGGTCGGCGCCCAGCGGCTGCCACCGGGGGAGGGCGGCGACGATCGTGCGCCACGCCGTATCCGTGTCGCCCCAGCGAGCCTGTTCCCGAGCCTCTTCGATGGCTGCGCCGAACGGTCCGGGCGCGGCGTAGGAGAAGGACGGCTTCTTGCGCCAGAGCGGCCCGACGAGCCATGCGCGCGCGTCGTACGCGTCGTGCCCGGAGGCCGCACGAGCCGGTGCAGGCGGGAACTCCTGGGCCCGCACCGCGGCGGACATTCCCGGTCCCCCGCGGAAGTGCGAGCTCTCGTCCAGAACGTGCCGGATCTGCCCGAGGAGCACCCCCGCCCGGGGCCTGCCGAAAGCATCCGGCTCCACGAGCGCGGCCTCGGCCGACTCGTAATCCCCTGCCAGAGCCATGTGCCAGGCCTCCTCCACGACCGCGTCCAGAGCCCGGGTCGTGGCGTTGACGAACTCCCTCTCCTCGTGCGCTTGAGCCCGCAAGTAGTGGAACTCGCGGTACATGGCCTCCATGTACGCGCGGAATGACTCGTACCGCTGTGGGGGAGCGGCTGTCCACACTTTGTGGCAGTACACGGCCCATTCGCCGTTGCCGGTCACGTCCTGCGGGTCCATGAGGATGTACGTGGCGTCGGACTCCACGTCCAGTTGCAGGGCGCGACTCCACATGCCGGCCTGCGCGATCTCCTCGGGCGACGAGCCCTCGACGAGTTCCTCCCGGAAGAACTCGCCAAAACCGGCTTCGTCCTCGTACCAGCGGGCGTGTGCCGTCCCGGCGAGGAGCCTGACGAAACCACCGGCGTTCCGCCACCCGTCACTGATCTCCAGGAACGCTCGGTACGACGGCGGGAGCCGGCACCCGAGCCGCTCCTCCGCCGCCGCGATGTGCGCCGCAGAGGCGGGAGCGAAGCCGAGCCGGCGCTCCTGCAGTGCCTTCCCGTCCGGGATCTCCTCGTCGGATCCGCACGCGTCCGCCCACTCCTCGCTCCACTGCTCAAGAAAGGGACGCCAGTTGAAGGAGGCATCAGAGGCTGCTTCAGTCATGACCGTGATGCTCGCACCAGGCACTGACATCGCCTGCGGGGGCTATGGCGAGTACGCCTCGCGCCGCGTACTCAGGCGGGTCGGTGCCCGCTGCCGGCATTCTCGGCAGCGGGACGGGGGAGCGGTGACCGGGGGAGCAGATCCAGGCCGCCCGTTCACGCTCACGGTCGGGTGCCAGGGAACCGGCTCCGTCCAGGTCACGTTCACCTCCCAGTACGGGGATACGAACCCGGTGTCTTTTGCGGTGGACTGCACGGGCGAAGGAAAGCCCGGTGTGGGATCGAAGGTTTTCGACGGTGAGCAGGGCCGCTCCTTCGGCGTTCGCGTCAGCACCTCGTCGCCGGCGATCCGCTGGGGTTTGGGTTTGACGGCCACCCAGGCGCCGAATGATCCCGGGCCCGACGGGCGGTGGATGCGGGGGCGTCGTCGCGGCGTGTTCCGGCTGCCCATCGTGTTGCCGGCGACAGTGCGGTCGAAGCCGCCAGGAACAGTCCGCCGAGCAGTACCCAGCCCAGGGCTCCCAGCCCCGTCAGCAGCCCTGTGAGCACGAGGGGGCCGAGGGTGCGGGCGATCGTGGTGCCGGTGCCGAAGAAGCCCTGGTACTCGCCGATACGTCCTGGCGGTGCCAGGTCGAATCCGATCTGCCAGGAGCCGGCCGACTGAAGCATCTCGGCGGCCACCAGAAGCACCGAGCCGGCGACCAGCACGGCGACCGCGGCCGCAGGCGACTGCCCGGCCGAGAAGGCGAAGACCACACAGGTTGCGAGGGCAAGCACGCCGGACCGGCGGATGGCCCGCGTGGCCGTGGCCAGTCCGCGCACCGAGCGGGCGGTACGGACCTGAAAGAGCATCACCGCACCGGTGTTGAAGACGAACAGCACGGAGACCAGCCACTCGGGGGCGTCGGTGCGTTCCGTGGTCCACAGCGGCAGACCGAGACTGAGCAAGGGCATCCGGAGCAGCAGCACGGCATTGAGGAGCGTGACGACGGCGTACGGCCGGTCCCGTAGGACCGCGAACCCTGCACCACGGGTGACGGTCACGGGCGCGACGGCCGGCAGCCGCGAGAGCAGGAACGCGCACAGGAGAAAGCTCGCAGCATCGGCTGCGAAGACTGTCCGGTACGCCGACCCGGTCCCGTAGGAGACCGCGAGCCCGCCGAGCGCGGCGCCCAGGGCGAGACCCGCGTTGAGCGTCGACTGCAGGTGGGCGAGCAGGCCGGTGCGCTCCTGCTCGGAGACCAGACCTGCCAGTAGCGCCTGCCGGGCGGCCGCCAGCCCCGACTGCGCGATCGCATAGAGGCAGGCGGCGACGAGGAACGGCAGGAAGCCCCGCACGACGAGGAAGGAAGCCACCGCGGCGCCGGTCGCGAGGGCGAGCAGCACGGCCGTGCCGCGCGGTCCGCGCCGGTCCGCGACCCTGCCGAGCGGTACCCCGACGACCGAGCCGACGGCCCAGGCCACGGTGAGTCCGAGCCCGATCCTGGCGGGCGCCAGACCGACGACGTGGGTGAAGTAGAGGGCGGAGGTTACGTAGTAGGCGCCGTCACCGACCGAGTTGCTCAACTGTGCGAGGGCGAGCGTGCGTTGCGGTCCGACGGGAGGGAGGAGACGGGGCATGGCTTGACAGTACGTAGACATTGGCGCGGTGAAGTAGGCCAATTGGACGCCATGTTTATGGGCCACTGTGCAGGTTTACCCGTTCCATCCGTTCCCCCGGTCACCCGTTCGCGAGGACCTCGTGTGCGAGCGCCAGCAGGTCCGGGATGGCCGGGTGTCCCGGACCCTCACGCCAGGCGAGGACGACGGGGACGGCCGGCGCGTCCGCGAGGGTGCGGTAGACCAGCGAAGGGTGCATGTGATTGCTCGGGGTCGCCGAGGTGGAGACCCCTACGGCGCGGCCTGCAGCGATCGCGATGAGCCACTCGTCGGTGTTGGTCACCTCGATGGTCGCCACGGGGCGGGCTGCCGGTGGCCACAGGTCCATGGTCGTGGTGCCGGAGACGGTGTTGAGGGCGATCGGGTAACCGGCGAGGTCCGCCAGGGTGACCCGGGGGAGAGTTGCCAGCGGGCTGTCCGCCGGCATGACCACCACTCGCTCCTCCGACAACAACAGCTCCGTGCGGAGCCCGGCCGAGGTGACGGCACCGCCGCGCAGCAGGGCCGCGTCGACCTTGCCCTGCGTGAGACCCGCCGTGCGGTCGTCGACGCGGAGCAGTTCGAGGGGGATGCCGGGGTGCGTCTCGTCCCAGCGGCGCAGCAACGGAATGGTGTGGTCGCCGAGCGCCGCCCAGGTGTGGCCGAGGCGCAGGGGCCAGCTGCGCAGCCGGCCGGGGTCGAGGGCGATGTCGACGGCGGCGAGGGCGGCGGCCGCCTTGTCGCGGAAGGTACGGCCTTCGGCGGTCAGCTCGAGGTGATGCGTGGAGCGGTCGACGAGGCGGGCTCCGAGGTGGTCCTCGAGCTGGCGCAGGGTGCGGGAGAGTGCAGGCTGGCTCAGATGGAGGCGCGCGGCGGCGCGGGTGACGTTGCCCGCCTCGGCGATGGCGAGGAAGGCACGCAGGTGCCGCAGCTCGATGGTCATGCCGCAGGAGCATAACCGCAGGCGATCAGGCATTTCACGCCGCGTGTCCGACTCCCTAGCGTGGACGGCATGACATCGACGGTGCAGAACCCATCCGCGACGACGGCCGCGCCCCTCGTCACCCGTCACGCCGCAGGACGCGGCAGCCTCGGCGGCGTCGGCCTGGTGCTGGCCGGGGCGGTGACCGGCCAGTTCGGCTCGGCCTTCGCCGCCTTGCTGTTCCCCCGGGCCGGTGCGCTCGGCGCCGTCGCACTGCGGGTGACGTTCGCCGCGTTGCTGCTGCTGGTCATCACCAGGCCCCGGCTGCGTGGCTACTCGCGCACCGACTGGTCGGTGGCCGTCGGGTTCGGCCTGGCTCTCGGCGGCATGAACATCCTCTTCTACCAGGCGATCGACCGTATCCCCCTGGGGGCAGCGGTCACCCTTGAAGTGCTCGGGCCCCTGCTCCTGTCGGTCGTCGCCTCGCGGCGTCCCGCGGGCCTGGTGTGGGCCGGTCTCGCACTGGCCGGGGTCTTCCTGCTGGGCCGCGGTGACTTCGGCCGGCTCGGCGTGGCGGGCGTGGCCTTCGCGCTGGGCGCCGGGGTGATGTGGGCGGCGTACATCGTGCTCAACGCCCGCGCGGGCGCCCGGTTCCCGCGCCTGGACGGCCTGGCGATCGCGATGACGGTCGCCGCCCTGGTCGGCCTGCCGCTGGGCATCGGGGCTGCGGGCGGGACACTGCTGGAGCCGGGGGTGCTGGGGCTGGGCCTGGCGATCGCGGTGATGAGTTCGGGCGTGCCCTACGCCCTGGAACTGCTCGCCCTGCGACGGCTGCCGGCGGCGACGTTCGCGGTGCTGACGAGCCTGGCGCCGGCCCTTGCCGCGACGGCGGGCTATCTGGTGCTGGACCAAGCGCTGTCGATGCTGCAGTGCGCCGCCGTCGCGATGGTGGTCGCGGCGAGCGCAGGCGCGATACGTACGGGCAACCGCTGAGCGAGTGCGGGCCGCAGCCGCACGGCCGGCGCCGCAGCACCTGCACGGGCCGCCTGGCATCGTGATCAGGTGTTCCTCCCGGGATATACGAAATATGCATGTAACAGTCACCTTGTAACGTTCCGGCGCCAGGAACCTGCCTGGCACGAGCCAGAACCGACAGGAGTGACAGGCGTGACAGGAGTGGAGGGAGCACCTATGCGCGACAGCGTGGCGGGGACCGCGACGGGCGTCACGACGGGCCTCACGACGGGCGTCACGGCGAGCATACGCATCCGGCCGGGAGCGGTCGGCGATCTCACCGAGCTCACCGAGATCTACAACCACTACGTGGTCCACACCCCGATCACCTTCGACATCGAGCCGGTCACCGTCGAGGAACGCCGCGCCTGGCTGGACTCCCACCCGGCCACCGGCCGCCACCGCCTCCTCGTGGCGGAGGAGGCGGGCCGGATCCTGGGCTACGCCACCAGCAGCCCCTTCCGTGACAAGCGCGCGTACGAGACCTCGGTGGAGACCAGCATCTACCTCGGGCCCGACCACACGGGACGTGGCCTTGGGGGCCTGCTGTACCGCACGCTCTTCGAAGCCTTGGCGGACGAGGACGTCCACCGCGCGTACGCCGGCATCACGCAGCCGAACGTGGCGTCCATGCGACTTCACGAACGCTTCGGCTTCCGCCCGGCGGGCGTGCTCGAACAGGTGGGCCGCAAGTTCGGCACTTTCTGGGACGTGGCATGGCTGGAGAGGCGGATCGGCTGAGGGCGCCGACGCCGACGCCGACGCCGACGCCGGCGTCGGCGCAGGCGCCGGCCCCCGCCCGGGGCCGGCGGGGGATCACCGCTGTTGCGGTACGACACCGCTTTCGGCCACGCGCAGGTGAGGCGGCCCTCTTCGAGCGCGGCCGCTTCCCCGCTGCCGGGCCCGGAGACCCCGGCAGCGGGGAGCGCGCGAGCGATTTCGTCAAGCGCTGGCAGTGAGTTCTTCGATCCGTTCGGCAAAATCGGGGCCGGGCAAGGGGAGCTCGACGTCGGCGTCGTCGGCGTCGTCGAGGGCCTCGGGGATGTAGGCGATGACGGCGGTGACGGCCGGTGAGGGGGCGTGGGTGACGTATCCGCGCTGGACCATCGTGTAGCGCAGGACGGCGCGCAGGTCGCGGAGGCTGTCCTGCCCGGGAGCGCAGGGAAGGCCGTTGCCGAGGTCGGCCTGCTCGTGCCACAGATCGGCCTCGTCGGTCTCCCCCAAGGCCATGTGGTGGAGATACAGGCACAGCGCGGCGGAGAGCTCGCCCGCGCCCGCCGCGAACTGCCACCAGAAACGGGCACCGTACTCCCGTCCGGCGAGGTGCAGGACGCACCCCAGGACCAGGGCGCCGTCCGGCTCGGGGATCCGGCTGACGAGGAAGTCGCGCAGCCGGTGCAGATCGTGGGTGGCGGTGGTCTCGCACAAGGCCCGCAGGTGCTCCCGGAAGATCCGCCGGGGCAGGGAGCGGCGCACGGCCGGGCGTTCGGCCGCAGGGCGACCGGAGGCGGGCTGCAGGGCGTCGTCGACGCGCAAGGCCCCCTGCCACGTGCGGGCGGCGATCCGTGCGGTCAGGCGTTCCTCGGCTTCCCGGGTGCGGGAGTAGGGCGGGCGCTGGATGCGGGCGTGCTCCAGAAGGCGGTCGATGGGCTCGGTCATCCTCGGCCTCCCTCGGCCTGGTCGTCTCTGCCGGGGTAACGGTCCGCCCCCAGGGCTTTGTTGAGGCGGTGCCGGGCGTAGCGGGCGGTGGAGCGTACACCGCCCTCGGTGATGCCCAGGACATCGGCGGTCTCGCGGACGGTGTAGCCCAGCACGTGGTGCAGGATGAACACGTCGTGCTGCCGCTCGGGCAGGTCCTGGACCGCCTGGTAGATCTCCAGGCTGATCTCCAGCTCGCCGATCGGATCGCAGGCCTGCTCCAGCCTGGTGGTCTCGAAGGCGGCGGTGTCGACGGCCACCGCCCGGCGACCGCGGGCCCGGGCCAGGTCGATGGTCCGGTGGCGTACGACCCGCCAGGCGTAGGCTCGCGGATTGGCCTTCGACAACACCTTCGACCAGTTGAAGTACAGCTGCTCAAAAGCGATGTCGACGGCCTCCTCCGCATCGGCCCAGCTGGAGAGGTACAGCTGCGCCCAGTACACGTAGCGGCTGCGGTAGAGCTCGTGGAAGGCCCTGAAATCCGCCGGAAGACGCGGCTGCAGCACGGCGACCGGGCGTCGGTGAGGACGGTGCGTACGCGTCACCCCTGCCCTCCCCGCTCCCGTTTCCCCGCACGATCCCCGAGGCGGTGGAGCCGGCAGCCGGACTCCGGCTCGTCCAGCAGGACACCCCTGAGCAGAGCATGACCGGGCGCCACCAAGGCGTCCCGGCCGAAGACTCGTACGAGCAGCACGACCAGCAGGCCGTCCGCGAGATGATCTGGCATCACGATCGGCAAACCCCTTCAAACGTTCCAAGGGGCTCTCCCCCCGGGCCCCGGAGGAGCGTCAGTGACTCCTCTGCCACGTAAGGCGTCTGCCGACTGCCGGATGTGCAACGGGATCCGGAAGAACTTCGCTCTCTCTGTCATCGCCCGCGCGCCGCCGACGTCTGATCAGCGGGTGCGACGGCTGTGGTCAGTGGCCGCCGGAGGGGACGTCGCAGCCGGAGTGGTCGGGATAGCCCCCGAAGGCATCCGCCTTGATGGAGGCACGGTCCATCGTGCCTTCCACGCACAGAGGAGAGCCGCCGGTGTCGATGAGGAAGCCGACCCCGGTGGGACCGTTCTGGTGCGCCTGCACCTTCCCGGCGGAGTAGCCGAGGCCGGTGAGCGCGTTGCGGGTGTTCTCCGGAGCGAAGTCTCCGCGCTTGCGCAGCGGTTCGAGTGTGTCCTTGATGCGCTGGACGACCGCGAGCCCGTCGCAGCGGCTCTGACCACGCAGCGGGAGGGGAACCCTGAAGCCGTGGTTCTCGGCGTAGTGGTCGGTGGGCGGCGCAGCCGGGCCCGAAGGACGTGCGGTCACCGACGGTGCCGGCGTGGGGCTCTCGCCGGGGCACGGGAGATCCACCGGCGACCTTGGCGTCGATGACCTCGTCGGCGTCGGATGCGAAGGCCGGTGCGCGTCGGCGGTATCCCCTGACCTCTGGGTTCCGCACCCCGTCGCCAGCGCGGCCAGCGCGGCCAGCATCACCACCGGCAGCACCCTGAGCCGGACCGCCGACGTTCGCGTCCTCGTTATCGTCATTCCCCGATCGTCTCCTGCAACTCGGCGGGCGTCATGAGTCCTTTTACTCATGAGCCACGGCCTGCAGCCACCTGCAGCCGCCTGCTGCCTGCAGCTGCCTGCAGCCCGTCCGGCCGGAGGGTGCCGGCCCTCGGCGACCGGACGAGCCGCTCGTCCCGCGCCCCGTTGCGGCCGACTGCCGCCGCCCCGGATGTCCCTGCGCCGCGTAAACGACCCACCGGGTCTCCCCGTGGACGACCCACCGGGTCTCCCTCCGTACCGGCCTGACATCGGTTGGACGACCGATGTGCGCCAACGCCGCCCGGATGCACAGTGCTGTCAGCTTCCCCGCCGATTCCGCGGGAGCCCCTCCACCAGCCCCCGGCAGACAGGACATCGCTGTGCCCGGCAGTACTCCGGCAGATCTCGTCTTCGTCAACGGTTCGGTCCTCACCGTCGACTCCCGCTTCACCGTCGCCTCCGCCCTGGCGGTCACCGACGGCCTCGTCAGCGCGGTCGGCGACCGGGACGAGGTCATGGCGCACGCCGGCCCCGCCACCCGGGTCGTCGACCTCGGCGGCGGAACGCTTCTCCCCGGCATCAACGACTCGCACCTGCACGGCTGTGCCCTCGGGCTGACCATGCCGCCGCTGTCCGTCGACGTCTCCCACCCGGCCGTGCAGTCGCTGGCCGACGTGGCCGAGGCCGTGCGGAAGACGGCCGCGACGACCCCCGCGGGGGAGTGGATCAGCGGATACGGGTGGGACGCGGGCTACCTCGCCGAGTGCGTCGCCGCCCCCTCCCGGATGCCCACCCGGCACGATCTGGACGCCGTCAGCCCCGATCACCCCGTCCTGCTGTACTCCGCCACGGGCCACGCCACCTGGGTCAACTCTGCGGCGCTCGCGCGGGCCGGGGTGGACCGGACCACCTCCGCCCCGCCCGGAAGGGTCATCGTCACCGATTCGGCGGGCGAGCCCACCGGTCTCCTCCAGGAAGGCGCCCAGGACCTCGTCCACCGGGCGCTGCCCGTCCTCTCCCCGGACGTGCGCGCCGACGCGATCCGCGCCACGCTGCGCACCCTGGCCCGGCTCGGCATCACCAGCTACACCGAGCCCGGCCTCGGACCGGGCGGCGACGCCCTGATGCGCGGCGCCATGGCCCACAGCACCCTCGGCGTCTACCGGCGCCTGCTCGCCGACGGCGAACTGACCGCGCGGGTCGGCGTCCTGCTGCTGCCGACCGGGATGACGGGGACGGCCGAGGAGTTCGTGCGGACGCTGGCGGCCATGGACGAGCCGCCGTCCACCGACCCCCGCCGCCTGGCCGTCCTCGGCGTCAAGCTGTTCGCCGACGGCATCCCGGTCAACAAGACGGCCTGGATGCACGAGCCGTACGTCGACGGCGGCTGCGGTTCGCTGTGCGTGGGCGGGGAGACCGACGACGAGCGCATCGCCCAGATCACCGAGATGATCCGGTACACCCACGCCGCCGGGTACCAGGCCGGTGTCCACGTCACCGGCGACCGGGCCATCGACACCGTCGTCGACGCCTTCGCCGCGGCCGCCGCCGCGCATCCCCGGGCCGACACCAGGCACTACGTCATCCACGGCGACTTCCTCACCGCCCGCAGCATGCGGATGCTGGCGCAGCACGGCTTCGGCGTCAACATGAACCCCACCATCAAATGGACCGTCGCCGACCTCGAGGAGGAGTTCGTCGGCCCGCAGCGGGCGGCGTACGAATGGCCCTACCGGGACGCGATCGACGCCGGCGTGACCGTCACCAGCGGCTCCGACGCCCCCGTCACCCTCCCCGACTGGCGGCAGGGCGTCTCCACGATGATGCTGCGCGAGTCCAGGGCCAGCGGCCGCGTCAGCGGACCCGGCCAGCGCATCCGGCTCGCCGAGGCCCTCCGCACCTACACCTCCGACGCGGCCTGGCAGGACTTCGCCGAGGACTGGAAGGGCACGCTGGAGGTGGGCAAGGTCGCCGACCTGTGCGTGGTCGCGGGCGATCTGCTGACCGCCGACCCGCACGACATCCCCGCCATGCCCGTCGTGTTCACCGCCGTCGGCGGCGACGTCGTGCACGACGAACTCACCGTTTGACGCCCGCACACCGGATGATCATTCTGAGCGGATGGAAGCCGAGCCGACGCCCATGACAGCACCAGCGCAGCCGAGCACGACCGACGTCCTGAGCGCCGCCCTGGACGTGCGCGAGGCCGCGCGCCACGCCGTGCGGGGGAAGGGCGATGCCGACGCCGTCCTGGCGGCGCTGTCCGCGGTGATCGACCACGACCACGCGTCGCTGTCCCGGTGGGACCCGTTGCTCCGCCGCCACGTCACGCTGGCCGGCAGCTACCCGGCGGGCACCACCCGCTACATCGAGACCCGCCTGCACGACGATCCGGCCTTCGCGCTCATCCGGCACGCGCCTGGCACCACGAGCTGGTGGCACGACGTGCCCGCGCCGGTACGGGGGGCCTCCACCGGGTTCCAGGAGGTCCTCGAACCCCTCGGCGTCCAGGACGGCGTGGCCCAGTGCCTGTTCTCCGCCGACGGCCGGTACGTGGGCATCCTCAACCTCAGCACGACGCGGGCACGGTGCGACCAGCCGGCCGTCCGCGCCGTGATGACCCTGCTGGGCGAGTGCCTCGCAGCCGTCGCCGACCCGCTCGCCGGGCACCGCTCCCCGGGGCCCGGCGGCGCGGGCCACGCTTGCGCCGTACTCCTGCCGGACGCCCAGGACGGGGACGATGCCAAGGAGGCCAAGGACGCCAAGGACGCAGCTCCGGTGACGGTCAGCGGGGAGCCGCTTCCCGGTCTCACCGAGGCCGGCTCCCCGCTCGTGGCCCTGCTGCGACGCACGGCCGCACGGCGGACGCTGCCGGCCACGGTGCTGGTGCCGTACCGGCAACGGATGCTCGAACTGCACCTGACCCGCCGGGGGGACGGCACGGTCGTCGTGTGCCGTACGGTCACCCGCCCCGCCGCGCTCTCCCCGCGCGAGCTCGAGGTGCTGGCGGAACTCACCCAGGGGCGGACCAACCGGGAGATCGCCGACCGCCTGTACGTCAGCCCGCGCACCGTCGCCACCCACATCGAGCACATCCTCGCCAAACTCGACGTCCCCAACCGTGTGGCCGCCGCGGGCCGAGCCGTCGCCTGGGGCCTCGAACCGGCGCCCTGACAGACCCTCCGGTCTGCGGTCTGCGGTCTGCGGCCTGGGCAGCAGGGCAGCCCGGCGGTGTGATTGGCTACGCCGTATGGGTCTCAGGCGAGTGTTTCCCGGGCGCACACGTGTGCAGCCGAGAAGTTCCAGCAGGGGTGCCGGGCAGCACCTCATCCTCATCGTCCGACCGGGAGGTGGGGCATGAGTGTCCACCGCGTGCCGTCGGAGTCCGGCCGTGTCCCGATACCGAAGGCAGCACCACCCTTCGACCCCGAACTCAACGTCGTGCTGGAGGCCTTGAGCAAGGAGTCGAGGGAGTCGGTCACCCCGGACAACCTCGAGGCCCGGCAAGCGCGGGACGCCTCGACCCGGCCGAGGCCGACGGCCGAGGACCTCCGCGCCGACGGCCGGTTCGAGGTGACGGAACTGCGTGTGCCGGGGCCGCCGGACGGACCGGACGTCACGCTCGTGAGCGCACGACCGGCCGGGCTCGCCGGACCGTTGCCCCTGCTGTACTACATGCACGGAGGCGCAATGATCATGGGCAACGCATGGTCCGTGCTTCCGCGGATTCTTCGCGAGTGGGTCCTCCCGCTGGAAATGGCCGTCATCTCGGTCGAGTACCGGCTGGCGCCGCGGACGCAGTACCCGGGACCGCTGGAGGACTGCTACGCCGGACTCGTCTGGGCGGCCGAGCACGCGGCCGAACTCGGCATCGACGCGGACCGCATCATCATCGGAGGGAAGAGCGCCGGCGGCGGTCTCGCCGCGGCCCTCGCCCTGCTGAACCGTGACCGCGGCGGCCCCGAGCCACTGGGGCAACTGCTGCTGTGCCCGATGCTCGACGACCGCGACAGCACCTTCTCCAGCCATCAGATGTCGGGCCTCGGCGTGTGGGACCTCACCTCCAGCGCGACCGTGTGGAAGGCACTGCTGGGCGACCGCTACGGTGCCGCGGACCTGCCGCCCTACGCGGCCCCCGCCCGCGCCACGGACCTTTCGGGACTCCCCCCGGCCTACATCGAGGTGGGGTCGGCCGAGATGTTCCGGGACGAGGACGTGGCCTACGCGAACGCGATCTGGCAGGCAGGCGGCCAGGCCGAACTGCACGTATGGCCCGGTGCCTACCACGGCTTCGACGGCATGGCCCCGAAGGCGGCCCTCAGCCGGGACGCACGTGACGCCCGTACCCGCTGGCTCCGGCGCCTCCTCGCACAGCCCGGCGTCCCGGGCGGCGAGCGACGCGACGAGGGTTGATCGCTTCTACGGGCCGGGGGCGCGCGTAATCGCGTCCCTGGGCCGTACGGGCCCGGGGCCTCACTCACCCCCACCACCGGCCGGAACTCTCCCTTTACGCACGCTCACACAAAGTAGCCAAAAGGGCTGCCGGGTGTGAGGCCGCGCATGAGGCGTAGGTCACTTACGAAATGTGTTAGTAAGAAGTGCGGCGGAATCCGGGGGCGGTGCCGCTATTTCCGTGCTGGGCAATGAATGGACGTAGTAGGTCACAGCCCTTGTCAGGGGTTTTCGTCGCCGCTAACAATTACGGGGTCGCTGGGCGCCGTCGACCGAGAAACGGCGCTTGATTTCTGCGCCGCTTCAGGGCCGGGCGACATCCGCGATTGGAAGGTTCAGCTCACTCATGCGCTCCACCGTCTCCGCTTATGCCCGTCTGCCGAAGATTCACAAGTTCTCCGTTGCCGGTATTGCCGCGACCGGTGCCGCTGTCGTCGCGGTGGCCGTCGCTCCGCACGCTTTCGCCGCTGATGCGGCTCCGGCTGCTGCGGTGAAGCCGGTGGCGTGGAGTGCCGAGGCTTTCGGTGAGACGCAGCAGGCCGAGCTGGACAAGCACGTCGATGCTGCCGCCAAGGCCGGCGCGGAGGCTGCTGCGAAGGTGAAGGTGGACCAGGAGCGGACGGCCGAGCAGGCTGCCAACCGTTCCACCGAGCGCAAGGCCATCGCCGCCAAGCCCGCCGCTCCGGCGAAGCCCGCCGCCAAGCCGGCTGCTCCGGCCAAGCCTGCCGCCCCGGCCACGCCGGCTGCTCCGGCGAAGCCCGCTGCTCTGGCGAAGAAGGCGTATGCCGAGAATCTTGAGGGCTGGATCAGTGAGTCCCTGGACATTCTGCGGGCGAAGGGCATTCCGGCTTCGTACGACGGCATCAAGCGCAACATCATGCGTGAGTCGACCGGTAACCCGCGTGCGATCAACGACTGGGACATCAATGCCGTGAATGGCGTCCCGTCGAAGGGTCTGCTGCAGATGATCGACCCGACGTTCAAGGCGTACCACGTCGAGGGCACGTCCTGGGACATTTACGACCCGGTCGCCAACATCACCGCTGCGTGCAACTACGCCGCCGACAAGTACGGCTCGATGGACAACGTCAACTCCGCTTACTGATCCACAGAGATCACCGGTCTGCGGAGGACCGAAAAGTCATCGCAGGGGCGGTGGCACCCACACGCGGGGTGCCACCGCCCCTGCTGCGAGTACGGGGCGATCGGCGGCGGGTGAGGACGAAGCCTTCCGGCCATAGCGACGCCCGTGTTCGTGGTCGGTGTACGCGTCAGCCGGCCGGTGCGGCCTGCATGCATGTTCATCGCACGCATCACTCGACCACTCATGTTCGTCAGGCAGTTGGTGGTCCGCACTCGTAGGGGGTCAATGCCGAGGACGCGGTCACGGAGGAGGATGAACATACAGGCCATTGGTAGTGCCAGCTGTTTTTCCTACGCAAGACTCTCCCTTGCCAGAGCTTTTACCTGGCTTACTTCCCCCTTCCACCTTTTGGAGAAGCTATGAGCATCCGCAACGCCGCCGCCGTCACCGCTCTCGCCGCTGCTGCCCTCGGCGCCGGCACCGCCGCCGCGAGCGCGCACGGTCAGGCCGTCGGCAGCACGGAGAACTCCCCGGGCGTGGCCGCCGGAAACGCGGTGCAGGTGGCCCCGCGCGTCTCCCCGAACGTCGGCGGCAACGTGGTCTCCGTGGTCGGCGTCGGCAACCTCAGCCACGGCAACACCCTGATCAACAAGTAAGCCCCGGTTCCAGCCGCCGAGGGCCACAGGGGTAACGCACCTGTGGCAGGCCGCGCGCCTTTCGACTTCCCGTCGGGCGCGCGGCCTTTTCCCTGTTCCCGTAGTTCGCGCCGATCGGGCGTGCCCTGGCGATCGCCTCCGCCTTCGGAATGACGTGTGCTGAACATTTCGGATGACCTTTCGATCCCCTTCCGGTGTGATGCCCCGTCCTCTCAACCTGGGGGAGGATCAGGGGCGTTGCAGCATCTCTGGTCGAGGCGGCGCATCGACGGCGCAGGAACCGGTGACGGAGGGCAGGGCATGAGACGCAGCAAGTACGGCAGGCGTCGGGCGGCAGCGAGAACGATCGCGGGGGTGGGGGCGGTCACCGCACTACTCGTCGGCGGACCGGTACCGAACGCGTTCGCACGGCCGGGGCCCGCCGCGCTCGTGGTGCAGCCGGAGCGGGCCGGGAAGGACACCCGCGCCGAGGTGCAGGAGGCACTGGACGCCATGGTGAGGGCCGGTGCGCCCGGCGTCCTGGCACGGATCGACGACAGCACAGGCTCCTGGACCGTCACCAGCGGCGTCGCCGACCTGCGGACGGAACGTGAGATCCCGTACGACGCGCAGTTCCGTATCGCGAGCCTCACCAAGGGGGTGGTGGCGACGACGGTGATGCGGCTGGCCGAGGCGGGGCGGCTGGAGCTCGACCGCCCGGTCGGAGACCGGCTGCCCGGAGTGGTCGGCGGAGCCGACCGCATCACCGTCCGCCAGTTGCTGAACCACACCGGTGGGCTCGCGGACTACATCGAGGACGAGGAGTTCAAGGATCCGGCGGTCTACGGCAGGCGTACGTACCGGCCGGAACAGCTCGTGGCCCTGGCGGACGGGCTGGGCGCGAAGCACGAGCCCGGGCCGTCGTTCACGTACTCCAACGCCGGCTACATCGTGCTGGGCATGTTGATCGAGAAGGTCACCGGGCATCAGCTCGCCGACGAGCTCCGACGCCAGGTGCTGGAGCCTGTCGGCATGACCCGGACGTTCCTGCCGCTGACCGACCCGGAGCTGCACGGGCCGCACGCCACCGGCTACTACCTGCCCGCGGGCGCCGATCCGCAGGCCCCGGGCGCGCTGCGGCCGATCACGGAGATCAACCCTTCCTTCGCCTGGGCGGCCTACGGTCTTGTGTCGGACGCCCGCGACGTCAACCGCTTCTACCAGGCCCTCTTCGGCGGCCGGCTGGTCCGGCCGGCATCGCTGGAGCAGATGCGCACGGGTGTGGCCACGCAGCACGCACCGGTCTTCCCGCACTACGGCCTCGGGCTGGAGTCGGCCGGACTGACCTGCGGCGAGATGTGGGGCGGGACCGGTTCGATTCCCGGCTACGAGACCTTCGCCTTCGCCGACAGTGACGGGAACCGCCGGATGACCCTCTCGGTCAATGTCCAGCGCAACGACCCCGGGGTGGCGGACATGGTCTACGCCGGGCTGGACGCGCTCAACCAGTACTTCTGCGGCAGGCCGTACCCGCTGCCGCCCCGGTAGGGGAAGCCGGGGGCCGAGAGCGCGAGTCTGCGAGCGCACCCGGCCCGGAAGCTCAATTGGTGATCGTGGTGCAGGGGAGTCCTACGCTGGCTCCGCCGCGGAACCCTTCTGCACAGAGCCGGGTGCCCGCCGGGAAGTGACGTTGGGGGTATGCCTGGTCCCGGTACGTCCTGAACTTCGCGACGTCTTCGCTCTTGGTGCTGGCGCTCCAGCCGTTGGTGGTCCACACGCGGGCACGGATGCGGTTCGGCTGATTGGTGTTGGTGACGGACACCTCGACCCGGCCCAGGTAGGAACCCGTGTCGTAGGTCTCGATGCAGACCGAGTGGTTGCACCACTTGCCCGCAGCCGCTGCAGGCGGTCCTGCGACGATGACGCAGCCGAGCGCCGCAGCCATTGCCCCGATTCCGGAGAGGATCTTCTTGGTGATGCCGTGCATGGCGCGTGGTCCTCCAGTGTTCGTCGATCGCGTCATCGCTCCCAGGTGCCAGTGTGATAGTCGATGGTCAGCCCGCGCGGCCTCCCGCACTCCGTTCACCCGAACCGGGCAGCCGACGCCCCCGTCCCATGAGCGCCGGCGCCGGGCCTCAGCCCCGAAGGCGTTCGGCCAGGGCGAGGAGCAGGTAGAGGTTGGGGACCTGAGAGACGCTGACGCCGGTCAGGAGGCTGCGGCCTCTGGCGTCGTTGAACCACACCAGAGCGTCCGAGATGCTGACGCCGCCGATCTGCGCCCAGTCGGCTGTCTTCCTCTTGAAAGACACGCTGTTCCGGTCCAGGGAGATACGGCCGAACACCAGCGTCTCGCCCCTCGCAAGCCGTTCGAGAGACGTCGACAGCTGAGTGCGCAGCACGCCTTGCTGGATCTCCGGGCCCCACTGCCCTTCGAACACGACCCAGGGACCGCGCGTGTGCGACGTCACGCCCACGGCCGCGAGCTCGCGTTTGAAGAGACCGTGGATGCCGCGCCCGACCGTCAGCGCGGCGCCGTCCGGGCCGATCAGCGTGTACGCGGCGTCGCGTATCGCGCCGTTGATCGTGCTCAGGTTCTGGAGGACGCTGGTCGATTCCCAGCGGTACACCCACTCACCGCTCTCGGGATCGGTGACGATCAGTCCCTCTTCGTACAGGTGGAGCCGCGCCTCGCCCCAGGATCTCCGGAGGCGGTTCTTTCGGTTCGCGGCGACCATCCGCCAGCGGCCCAGCCGCTCCCGCTCCGCCAGCGCCGTCACCCGGCCGTCCGGCCCGGGTATCTGCTCGTCCATGGGTGCCCCCGTGATGAGACGTCAGTTCGGCAGATCAATCTAGACCAGATATCTACCGAGATTCTGTGGACCACCGGTCCTCGCAGCGCAAGTACGTGCAAGTACGTGCAAGTACGTGCGTGCAGGTATGCGCAGGTATGTGCAGGTACGACGTCACCCGGCCCGCGGCACGACGTGGTTCACGCAGACACCGGCGGCTTCTCCCGGCCGATCGCGTCGAGCAGCAGTTTCGCGGCCGTCGCCGCCCCGTCGGTGCGGATCAGGCCGGCTACGGAGGCCGCTCGTGCCCGGGTCTCGGGGCTCAGGGCAGTCCTGAGCGCGGCCGACAGGGACTCGAAGGCCGGAGCCGGGCCCTTGTGTGCCGCGCCGATGCCCAGGTCGGCCACCCGGCCGGCCCAGTAGGGCTGGTCCGCCGCCTGGGGCACCACCAGCTGAGGCGCGCCGGCCCGGGTGGCCGTCGTCGTGGTCCCCGCGCCGCCGTGGTGCACGACGGCGGCCACCCGGCCGAACAACGCCTGCTGGTTGACCTCGCCGACGGCGAAGCAGTCGTCCCGGTCGTCGATCAGGGAAAGGCCGGCCCAGCCGCGCCTGACGAGTGCGCGGCGGCCCTGCGCTCGGACCGCGTCGATGGCCACTCGGGCGACGTCCGTCGACGCGTGCATGGGCATGCTGCCGAAGCCCACGTACACCGGCGGAGTGCCGGCCTCCAGGAAAGCCGCCAACTCGTCCGGGAGCGGGCGAAGATCGGGCGTGATCCATGCGCCGGTCTGGACGACGTCGAGGTCCGGGGTCGCCTGCCAGGGGTCCAGGACCGGGTCCGTCGCCAGCCAGGGCCGGTCGCCGAGGACGTAGGCGCGGACGCTTTCCACCGGGGGCAGGCCGATCGTCGCCCGGTTCGAATTGAGCGCTTCGCCGAACAGGGCGTTGACGCTCTGGGCGTCCAGCTCCCACAGCACCCGGTTGTCGGTCACGTCCGGCGGGAAAGGCCGTCCCGGATACGCCATCGGCGGGTGGTGCGGCGACGGCAGGTCGAGCTGCTGGAAGGTCACGGACACGGAGCGGATGCCCAGTTTCTCGGCCACCGACAGCGCACCGGCCGCGGCCGGCAACATGCCGGTGGCCACCAACGCATCGCAGCCCTCGGCCGCCGCGGTGACCGCGTCGAACTGGGCGGCGATCAACTCGGCGGCGTACCGGGGCAGGGACGAGGGTGGCGGCGCGGCCGCCGTCAGCTCGCGCGCCGACGGGCCGACGGGCACCACCGGTACGCCGACACCGGCCAGCCGCTCCGCGAACTCCTCATCCGGCGGCGCGCACACCCGCACCTCCGCGCCGAGTGCCCGCAATTGCACCGCGAGTGCCACCAGCGGTTCGACGTCCCCGCGCGATCCATATGTCGACAACAACACACGCATTCGCGACTCCCGATTCCGTGGATTCCGGCCTGGGCCGGTGATTCTGCGACACGACCGGGGCCTTGCCGCAAGGCCCCCGGAGCGCTATACGCTGAGAGTGGAAAGGAGCGTGGGCACGCTCCTTTTCTTCTGTTGTCCGCTGTGGACGGACAACTCCTCTCGAACGTCGTCGGGAGCGTCGCTCCTCTGACGACACGGACTTTGGCTGAAGGCGATCGTCACCTGTCGGCCGGGTCGATGGCAGACCCAGTGACGGCCTTCTGTACGTCCAATGCGCGCTCATGCCCGGACGGTGGGGGGATCCGGGTCTTCGCGCTGCGCCGGTGGAAGGGAAACAGGCGCCGTCATGCCCGAGTTCATACCCTCGTCGCGGTCGAGTCTGAGTACGGATGCCGCACGGAATCTTGCGCACACGACCAAGTCCGTACCGCAGATGCAGAGCATCTCCTCGCGCCGGCTGCTCAGGATCCTGCCCTGGGTGCAGGTGTCGGGAGGCACATACCGCGTGAACCGGCGCCTGACGTACACCCTCGGCGCCGCGCGGGTGGAGCTGGATGTCACCGGTTCCCGAGTGCGCATGATCCCCCAGGAGCCGAGAGAGATCCCGTTGCTGCGTGACTTCACCGACGACGAGGTGCTCAGGGCTCCGGCCAATGCCTTCGAACAGCGCGAGGCGGCCGCCGGAAACGTGATTTCCCACGCTGGTCGGCAGCAGGCCGAGCGGCGAGGCGTCGCCGACCGCGTGTGGTTCCACCTGCGTAACATGCTCGACACCGGTCCCACGGGCTCGCGGTACGCGGTGTGGACCGACGAGACGACCATGTACGTCGACCTGGACGAGGCGTTCGCCAAGTTCGCCCGGCTCCTGCCCCGCGGCGGACGCTATGTGTGCATCACCGGCTGCTCCAACGACGTGACCGGCGGCCGCTCCCAGGCCGTCAGCCACATCGACAGCCACTTCACCTGCAACATCCACCTCAGAAGCGCCTACTTCAAAGCCCTCGCCGGCCACGGGCTCGTCCCGATCACCGTGACCAACCTGTCCGCGCAGACCCTGCCCTACTGGGAACTGCGTGCTCGCTCCACCGTCGACACAGGCATCGAGCAGTCGTTCCCGACCGCCTACCGGGAAGGCAGCTTCCACTACCTCCTCATCGCCGCCGACCACACCTGATGCGGGGCCGGATACGCCCGGTGAAGCCTGCGTCAGGTGGTGGCGAACCACGCTTGAGCGAGCGAAGGAAGCGTGCCCTCGGCGGGTACGCCCAGTTCCCGCATGTACCAGGGGAGGTTGCTGTACACATGCAGCAGCGTGTGGGCGAGCAGCACGGTCGGCTCGAAGGCGCGGCCGTACGACTCGGTGAGACGGGCCAGCAGCTTCGGATCGCCACGGGTGACGAACAACCCGACACCGACGAAGTCGTACGCGCGGTCACCGATCATGGTCGGTTCGAAGTCGAAGAGGCCGGTCAGGCGCCACCCGTCGGGATCGACGAGGAGGTGTTGCCGCATGACTTCTGTGTGGAGGAGCGAGCGCTGCGGGGCCCGGGGGAGGGAGACCGAGGCGAGAAAGTCCGGTATCTGCTCCAGCCAGTGGTCCGGTAGCCCGCGTGCACGTTGCTGTTCCACGGCGCCGTCGCGTCGGCCGTCCAGGAAGGTTCCCCAGTCCCCTGGGCCCAGGACGTCCTCAAGAGGGGCGGGATCGAGTGAGTGGAGCACGGCGAGGGCTTCGCCGGTCTCGGTCACGAGCCGTTCACGGTCGGCCCGCGGGATGCCGTCCCAGGCCTGAGCCAGATTCCGGCCGGGGAGCCGGGACATCAGCACGTACTGCCAGCCGTTCTCGTACGGGCCGAACTCGCGCACCTGCGGCGTCGCCACCGGCAGCCGCCCTTGGAGATACGACAGGACGCGGCCTTCGGTGATTCCGTCCTCCGCTGCGGCGCCGGGAAACAGCTTGAGGACGTGGTCGTCGCCCACCGCGTACACCGGCTGGGAACCGTCGGGAAAACGCGTGAGGGGCTCGCCGGCCAGGCCGAGGCGCGCGCACAGGTCCTCGGCTCCCGGCCGCATAACCGTTTCGTCGGGGACGACGGCGTCCCACTCTTCATCTGTATCCACCGGCGGAAGCATGAGCGCACCGTAGACAGCGCGCTTTCCGGCCGGCAACAGGGTTTCTGGATCATGGCGTCCCCGGGGGCTGGACTGCCCGCGGCCACGATCGCGACACTGCTCGACCGCCGACTGGACGGCCCGGCCGGGACACCGCGTCGCCTTGCTGGTCCCTGCCGACCTTGCGGCACGTCCTCGCCAGCGGGGCGGCCCTGCCGTACCCGGTCCTGGAGCGTCTGCGCGTGTGCCTGCCCGCCGGCGCGACCGTGCACAGCGTCTACGGGGCCACCGAGGCCTTGCCCATCAGCATGATCGGCCACCATGAGCTGCTGCCTCTGCGCCCCGTCACCACCTCGGGCTCCGGGGTGTGTCCGGAGCGCCCTTTGCCCGGCGTCACCGTGCGCGTCCTTCCCCTGGACCCCGTCCCCTCGGGACGGCTGGGCACGGTGGGAGAGCCGGCCGTCGCCGGGCCCAACGTCAGCCCTGCCTACCTGGACGGCACCGTCGGCCGGGCGTCGGAGCCCCACGACCGGGAAGGCGGGCACCTCCACCGCATGGGCGACGCCGGCAGACTCGACGAGCAGGGACGCATCTGGTTCCACGGCCGCATCGCCCACCGAGTGCGCACCGCGGCGGGTGACGTGCGCGGGTGCTGTTCCACCCGTCGCTGCCCATGGACCATCGCCACGGCACCAAGTCCGACCGCATGCGGCTGACGCGTTGGGCCGCGGCTCGACGCACGACGCACCACCTGAGAGCCGCACCCGGCGTCTCCCGGGCCATCTGGACTTCCGGGGGCATCCGGACCTTACGAGGGCGGCTGCCCGGTGACGGGAGCGGCGTGCGGGTGGGTCACTTGGGCGGCAGCCCGGCCGTGGCGTCCCAGGCCGCCTTCAGCCATTCGTCCAGGACGTCGTCGTCGAGGACCTCGCCCGCCACGTACGCCCAGCCGTGCGAGGTCCGGCCGCGGAATTCGTAGGGCCGCGCGCCGGGCTGGGCGAGGGCGTCGGCCATGTCGTCGGGGTCGACGCGTACGAGCAGGTCGTCCCCGAACACCCCGGCCACCGTGTTCCCCCGGTCCAGGAAGCAGACCGCGCCGAACATCTTCTTCTCGGCAACGTCCAGGTCGGCCCGTTCCAGGTGCCGGCGGACTCTGTCCGCCAGCACCTCGTCGTAGGCCATCGGGTCAGCCGCCGAACTGCCAGAGGAACCACTGGTTCCCCCACGGGTCCTGGACGACCGCGACCGAGACCGGGCCCTTCTGGCGCTTGGGGGCCAGGACCTTGCCGCCGTTGCCCTCGACCGCGGCGATGGTGGCGTCGATGTCGTCGGTGCCCAGGAACGGCATCGCCTTGCCCGTCTTCCAGAACTCCGCCAGGTCACCCGACTCCGGGTTGCCCTCCCACATCAGGCCGACCTGAGCGCCGCCGTCACCGGTTCCCATGATCGGGTAGCCGGGGATGTCGATGTCCACGCTCCACCCGAAAGTCTCGGTGTAGAACTTTCGCGCCTCGCTGTGGGCCGCCTGCGGCACCGTGATGTCCACCAGGTTGCAGGGATTCGCCTTAGCCATCGTTCTTTCCTTTCGATGTCCGATATAGATCATTTGCTCACGTTTTCGCGACATCTTCACTCTAGCTCATCAGTACGGACGACCGTACCAATAGCTCATCCAAAGAGTGACCCGGATCGCATTCGCGCATGCAGAAGGCCCGCCGTCGACGCGGCGACGGAACTCTGCGTTCCTGCGCGTCGGCGGCGGGCCTTCTGCAATCCGCTGCGGGCCGGGCTATGCGGGCGCGGGCGTCACTCCCAGCGCCTGCCGCAAAACCGTGAGGACCTGCTCGCGGTCCGGAGGCTCGGGCGCGGTCATCACCTGCAGGCACAGCCCGTTCATCAGCGGCGGAATGCACGCCGCGAGCACGGGCCCCACCGCCGGGGTCATCGCCTCGACGCTCTCCCGGGTCAGGCGCGCGGCTGCCTCCCGCAGGGCCGGACGGCGCAGCGCCGCGAGGTACAGCTCGAACTCCACGACCATCCCGGTCCGGCCCTCGCCCAGGCAGGCCATGACGGAATCCGCCAGCGCCTCGGCCAGCTGCTCGCGGGTGTCCTGTGCATGCTCGGTGGCCCACTGGCGCACGAAGCCGGCGAAGCGGTCCGCGGCCCGCTCGAGCGCGGCTTGGACGAGCGCCTCGCGGTCGGCGAAGTGGTAGGTCGTGGAGCTGAGCGAGACGTCGGCCCGCTCGGCGATCGCCCGGTGACTGAGGCCCTCCAGGCCGCGTTCTGCGATCAGCTCCTCCGCGACCTCGGCGATGCGCTCCCGGCGATTCGGGTCGTGCCGGCGCGTACGGCGCGGGCGCCGCTCGGCCTCATCCACCACGATCATTACCCCTTCCCGAGCGTTCATTGGTACGGACGTACGTAACATGTCAGGGTTGCAGGGTAACGGGTGGCCGACCGGGCCGGTCCGCCTGTCGTACGGGCGAGCCCTACGAGGGGCCTCGGCGGTTCTCCCGCCAAGCCGCGAGGACCGTGTCGATGTCGTAGGGGGAGAGGTTCAGCGGTGCGCCGGGCGGGGGCATGCGGAGGGCGGCGGTGATCTTGTCGTTGATCCCGGCGATGATCCGCCGCACCTCGCGCTCCGTCCTGGCTTCCACGGCCGAGGCGAGGGCGTCCTCGGCCTCCTTGCGCAGGGCGAGCGCCGGCGGGAGGAAGGAGATCTTCTCGCGCCGCATCTTCTCCTTGATCCACCAGTCCTCGTCGTACGGGCGCTCCAGGCCGGGCAGCGGCTTGCCGAACCCCGGCAGGTCCTTGAAGGCGCCGCGCTGTTCGGCTTCCCGTATCTGGCGGTCGGTCCACGATTCGAATTCCATGCCGCGGGGTTTGCGTTCGGTCACTGCTCGCTCCTCCGCCGCTCGGCCCTGCCGTCTCTGCCTCCAGGATCGCAAACACCGGGCCCCGGCCCGGAGCCGACCGGCTGCGGCCCCCGGTCGGCCCGCAGCCGGTAGGGGCCGAGCTCCCAGTGCCAGTCGTTGCGCAGGACCAGCGCCGCGAGATCGAGGGAGGTGAAGGGGATGCCCCGCGCGATGTCCCGTACATCCGGCCAGGTCAGCTCCCTGGAGGCCAGAGCCGCACCGATTCTGCGCTCCAGCTCCGGGTCGACCGGGTGCCGTACGAGATCCGCGCGCGTGCGGGCGCCGTCGGTGACCAGGAGACCCCACCCCTTGCGACGGCACAGCCCGGCCGCGGCGCGGTGCTTGGCCTGGTTGATCGCGAGCGGGATGTCGCCCCGCGGCTTGGCCTCGATGAGCACGGTGCGGCCGTCGGTGGTGACGGCCAGGAAGTCGGGGTAGTACGAGCGCCGCCGCCCGGCGTGGGTGTAGCCGAGGGCGAGGGGCTGCTCCTGGAAGTAGGCGACCTGGTCGGCGTGGTCCAGGAGCTGGACGACCCGCAGCTCCGTCACCGACTCGTACTGCACTTCGCGCCCCAGCTTGCCGCTGAACCAGACGCCGGAGTGCTCGCGCTGCCGCACGCTGCGCCGGGCCGCCAGCTCTTCCCGGGCGGGGGCGGGACCGGGACCAGAAGCACCGAACCAGTCGGCCGCCTCGGCCAGCGCCGCCCACCGGCGTGACGCGCGCTCCCGGCGTTCGGCCGTCCTTTGCTGCCGCCGCTCCTCCTTGTGCCGCTCGGCAAGCGCCGTGACGGCCTCCTTGAGGAGACTCCGGGCCTGTTCGTCGCGGTACCCGGCGAGACGTGCCAGGACCAGGCCGCCGGGGTCGAGCGGCACGCCGGGCAGTGCCACCTCGGCGACGGCCGGCAACCGCTGCGCGACAGGGGTGTCGTGCGCGCGTTCGGGGCCGAGGAGGTCACCCAAGGCCTCGCGCAGGGCGACGGTGGCCGGCTCGCGGCTGCCGAGCATCCGGGTGATGCCGCGGGCCTGCAACTGGCTGATGCGCTGCCGCGTCCGCGAGAATTCCTGCCCTATGGCCTGCTGAGTGGACGGCTCATGGCCCTCGAGCCCCAGCCGCCGGCACAGCACGGAGTGGGCTCGTGCGTCACGCAGCTCGTCGACGGCCGCGGCCACCAGGTCCCGCAGCACGGTCGCCGTGCCGGCACTGTCACCGGCCACTGCTTCCCAGGACAGGTCGGTGGTCGCATAGCCCGGGCAGACGGTGTCCAGCAGCCAGGCCTCCAGCAGGAGCCGGCCGTCGGCCTGCCACAGCCGCTCGGCGACCGGGCGCAGCGCCTCGACCGGGAAGGCGCCGAGGGCCCTGAGCGGCTTCCTGGCCAGGAACTCGGCACGGCGCTCGGGCGACAGGCGGTGTCCGGTCACCTCCTGCCAGACGCCGGCTATCGCACTCGGCTCGCAGACCGAGGGCCGCTCGCGCTTCCCCCGCAGGCCCGCTGCCTCCCGCTCCTTCCTGGCAGCCGCCCGTAGCTGACGGTTCTCCGCGAGCCGCGCCTGCCAGTCGTACGCCCCCGAAGCGAGCCGTTCGGTCAGCCACGCGACGGCCGCCTCGCCATCGGCCGCCTCACCATCAGCTGCCTCGTCCGGCGGAACCAGTTGCCTGGCCGCCCAGCGCATGGCAGTGATGCTGCGCTGGTGCCGGTCCGCCAGCTCCTCGACGCTCAGCCCTCCGGCGATACCGTCGACGAGCCGTCCGTACTCCTCGGCACTCCAGCTGCGCCCCCTGCGCTCCGGCACCGGTATGTCGTCCACGTCACCGTCCACCTGCAAGCCCCCCACTCTGCACGCCTATTGCCGGCCACGAGGCGGTGGCCTGCGTACGGGAGTATGGCCGATGCGTGTTCGCGGAAGCGGGGAGGATGGCTGCCTCATCGCGCGGCGAGGCCGTCAAGGCGGCCGGCGCCCGGGCCTGGTAGGCCCGGCCTGCTTGCAGGCGACGCACTGCTGTTGCGCGGACGGGCCGGTGCCCGCGGACGGTCCGGTGCCCGCCCGCGCAGCGGTGCCGTTACCTCAGGGCGATCTCGGCGACCTTGGACCGGACGTAGGCGCGGGCCGTGACCGGAGGGTGGGGTACCCGGCCGATCGGGGCGGGGAGCGACTCGACGACGGTGTCCGGGTCGCAGTCGTAGAAGTAGACCAGGGACATCAGCTCCTCGGACGGGGCGTCGGCGGGCGGAGCCAGTACGCGGTGGCGGCCGGAGCGCCAGCGGTCGCCGGTCCAGCGGGCCATCAGGTCACCGATGTTGACGGTGAGCGCGTCGGGGTCGTAGGGGGCGTCCTGCCAGCCGTCGTCCTCGGTGTGGACCTGCAGACAGCCCTTGCCGGGCTGCCGGTCGAGGACCGTGACGGTGCCGAAGTCGGTGTGCGGGCCGACACGGAACTGGCCCGGCTGCGGTGTTCCCGCGGTGGTGATGGCGGGATACCAGTTGAGGGTCAGGGTCCAGTCGGGGCGGGTGGTGTGGCGGGTGAAGAAGTCGAGCGGCCGGCGCAGGGCCGCCGCCAGGAGTTCGAGCAGTTCGTCGGCGAGCGTTCGCATGGAACGTACGTACCGCGCGAGGAGGGGCTGCAGCTCCGGGGACCAGGACGGCCAGGCCTCCGGCAGCAATCCGGGCACGGGGCGCTCGGCAGCGGCGTCGTACGGGCCGGGGGCCATCGACCAGGTCTCCACCAGGTCGGGCGGTGTGATCAGGCCTTCCGCCCGGCCGGTGGCCACCGCTCCTGGGCCGCTCCAGCCGTACTTGCCGGCCTCCGCCAGGAACGGCAGCTTGATGTCGGCCGGTTGGTGGAAGAAGGTGCGGGCCGCGGCGCGGATCGCGGCAGGCAGGTCGGGGTGGACGCCATGGCCGGTGACGAGCAGGAAGCCCGCTCGCGCGAGCGATTGGTCGACGGCGGCGGCGAGACGATCGCGGCTCCGGCGGTCGCCGGTCCGCCACAGCGAGAGGTCGATCGTAGGAATGATCGTAGGAATGGTGGAAGCACTCATGCTGCTCTTCTCCTCATTGTCCTGCCGCGTCCGCGGTGGTGAAGCGGCCCGGTCATGGTCGTCCGACGGGCGGGCGCCGCCCAGCCGTTCGCCGGGAAGCGGGAGGAACAGGCGATTCCGGCCCGGTGAGACGGGAGAATGCGGCAGGCTGCGGGCCCGGTCGGTGCCCGGGCCGTCTATCGTCGGGTCCTGTCGTGGAGTTCGCGAGTTCGCGAGTTCGCGAGTTCGCGAGTTCGCGAGATCACGAGATGGCGTGAAGGCACGGGAGGGGAGGCCGCAGTGGTGGGCTCGGGCTCGGGCACCTTCGACGCTCTGGAACTGGGGCTGTTACAGGCCCTCCAGCTCGACGGGCGCGCGGCCCTGAGCCGCATCGCACGCCGTCTGGGCGCCTCGGAACGCACGCTGGCCCGCCGCTACAGCCGACTGTGCACGCTGGGCCTGCGCGTCGTCGGCCAGCCCGTCCCGGCACGGCTGGGCATGACCCGCTGGCTGCTGCGCCTCCACTGCGCCCCCGACTCCGCGGGCTCCGTCGCCCAGGCCCTGGCCCGCCGGCCCGACACCAGCTGGATCTCGCTGGCCTCAGGGGGCACCGAGCTGTACTGCGCCCTCACCACTTCGACGCCGCACGAGCGGGACGCCCTGCTCCTGGAGAAGCTGCCCCGCACCCCCGGACTGACGGGCGTCGGCGCACACTGCCTGCTACGCGTCTTCACCGACATCACCAGTACGTGGTACGCCAGCGGCATCCCGTTCGGCCCGGCCGATGGCCACGAAGGCCGCGTCCCGGCCCCTGCCTTGAGGACCCTGGAACCTCCCGAGCCCCTGTCCCTGGACGCCACCGACCGCGCTCTCCTCACCGAGCTGGCCAAGGACGGCCGGGCAGGCCTGCCCGAGCTCGCGGCCGCCACCGGCCGCTCGCCCTCCAGCGTCCAACGCCACCTCGAACACCTCAAGTCCCAGGGAGCACTGGGCTTCTCCGTGGACTTCGCGCCCCGGCACCTGGGTTACCACTTGATGACTCACTTCTGGCTGCGAGTGGCTCCCGGCGACGTCTCGGCCGTCGGCCGTGCCCTGGCCGTCCACCCCGAAATAGCCTTCGCAGCCGCCACCACCGGTCCGCACAATCTCGTGGCCAGCGGAGTCTTCCGCGGCAGCCACGACCTCCACCACTACCTCGACCACCGCATCGGCTCGCTCCCCGGCATCCAGGCCATCGAGACCGCCCCCATCCTCCGCGAGGTCAAACGGCTGGCCTTCGGCGCCCGGCTTCTTCCGGGCCTCAGCGCTCAGCTGCCTTGACCTCAATCAAGCTTGAGGTGCGAACCTGGGCGGCATGAACAACGCCACTTCCCCTGCTGGGGGCCCTTTCGCTTCGCCCGTGGGTGCCGCCGATCCGCGGCATGCCGACGTCCGTCCGCTGTCCGGCACTGCACTTGATGCGCTTGCCGCGGAGATTTCTGCGACGGCGACCGTTGTCGGTATGGGGGAATCCACTCGCTTTTCCCGGGAGACTTTCGGCGTGCGGGACCAGCTCTTCCGCCGGCTGGTCCAGGACCACGGGTTCCGGGCGCTGGTTGTTCAGGACAATGCTGTCGTTGCCGCTCGCCTAGACCGGTACGTACTCGCCGGTGACGGCTCGGCCGGTTCCGCTCTCGAGGGTGCCTGGCGGCCCTGGCGTACCCACGAGATGGTCGCGGCGCTGGAGTGGATCCGGGAGTACAACCGGGACCACCCGGACGACCCCGTCCGCATCTTCGGCGTGAAACCCGCACAGGCGCAGGCCGAGGACTACGACGCCGTGCTTGATCACGTCCGTGAGTCGGCCCCGGAACGCTGGGCGGAGGTGGCCTTGCACCTGGAGGTGATCCGCAGCGCACACCACACCGATGAGCACGTGCAGCGTGCCCGGGGAACGCATCCGGGACGCCCCTTCGCCGACCATGCCCGCGACGCGCTCGCGCTGATCCGGTCACTGCCCGGCTCCGGCGCCGGCCCCGGCTCCGGCCCTGGCCCCAGCCCCAACCGCGCCCATGGCGACGACATCCTGGCGCGGATGCGTCTGATCGTGGACTTCCATGAACGCAGCGTCGCCGGGCGACGCAGTTACGTGGGTGAGGACGCCGTATGGGCCGATGCCATCAGTGGCCATCAGCGCCGGACCGGCCTGCGCATGGTCTACTGGGACGGCATCGCTCATACGTCGGCGACCGAGGCAACCCTGGGCCTGGCTCCCGAGCGTGCTCCTCAGCCCACCGCCGGCAGTCTGCTCCGCGAGCGTTACGGCGACGGGTACGTCTCTGTGGCGATCGGCTTCCATCACGGGGACCTCGGCGCGGTGGTCGTCCCGGAGCCGTCCGGGGATCTGATCGACGCGGCGCTCGGCGCGGCGGATCTCCCCGCCCACTGGCTGGACCTGCGCGACGACGCCGTACGCCGCCGGTGGGACGGCCCGGCGAAGGCCCGCGTCATCAGTGGCGTCTACGACCCTTCCCGCGATGCCGCCGAGCACATGGTCGTTCCTTCTCTCGCTGACGCCTTTGACGTGCTCATCCACATTCGCGAGGCATCCGCGGTGCGATGGCTGGCATGAGTTGTGAGTCGTGGCGCTGCGGCAGTCAGGCAGCCGAAGGGTTCAGCGTGCGCGCGAAGGCGGTGAGGGCTGCGAAGTCGTCGTCGAGCAGCCCTCGTCGCGGGTCGACGTGGCGGAGCATGGCCGGGCTGTCGTGATGCTGTGCCACAAAGGCCTGGTCGGCGTGGCCGACGTCGTCATCGACCCAGGCGAACGCGCTGACGGCGGCGTGCGCGAGGAGATGGCGGGCCTTCCGGAAGGTGCCGTCCGGCCCCGCGTCGTGCATGGTGGGCCAATCCACCACAGGCAGCTCCGGCAGGCCGAGAACGGGCGCGATGAAGGAATTCGCCTCCGTCCCCCAGGTGGTCGCCCACACCAGGTCGTACAGGTCGCTCAGATGTCCGCCGGACGAAGCGGCTCTCTAGCGGATCAGCTCGCGGAAGCGGGCCACCAGCGGGTTGGGCGTATTGCGACGCCAGACCAGGGAGTTGGAGGTGGTGGCACCGGCGAGCGGGCGCGGGGTGACGCCGGTGCGGTGCAGCACCCGGTAGGAGTCGGCGAGCACGGCGGCGCCGAAGCCGGCGGCGGCCAGCGCCAGGAGCGTCTGCACCGTACGGGCCTCGGCGGCGATCCGCGGGACGACTCCTGCCTGCCGGCACAGGGCGGCGATCTCGTCGTACGACAGCGGTGAGACTTCCCGCGGCCACAGCACCAGGGGTACGTCGCCCAGTGCCGTGAGCGGCAGTTCGCCGTCGCCCGCGGCCAACGGGTGTGCAGCGGGAAGGAAGAGCGTGAAGGGCTCGCGCCACCATTCGCGTACGGCGAGGCGTTCGTCCTGCGCGGGCAGCCGCTGCACGGCGAGGTCGCAGCGGCCTTCCAGTACCTCGGCGGACATCCGGGCGTCGTCGAAGCTCTCCACCAGGCGCAGCTCGACGTCGGGGAGCGTCTCGCGGACGGTGCGCAGGGTGGCGCCGAGCGGCCCGTTGATCCCGGACCCGGCGAAGGTGATGGTCAGCCGCCCGCGCAGCCCCTGCGCCGCCAGCCGCACATCCTCCTGGGCGGCTCGGGCTTCGGCGAGGATCACCCGGGCGCGGGCGAGCAGCGCCTCGCCCGCCGGGGTGGGGGTCATGCGACGGCCCTCGCGGCGGAACAGCGGGGTGCCCAGGCGGCGTTCGAGGTCGCGCAGCTGGCGGCTGAGCGTCGGCTGGGTGAGGTGCAGGCGCTCGGCGGCGGCGACGAGGGTGCCGGTTTCGGCTACGGCGACGACATAGCCGAGGACTCTGATCTCCATGTATGCCTCCTGGGCAGACATTGTCTGCTCGGGACTGCCTTGCAGGCAAGCAAGTGCGCGGGCAGAGTGGATCACGTCAAGCAGTCGGCAACAGCGAAACGAGGACCCCGATGACCACCTCCGCTTCCACCTCCACCACCAACTCCACCCCCGTCCGGACCGCCGCCCTCCACACCGTCGAGGCGTACTTGGAGGCATTCGGCCACGGCGACATGGACGCGGTGTTCGCTCTGCTCGACCCGGAGGTCGAATGGTTCGTCCCGGGTGACGCCGCGCTGGTCCCCTGGGCAGGGCGGCGCACCGGGCACGCGGCGATGCGCGAGTGGTTCCCCATGCTCGCCGGCGCCGGGGAGCGGAAGGACTTCGAGCTGTACGGGATGACGGCGCTCGGCCCGGACCAGGTCCTGGTGAACGGCCGGTTCGTCTTTCGCATGCACGCCACCGGCGAGGTCTACGACGACGAGTTCGTCCTGCGCTTCACCGTTCGCGACGGGCTCATCACCGCCTACCGCATCTACGAGGACTCCCTCGCCCTCGCCCGCGCCTACCGGGGCTGAAGGAGCTCGGCGCCGCGGGGCGCAGCCGCATCTCGGCGGAGGACGCCGCCGTCGCCCTGGTCGACGAGGCGGAACTACCGCGCTTCGTCCAGCGCCGCTTCACGGCCGGCTACTGACAGGGGCCTCGGTGAGGCGGAAGCGTGCTGCTCGGAGTCGCCCCACGAGGTGACGGTCACTTCGTCGCCGACGGAGACCTTGCCGGGCCGGAGCACGGCGAGCTTCGTACCGAAGGAGACTCCGCCCTGGGCGGCCCGCCGGTAGCCCGCGAGGGTGCGCAGTGGTTCCGGGCCCGCTTTCTTCGCCGACTCCTGTTCGACCAGGGTGACGGCACAGCGGATGGCGAGCTTTGCGTAGCCCAGTTCGGTCGTGCCGATCCTGAGGACGTGGGCCCGGTCCTCGGTATGGGGCTCGGGCCAGCCGTCGATCACGATGTTCGGGCGGAAGCGGTTCATGGGCAGCGGCGCCGTGCCGCGTTCGGCCAGCTTGCGGTTGAGCAGCTCGAGCGTGGAGCGTGAGATGACGTGCAGGGCGCAGCTGTCGGCGTAGCCGGAGGTGCCCGGTGTCCTGCCGTCGGTGACTCGATCGTGCTCCGGCGGCACACGCACCAGGCGGCTGGGGGTACGGAGCACGTCGGACAGCCATGCGGCGGCCGTGTCGCCCTGGTCGATGCCCTGGTAGGCGGTCCCGAACAGGTCGACCGGCCGGCGGGCACCCGAGGCGTCCACGGGCAGGTCCAGCGCCTCGGTGTCCGGCGCGCGGAGGGTGAGCCGTACGCCGTCGTCGCTGATGGCGGGTCGGATCAGGGCCAGCCGCGGGTCCCGGCGCTGGGTGCGGAAGACGCCCTCCTCGCTGATGACCATGAAGCTCCGGTCGTGCGCGATCCCGGCGGGCGTCAGGGAAGCCTCACGGGTTGCCACGCCGGCGCACCCCTTGATGGGGTAGTACGACATCTCGACTACGTGGGCGGCCATGCCGTGTCCCTCCGGCTCTCTAGCGGGTGACGAGTGCGAGGGCGAAGCCGTCGTGGCCCTTGGCGCCGACGGTCTGGATGGCGGTGGCGGTGAGGCGGGGGTGCTCCGCGATCAGCTCGGTGAAGCGGCGGACGCCCTGGATGTGGGGGTCGGCACTGGCCGGGTCGGTGACCGCGCCCGCACGGACGACGTTGTCGCCGATGATGACGCTGCCGGGCCGGGTGAGCTTCAACGCCCACTCCAGGTAGGCCGGGTTGGAGGGCTTGTCGGCGTCGATGAAGACCAGGTCGAACGGGTCCCGGCCCTCCTCTGCCAGCCGGGCCAGCGAATCCAGGGCCTTGCCGACGCGAAGGTCGACGACGTGGTCCAGTCCGGCGCGGGAGATGTTGGCGGCGGCTACGGCGGCGCACTTCTCGTCGGCCTCGAGAGTGACCAGGCGTCCGTCCGCAGGCAGGGCCCGGGCGAGCCAGATGGTGCTGTAGCCGCCGAGGGTGCCGATCTCCAGGACCGTGCGGGCGCCTTGGAGCGTCGCCAGCAGGTTCAGCAGCTTGCCCTGGTTGGGGGCGACCTGGTGCGGGGGCAGCCCTGCCGCTTCACTGTCCGCGACGGCTGCGAGGAGGGCGCCGTCCTCCTCGACCAGCAAGCCGTTGAAGTAGTCGTCGACGGCGGTCCAGGTCTGCTGGGACACGTGGATTCCCTTTCGATACGCAATGCGTTCCGAAGGCGAACCTACTATGGACGTACGACAGTCGGCCAAGCGTTTGCTGCTCCGCACCAGGCGTTCCTCGCTGTCGCGGCCCGCAGTGGGCCGCGACGTGTGCTCAGATCTCACCGACCTCCTCTACCGCCACCTCACCAGGTGACCGGGATCCCGGCAGGCATGATCGCCATCCGGTTGGGGTGCCAGGGCACCTCCGCCGCCGGTACCGCGAGGCGGATGCCGGGCAGGTGGTCGAGGAGGACGCGGAAGGCCGTGTCGGACTGGCGGCGGACGAGGTGCGCGCCGGGGCAGTGGTGGCGGCCGTAGCCGAACCGCATGTGGGGGTTGGGGGAGCGGTCCGGGTCGAAGGTCTCGGGGTCGGAGAACGCGGCCGGGTCGAAGTTGACCGCGTCCAAGGACAGCAGGACCAGGTCGCCCTCGTTGATGGCAGCGGAGCCGAGCTCAGTGTCCTGGGTGACGTAGCGCGGGATGGCGTTGCCCAGGACGACGCTGCACCGCAGCAGCTCCTCCACGCACTGCGGCATGGTCTCGGGGCGGGCCCGTACCGCGCTCATCACGTCCGGCTTCTGCAGGAGGTTGACTGCCGCCACGCCCAGGAAGCTCGCGAAGTCCTCGTAGCCGCTGACGAACAGCACCGCGACGATGTTGGACAGCTGCCGATCCGTCAGCCCCTTCCCCTCGGCGTTGAGGTCGGCGAGGCGGTCCGCCAGGCCGCGCGGCTCGCCGGGGCGGCGGCCGGCCATGTGCTCCTGCATGTGGACACGGATCTCCTCCCAGTTGCGGGCGAGCTCCTCCGGCGTGAACGTGACCATGGTCAGGTCCATGTCGGCCCGCCGGGCCAGCCACTCGCGGTCCGCGAAGGGCAGGCCGAGCAGCCGGCACATGCACTGGGCGGCGACCCACTCCGCGAAGTGCCGCTGCAGATCGCCCGGTGAGCCGTCCCGGACCATCGCCTCCAGGCCTTCACGGGTGACGTCGGCGACCCAGTCGGCGGGGAGCTCCGGCTGGTTGCGGCCGAGCGCCCGGAGCACCTCGTCGCGCAGCCCGGCCTTCTGCAGGTGGTTCATGGCGTCCAGCAGCTCGGGCGCCAGGATCTGGGCGTCCTGCGTGGGGCTGTCGGCCTCGCCCAGCACGGAGCGCGCGAAGGCCCGGTCCCGCAGTACGTGCTGGGTCAGCTCGTAGCCGGTGACCAGCCACGCCTCCCCGCCGGAGTTGGTGCTGACCCGGGCCACGGGGCAGCGGCCGCGCAGTTCGGTGAGCTCGGGGGCGAGGCGGTCGCCGTCGGTGCTGAACGGATAGTGCGGAAGCGGCTCCTCGCGCGGAGCGTCGTCGGTCATGGGCGGCTGTGGTGCGGTCACGTCGTACGAACCTCTCTTCTGGGGTCGAGCGCGGTGCGGTGTTCCGGCGGAACGGATGAGGAGGACGGAACGGGCGGCGCGGGAAGGGTCACCAGCGCACCGGCAGCCGTGCCGGTGCGCGCAGCGGGGTCGTCTCGTCCCAGGGGACCGACTCCGCCGGCACCGCGAGCTCGATGCCGGGCAGCCGCTCCAGCAGCACCTGGACCGCAGTGGCGAGCTGCAGCCGGGTCAGGTGCCCGCCGGTGCACGTGTGCGGGCCGTGGCCGAACGCCACGTGGGCGTTGGGCGACCGGGTGAGGTCGAGCCGGTCGGGGTCGGCGAACGCCTCCGGGTCGCGGTTGGCCGAGGCCGGTACGGGGACGACCGCGTCGCCGGCGCGGATGTGCTGCCCGTGCAGGGTGAAGTCCTCCTTGGCGACGAGGATGTTGATGGCGTTCATCAGCGGGATGTAGCGCAGCAGCTCTTCCACGGCCGTACCGATGCCTGCCGGCTCGTCCTGCAGCCGTCGCAGCTGATCAGGGTGGGTGAGCAGGGTGAACAGGGCGTTCCCGGTGTGCTGCATGTTGGTCTTGTAGCCGGCCATGAGCATGGTGACGACGAAGCTGACGACGTCGTCCCGGGTCAGCTCGCTGCCGGGGCGGCGGCTCTCCGCAAGCAGCAGGTGGACGTAGTCCTCGCCCTCGCCCTCCTGCTCCTTGCGGGAGATGAGCTCCGACGCGTAGTCCTGCAGCGCGTAGAGCGCCGCCAGCACCTCCTCCATCGACAGCCCGGAGGCGCTGAGCAGGGTGAGGGTGTGCGGGAGGTAGAGGTCGCGGTCCTCGTGCGGCAGCCCGACGGTTTCGCACAGCACGCGCAGCGGCAGCGGCTCGACGTACGCGGAGACGAGGTCCGCCGTGCGGTCCGGGGCCCCGGCCACCATCTCGTCGAGCAGTTCCTCCCCCATGGCCCTGACCCGCGGGCCCATGAACTCCAGCCGCCGGCGGCCGAACAGCGGCAGGACGGTGCGGCGCACCCGCTCGTGGTGTTCCCCGGTCATCTCCAGGAACGTCGGCAGGCACGGCGGCGGCGCGTCGTCCCCTTCGCGGGGCGGCCAGGCCGACAGCAGCGGACGCTCCAGACGGGGATCGGCGAAGGCGGCCCGCACGTCCGCGTACCGGCTGATCAGCCAGCCCGTCTCGCCGTTGGGCAGCTGTGCCTTGACCACGGGCTGTTCGGTGCGGAGCCGGGCGTAGGCGCACGGCGGCCCGGCGGTGCCGGGCTCCACGGCCGGGACCGGGATGAGGGCTTCGGTGGCGCTCGTGCCGACTTCGGGGGCGCTCATGACAGTTCCGCGGCCATCCGCAGGGGTTCCGAGGTCGTTCGTTGCGGTTTCCAGGTCACTCATGCGATGGCCTCCGCGGAGTCGCCGGCGGGACGGGCGATGTAGCCCGAAGTGAAGAAGTAGTCCAGGTAGCGGTCGAGCAGGGCGGAGTCGACCGGCGGGCAGTCCAGCCCGCTGCCGGCCAGCGCGGCCTCGGCATTGCGCCGCCCCAGCACCGGGAACGTGTCCTTGAGGTACATCTCCTTGACGGACATGTCCGCCGTACGGCTGCGGTCGACGCACAGGGACACGAACGGGGCCGTGGCGCTCGTCGGGTGCTCGGCGACGTGCCGCACCAGCTCGCCGACCCACTGCGCGTACGGCAGCGTCCGCAGCGGGAAGCCCGCCGCGCGCATCCGGTCCAGGACGTCCGACAGCATCGCCGGGCGGGGGTTGGTGAGGTGGTAGACGCGCCCGTCGGCCGGCCCGTCGACGGCGATGTGGACGATCGACTCGGCGAGGTAGTCCACCGGGACGAAGTCCATGGGCAGCTCGATGTCGGGAGCCAGCCCGGTCTCGGCGATCGTCTTGAACAGCGAGCAGATGGCCGTCTCGGTGTTGCACACGCCGTGCGTCCGGTCGCCCGTCACCTCGTACGGCCGGTACACCGCCACCGGCAGCCCTTGCTCCGCCGCCTGCTGCAGCACCCCCTCGGCGACCCACTTGCTCTCGGCGTAGCCCATGGTGAGCCCGTCCGCGTGGGCCAGCGGCAGGTCCTCGTCCACCTCGCGCGCCCCTGCCGGGCCGAACCCGGCGAGGACGGCGACGGTCGAGACGAAGTGCACCGGCACCCGGCGCGGTGCCGCGATCCGGACGACCTCCCGGGTACCGTCCACATTCGCCGGGCGCAGCTCCTCGTACGGGTAGAGGAAGTTGACCCGGGCGCCGTTGTGCAGCACCAGGTCCAGAGTGCGGGCCAGCTCGGCCCTGTGTTCGTCCGGCAGGCCCAGCCCGGGTTCGGTCAGGTCGCCGGGGAAGCACTCCACGCGCTGCCACGCGGCCTCGTCCGGGTGGAGGCCGTAGCGGGCGAGCGCGGTGCGCACCCGTCGTTCGGCGTGCGTCCGGCTCGACGCCCGCACCGGGCAGTGGACACGCGCCGCGGTCGAGCGCAACAGCCGGTCTAGGAGGAAGGCGCCGACGAATCCCGAGGCGCCGGTGAGCAGGACGTTCCGCGGGTCCCGGGGGCGCGGGGCCGGTCCTTCGGCGGGCGGGAGGTCGAAGCCGAGACCGGCCTCCTTCTCGAAGTCGACGGTCGGACCGGCCGGCGTCACGGATCCGCCGCGCGCCGCACGTACGGCCGCAGCGAAGCTCTCCAGCGCGGGCGCGGCCAGCAGCGCCCTGATCAGGCCGGAGCCCAGGGAGGCGTCCAGGTCCAGGACGGCGAGGGTGCGGGTGACGGCCTCGGAGGCGAGCAGGGAGTCGCCGCCGAGGAGGAAGAAGTCGTCCTGGGGCGCGGGCCGGACGCGCAGCACCTGCTGCCAGACCTCGGCGAGGACGTCGAGCATTGCGTCGGCCTTCGTGCCGTCTACGTCAACAGAGGCGGGGGTGGTTTCGGGGCCCGGGGCAGCGGCCTTGAGCCGGGCGCGGTCCACCTTGCCGCCGCTGGTCACCGGGAAGTGGCCCATGGGCACGAGCACCGGGACGGCCTGCGGCGGCAGCCACTGCGCACAATACGCGCGTAGATCCGGCAGAGGGAGAGGCCGACCGAGCTCGGCAGCGGTGACGTACGCGGTCAGCGCCCCTTCCTCGGCCTCGACGACGGCCTCGCCCACCGCGGGGTGGGCCCGCAGCCGCGCCTCCACCTCGTCCAGTTCGATGCGTATGCCGCGCAGCTTCACCTGACGGTCCAGCCGTCCCCGGTATTCCAGCAGTCCACCGGCCGTTCGCATCACCCGGTCGCCGGTCCGGTACAGCAGCCCGTCCGGCTCCACCGCGGGTATCGATACGAAGCGCTCGGCGGTCAACCGCGGGTCGCCGAGGTAGCCCAGGGCCAGCCCGTCCCCGCCGACGTACAGCTCGCCCTCCTCGCCGGGTGCCGCGAGCGAGCCGTCCGCCCGCAGGACGTGGCAGACGGAGGCGCCGAAGGGGCGGCCCAGGGGGACGTGCGTGGCGTCCTCGGGCAGCGGGCGCAGCACGTGGGCGGTGGAGACCACCGAATTCTCGGTCGGACCGTAGAAGTTGACCACCGTGGTGCCGGGACAGGCCGCGAGGACGGCGTTCGCCAGCCGCGGGTCCATCGCCTCGCCGCCTGCCGAGACGAACCGCAGCCCCGAGAGCGTCTCGGGGCGGGTGCGGGCCACGAGGTGGAAGACGCTGGTCGTCAGGTAGGCGACCGTCACTTCCTGCGCGCGGAGCAACTGCTCCAGGGCGGGAGGCGAGAGGAGTTCCTCCCGGTCGGCGATGACCAGGCAGGCGCCGGTGAGCAGCGCGCCCCAGATCTCGATCGTCGAGGCGTCGGAGGACAGCCCGTAGGCGTGCAGGACCCGGTCCTCCGGCCCCGGCGGCGGCAGTTCGGGCTCGGAGAGGACGAGGCGGACCACGCCCCGGTGCGGTACCGCCACCGGCTTGGGCCGGCCGGTCGTGCCGGAGGTGAAGACCACGTAGGCGCGGTCGGTCGCGGACGGGGTGCGGGCGGGACCGGCTAAGGATTCCGGGGCGCCGCCCCCGTTTCCGTCCCTGTCGTCGAGCCCTATGTTCACGCGCAGCCCGCGCACCGGGCGGGCGCTGCCCGGCAGAGTCACGGTGGCGCGCAGCCCGGCGTCCTCCGCCATCGCCCGCAGCCGGGCCGGCGGCAGGTCCTCGTCGAGCGGTACGTATGCGCAGCCGGCCTTGAGGATGCCCAGGAACGCCACCAACGCCTCCAGCGAGCGGCTGCCGCGCACGCCCACCAGGTCGTCCGGCTCGACCCCCTGTGCGAGTAATCGTTTCGCCAATGCGTCCGAGCGGGCGTCGAGTTGCCCGTAGCTCAGGGTGCGCTCCCCGTGCCGGGCCGCCGGTGCGTCGGGCCGGGCGGCCGCCTGAGCGGCGAACAGTTCGGTCAGGCTGTGATCCCGGGAGTAGCGGGGCGGGGGCGTGCCGTCCGTCAGGGATGCGGGGCGGGGGGAGAGGGATGGCGAAACGGTGGTGTCGGTCATCGGGCTCTTCGGTCCTTCTCGTTCGGACTGTGTGCGGGGGCGTGCGGTGGGGCCTTGAGGGGTCGTGCGGGACGGCGGTGGCGACTGCCGGTGGCCGGTGGCCGATGACCGGTGGTCAGCCGGCGTCGGCTCCGGCCGCGGCCCCGGCGTCGGCTCCGGCATCGGCGAAGTCGGCGGCGAAAGCGGCGAAGTCGGCGGTGCGCCAGCGCTGGGGGCGCATGCGGAAGACGACGTCGTCCTCGAGCTGGGCCGAGGTCGCCGCCAGGTAGTCGCGCGCCTCGTCGGGGTCCAGGTAGCGCTGGGCCAGAGCCTCGCGTACGGCCGGGTCGATCGGGTCCTCGATCGAGGTGACGGGGCCCTCGACGCTGACGTAGCGGTACGGCCGTCGCTCGTCCTGCACGCAGAGGCTGAACCGCCCCGCGGCGCGCAGCAGCCGGGCCTTGACCGTCTCCCGGCCCGTCTCGACGACGATCTCACCCCCCGGCTCGTAGCCGTACCAGACCGGCACCACCAGGGGCGCACGGTCGCCGCCCCGGGGGTCGGTGACGCCCAGGACGCCGATGCGGGGGGCGGCGAGGAACCGTTCGCGTGCGTCGTGCGGCATTGCGGGCAGCATGAAGTGAGCTCCTGTTCGGGTGAGGGGGATGGTGATGAGGGTGGTGGGGGTGGTGAGAGTGAGGGGTGAGGATCGCGGAAGCGGCTCTCCGTCACTCCCTGGCTGAATGCCTGTGAATGCGGGGGACGGGTTCTCGAAGGCGCTCCCGGCTGGGTGCAGGTCGCCGTCTGTCGGCCGGCGCTCCCGCCTACGTGCCCATGTGAAGGCAGGCTCGCGTACGAGCTACCGGGCCGGCTCGGCCCGTTCTCGCCGCTCGGATCACCACTACGCCCCCACTCGGTACGTGGCCACGCAGGACGGGTACCGGAGTCCGGACCGCTGCCCCTCGTACTGCCTGCTCAAGGGGTTTCCAGGTGCCACCTACACGTACTCTCACAGAAGCCTAGCCTTCGAACTACAACAGACAGGGAAGAATAGGGAGGATGCTTGACGTACTTGAAGGAACCTCTCATACCTGACGCGGCCCTGATCCACTCTGCCCGGCCTGCGTCACGTGGCACAACCACGCCTGACGGGTATGGCCGACGGGCTACGGGTCACGCCATGGTGGGCTTGCGTAATCGACCGTGATTGGTTCCGCGCGAAAAACCACCCTGCTGGTGACCGTGCGTGGTCGCCGGGGGTGTTGGGGAAAGGGCCGTGCGTCGGAAGGGATCGGTCCGTGTCGCTACAGGCCGCCCCGTGCTCCCTTACAGACCGTCACCATGCCTTCGGGGCGCTGTCCGTTGTTCGGTTCCGCCTCGGCTTCTGTGGAGCGATCATGGTGAGTCAGATTCGGAGCGAGCCGATGCCTGTTCGGATGCGCTCGGAACGGGGGAGAGGTGAGTCCCAGGGCCCAGTTGCATGCGTCCGGGTGGCCGCCCAATCGGCTCCACCAGGGGCCGTCAGTGCGCCCGCTCTCAGCCGCCGCGGCGTACCCGGGCCGCCTTGCGGGCCTCGGCGAGCTTGCGGGCCTCGGTGGCCTTGCGCGACTTGCCGCCGGTGCCGCGAGAGGTGTCCTTGGTGGTGCCCAGGCCACGGAAAGGAGTGTTGGTGTTCTTGGCCCGGGGCGCGGCCGGACCGCCGTCGAGCGGGGTGCCGGAGGGTGCCTTGGCCCCGGTGATCCGGCTCAGCTCCGCCTCGCCCGAGCGCACCTTGGTGGTCGTCGCCTCGATGCCGGCCCCGGCCATCAGCTGGCTCACCTCGCGGCGCTGGCCCGGCAGCACCAGTGTGACGACGCGGCCGGACTCACCGGCCCGGGCAGTGCGGCCGGCGCGGTGCAGGTAGTCCTTGGGGTCGGTGGGCGGGTCGACGTTGACCACGAGGTCGAGGTCGTCGACGTGCAGGCCACGGGCCGCGACGTTGGTGGCCACCAGGACGGTGATCTGGCCGTTCTTGAACTGCGCGAGGGTCCGTGTGCGCTGCGGCTGGGACTTGCCGCTGTGCAGGCCCGCGGCGTGCACTCCGCTGGCCCGCAGATGCCGGGTGAGCTGGTCGACCGCGTGCTTCGTGTCCAGGAACAGCAGTACGCGGCCGTCGCGGGCGGCGATCTCCGTGGTGACGGCGTACCGGTCAGGGCCGTGGACGACCAGCACGTGGTGGTCCATCGTCGTGACCGCGCCCGCGGAGGGGTCGACCGAGTGGACGACGGGGTCGTGGAGGTAGCGGCGGACCAGGTGGTCGACGTCGCGGTCCAGGGTGGCCGAGAACAGCATCCGCTGGCCGTCGTGGTGCACCTGGTCGAGCACCTCGGTGACCTGCGGCAGGAAACCCATATCGCACATCTGGTCGGCCTCGTCGAGCACGGTGATCCGTACCCGTCCCAGGCGGCAGGCCTTGCGCTCGATGAGGTCGTGCAGGCGGCCGGGGGTGGCGACGACGACCTCGGCCCCGTCGCGCAGCGCGGCGGTCTGCCGGCCGATCGACATGCCGCCGACGACCGTGGCCATCCGCAGCCGGAGCGCGTCGGCATACGGCGCGAGCGCCTCGCCGACCTGCTGGGCCAGCTCCCGGGTGGGCACCAGGACCAGGGCGAGGGGCTGCTTCGGCTCCGCGCGCCGCCCGGCCGTCCGTACGAGCAGCGGCAGGCCGAAGGCGAGGGTCTTGCCCGATCCGGTGCGCCCGCGCCCCAGGACGTCACGTCCCGCGAGGGCGCTCGGCAGCGTTGCCGCCTGGATCGGGAAGGGCTCGCGCAGGCCGCGCTCGGTGAGCGTCCGCAGCACCTCGGCCGGCAGCTCCAGCTCGGCGAAGGAGGCGACCGGGGCCACCGGCGGGGTGAGGGTCACAGGCTGGGCGAGGTCGCCGTGCGGAGTGTCGAGGCGGTCCGGGTGGTTCATGAAGAGCCTTCCGTATGGGGAACGTACCGAGGAAGGCCCGGCAGGAACGAGCAGCCGACGAACAAGGGAAACCGGACGGACGGAATCACCGGCCGTCACGGTCATGCAAACGTTTGATGGTAACACAAAGTGACAGCACGCCCCGGCGCTGACCTCGATCATCGAAGCAGAAGCCGTCTGACCGACCTCATGTTCCGTGCAGCGCCCTGCCTTGGCAGCGCCCGCCGAGGCAGGGCGCTGCCAAGAGGCAGATGATGCCGATGATCAGGTGTCGGCGAGGTGGGCCAATACACGCCGGGACCGTGACCCTGGTGTCCCGGAGACCGGGACCTCCTGCTGGTGGCCCATGAAGGCGTCGCCGCACCTGCCCGGATGTGACCCGCCGGAGCTGACCCCCTCGGCCTTGACTTGGAACAAGGCCCTCATCAGCATCCGACGTGTCGATTGCACATGCGCCCGCACAGTCGGCCCGAGCGCACATGACGCGCAACGGTCCGCTCAGGCCTCGGCCGCAGTCGTCTCCGCAGCTGCCTCGGCCTCAGGCTCCGTTGCCGGGTCCGCTGTGTCCGGCGCCGCATCTCCCTGGACCGCGGGCGCGGTGTAGAACACAGAGCCCTGCTTCCGCTCGCGCTCCAGGCGCCCCTTGGCGACGAGGGCCTCCACCGTGCTGCGCACCACCGGGCCACTCACGACACGCTCCGGGTGAGCCTGTCCCAGCTCCTTGACGATCTCGCTGACCATACGCGGCTGACCGTGCTGGCCGAGAACGCCAAGAATCAGCTCACCCAGCGTGGGTCCGTCGCTCTTCCTGGTACGCGCCGCCGGTGCCGCCTGCCCCGTGCCCGCGCTGTCGGCCTGCGCCGACTTCTTCCGGCGGCCCGGGGAAGCAGCTGACTTCTTCGCCCGACGCGCCCGTGGCACGGCTCCTGCAGTCGCCGGGCTTCCGGCCTTGCCAGGTGCCCCGGCCGCTGCGCCCGAGCCCCCTTGCCGCCCGGCTACCGTGCTCCGCATGCTCGACAGCCACGCATGCTCGGTCTCCAGTGTCTGAAGGCGAGCGCGGAGAACTTCCTGCTCCTTCTTGTTCTTCTCCAGGTCAGCTGCGAACTGCGCCGCATACTGAGCCTGAATGTTGGCGCCGTCCATCTCGTCGGTCATGACCGCTCCCTCACCTGGACTGGTGTGTTGCTGCGGGATGTTACCCACCCAGGCGCGGTATCAGCACCACCTGCCGCACAAGTAGACCCGTCGCCACGTCTCACCGCGGCCCCAATTGGGATGCAACGAGGGCATGTCGGAGCCGCGCCGGACGGGACAAGCGGGGTTCAAGTGCTCACTGCACGGAGTCCGTGCCGCATGTGTGATGTTGACGGTCCGCCCGTGGCGGTTCTCGGCCGTGGGCGGACGGCAACTGCATCCAAGGGTCAGACTGCGAACCAGACCCGTTCGATGCGGTCCTGGCCCACCTCGTACATGGCCATCGCCGTACGGGTCTCGTTGCCCATGAAGCCGGTTACGCGCTCCTGATCGATGACGATGCGGCCGTGCGTCACCCGCGAGACCAGTTCGGCGTGCAGGTCGGGACTGGCGGCGAAGAGCGTCGCGTAACGCTTGCGAAAGGCCGCCCCCGACACGTCGGCGAGGACGTCACCGGACGGGAATGCGCAGACAGGCACGTCCTCGGCGTAGTAACCGAGAAATGCCTCGAGGTCGCGGGCGTTGTACGCCGCGAGCTGGCCGTCGACGATCTCTTCCGGAGACATGGGGCAGCCCCTTTCGGCCCGTCGGCTTACGGGTGCGGCGGGCGTACGTACGGTTGGTGATCAGTGCAGTAGGCCGGTGCGATGCCGTTTGAGAACCATCGACATCGAATGAGAGTCCGGAACGGATGATCATACCGACCCATCGAAGGCCGGCCGGCTGTCAGGGGGAGAGGGGCAGCACTTGTTGTCGGAGTGCTTGGAGCCGCCGTCGTCGAGGCGGTCGAGGGGCGGGCAGGGGAGTGCCGGTGTTCAGTAGAGCTTGTTCACCGCAGTGCGGGTGGTGTTCCTGAAGCCGCTGACGGGGGCGTCCTTGAACGTGCCCATCTGGCCCCAGTGCACGACGGTGACCGTCCGGCCGTCCCGTCCTACGGAGAAGAGGTGGACGTCGCTGCCCGTCTCGGCGCGCGTGGTCTGCACCCCTTGCACGTGGGCGCCGTCCGCCACCTGGACCCTGCCGAGGTCGCGCCACGTGGCGCGCGTTCCGGGATCCTCCTGCTCGACCTTGCCCGCGCAGTCCTTGACCGCCTTGTCCAGCAGCCCGGCCAGCGCCTCGGCGCGCGACGCGTCGCGCTCGACCACGGTCACCTGCACGGCGCTCGTGTCGAGGTCCGTCCAGAACGCCCGGTGCCGCGAGGTCGCTCCCGGCAGCGCCTCACCCACGCAGAACGGCAGTGGGTCCGGCACACCACTCGTCACCGCCCCGCCGTACCAGGCCGCCCCTGCCCGCGGAGGCAGCTCCGCCGGGTCGAGGAACGCCGGCACACCCGGTGCCGCGGAGGCGTTCGACGCGGCCACGACGACCGCGGCGGCGGCTGCGGCGGCCGCCAGGATGGCGACGGCTGGACGACGATGACGTCTCATGGGAACTCCCCGGGAAAGAACGAACAGTTGGTCTCTGATTGTCGCAAAGGAATGCCGCCCGCTCCGGGCGTGAACGAGCCCGCGTCCGTGCCCGCGTCCGCAGCGAGAAGGACACCCGCCGGAGCGGACGGACGACCACTTCGGGTCACACCCCGACCAAAGCCGTCGCGATCCACGAGGCCGCAGCCCCTAGCCTCGACCGTGGATCATCGACATCAGCAGCCCGTGAGTCTCGGCGTCCGCGGCCGCTACGAGCCCACGCCCTGCCTGCCCGACCGGAGCGCCGTCAACTCCGGTGACCACGCAGCCGGCGGCCTGGCACAGAGCGATACCGGCAGCGAAGTGCACGCTCCCGGCCAGGTCGCCGCCATCGGTGACGTACGCGGCACGCTTGCCGGCCGCGACCCAGGCCAGCGCCAGCGTCGTGGACACGACGCGCGGCCGGAACCGTTCGACGAAGCCGGGGTGAGCGAGCAAGTCCACGGCCCTGAACCCAGGCGCACTCGGAAAGGGCGGATCCAGGTTCACGTCCACCAGCCGGGTGGCCGCCGTCGGCGCCAGTTGCGTGTCGCCCTCATCGCGCCGCGCCCAAGCGGCATCACCATCGGTGAAGAAGACCTCGCCGCTGAACGGATCGGCCACCGCGGCCGGGCCGTTGCGCAATGCCACGTTGACGGCAACGAGCATGTTGCCGACGGCGTAGTTGAGCGTGCCGCACAAGGGGTCCACCAACCACTGGCGCACGGCGTCGGCCGCACCCTGCTGCCCGCCCTCCTCGCCGAACACCGCATCCTCGGGCCGTGCAGCACGGATGACGCCGAGGATCGCCTCCTCGGCCGCCACATCGGCGTCAGTGGCAAAGTCCCCGGCACCCTTGTCCATACGGGTGAGACGCTGCCCGTACCTGGCGCGCACGGCCTCTGCGCCGGCACGCGCAGCAGCTATCGCAACGTCGGCGTCGTCAGCATCATCAAGTCTCACAGTTGAGTTGATCACGGCATGCAGAGTATCGGGGCGACGCACCCGGAGCTGTTGCAACCGACAGGTACGGTTTGGCCATGGAAATATCCCGATCAAGTACCACCGATGAGAACACCGGGCTGTCAGCGGTCATCAAGAGCACCGCGCGTCAGCTGCTGCTGAAGGTGGGCGCCGGAGGGCTGTCCCTGGAGGCCGTTGCGGACGGCAGTGGACTTGCCGTCACCGACGTGGAAGCCGTCTTCCCGCATCGTGACGACCTGCTGACCGCGCTGGTCATCGATGCCTACAACGAATCCGGCGCCGCCATGGAACAGGCCGACCAAGCGGCCATGGACGCCGATGCGTCGGCCGGTGCGCGGCTCCTCGCGGTCACTCGCGCACTGCGGAAGTGGTCGTTCGACAACCCCGCCGAATTCACGCTGATTTACGGCTCGCCCGTTCTGGACTACCACGCCCCGCAGGACACGGTCCCGCCCGCTTCGCGCACCCCCGCGGTGCTGGCCGGGATCGTGCGGTCGGCACTGGAGGCCGGGGAACTCACCCCGCCCCGGCGGACGGTGGCAGGCCCTCCGCTGCTCCTGCCGGAAGCCGTGGAGCTTTTCGGCGGAGTGCCCGGCGCGCCGTTCTCGGACATCATCGAACGCGGCATCGTGCTGTGGAGCAACCTGATCGGGCTCCTGGTGTTCCAGGTCTTCAGCCGTACCCACGACAGTGTCCGGGACGAGTCCGCCTTCTTCGACTTCGCCGTGGCCGTGGCGGCCGAAGGCATCGGACTCGTGGTTCCTGCGGGCGAGAACACCGATTAGACCGTTCGCCGTGTACGCGGCCCTGTCCGGGGCCGCCGACCCCTGGCCATCCCGGCGGCCGCTCTGATCCGCTCGCCCATCGCCCTGGCCGGGCCCCTGCTGCCCGCCCGCTGAAAGGCGGGCCGGAAGCCGTCTGTTAAAATGAATGCGCTCGCCTCCGGCGCCCCCAACGGGCTCGCCAGGAGGCTTTTTTCATGCCTTCTGACACATCCGAACCCACCCCCCTCCCCACTACCGGTTACCGTGCCCTGCTCCGCAACGGCGAGTTCGCCGGCTTGTATGCGAGCTTCACCTTGACGGCCGCCGCGAGCACCTTGTCGGGGTTCGCGCTCGGGATGCTGGTCGACCACCGGACGCATTCCCCCTTCCTGACGGCCGTGAGCATGTACGGCGCCACGTTCGCGACGGTGTTCGGTGCACTGACGCTGATGTCGGTCGCCGACGGCAGCCGGCCTCGCCGGACCCTCGTGGCGCTCCAGTGCCTCTCGCTGGCGGGCATTGCCGCACAGGCGATTCCGGGGCTGCCGCTGCCCGCCAGGTTCGGCCTGCTCCTGATACTGGGGTTCTTCCAGTCCTTGGGGACGGGCACACGGATGGGGCTGCTCGCCGAAGTCGTTCCGGTCTCCACGTACGCGCTGGCGCGATCGCTGATGAACATCACGTCCGGTGGCATGTCGATCCTCGGCTACGCCATGGGCGCCGTGCTGCTGCGGTACCTGAGCCCGCACGGAGTCTTCGGTATCGCCGCAGTTCTGACCGGACTCGGACTGGTAGCGGTCGCCACCACCACCCGGGAACACTCGATCCGCCTGACGCGGCGGCCCGGCCTGCGTCAGACCTGGGCAACGAACATCGCGCTCTTCTCCCACCCCGGCCGGCGGGCGCTGCTGCTGAACCTCTGGGTCCCCAACGGCCTGATCGTCGGCTGCGAGGCGCTGCTGATCTCCTACTCCCCGGACCACGCCGGAGTCCTCCTGGCTGCCGGGTCGGCGGGCATGCTCCTCGGAGACCTGACCGTCGGGCGACTGCTCACCGCCGACCAGCGGCTCCGCTGCGCATTCGCCCTGCGGCTGCTGCTCGCCGTTCCCTACCTGCTGTTCGGCCTCCACCCGCCCACATTGGTGCTGACGGCTGCGGTGTTCGTTGCCGGTGCCGGGTTCGCCGCCACCTTGCCCCTGCAGGAGCAGCTCATGAAGCTGACCCCCGATCCGGTCCGCGGCCAGGTTCAGGGCGTCGAGTCCGCCGGCCGGATGACCTGGCAGGGCATCGGCGCCGCGATCGCCGGCAGCGTCGCCCAGCACCTCACCCCTGGTGCCGCGGTCACCGCCCTGGCCGCAGTATCCGTGACCGTCACCGTCTTCTCCCGGCCGTTCGTGGCCCGGAACTCGCCCACGCATTTTCGTCGACCCCGCCGGGACAGCGCACCGCGGCACCCGCGCTGGTGAGCGGCATCCGGGACCGGGCCAACGCGGCAGGGAGTGCCGCCGACGCGGCGCTCGGGCGCCTCGCGGACAAAGAGAGCCGCTACCGGATCGCTTGTCCGGACCGGGATCCGGAGCCCGTGCGGACCACCACCGCGGGCCCTTCGGAGACCGTATGACTGCAGCAGAAGCACCGGGGAGTGGACGCCCTCGGCGGGCAGTACGTCGTCCGGATGGAGAAGAAGGACGGCGAGCGGGTCGTCACCGGCACGTCCGGCAAGTAGGTCACCGGCCTGAAGGTCGCGGTCGGGCCTGAGATCGACGAGGCGGTCGCGGTCGAGCGGGCGGTCGGCGCGGTCGAGGTGCGGCTCGGACGGGAAGGACCAGGCGCGCGAGCGTGCGCTCCCTCCCCCGTGCGCCCTCGGCGCGGTGTGAAATCCACATGATGCCCATGGGGGAGGGGCGCGTCCGGCAGTTGACTTCGGCCGACGGTCGTCGGCCTCCGGCCTCCGCGTCGGCGGGCAGGACCCGGACCCGGGCCGGCCCGGTCGTCCGTGGTCGCCGTCCTCGGAGGACCGGGTGCTGCCCGTGGCGTCAAACCAGTTCGGGTTGCGGTTCCGGCTGCCGCGCCGGTGCGGCCTTCGGTTCTCGTTCCCACAGTCTGGTGGTCCGCACGTAGCCGTAGATGACCGAGATCATCATCAGCATGAGAAGCGGTCCGAACACCCACGGATTCTCGGCCATTTCCATCGGCAGATAGCGATAGGACACCAGGAACGCGGCAAAGACCGTCGCGCCGTAGGCGACCAGCTGGATTCCCGCCCGATCCCAGCCACGTTCCTGCGAGCGCAGCGCCGCCTCGATCGTGAGCGTGAACACCACGCCGGCAATGATGTCCGTGCCGTAGTGGTAGCCGAATCCCAGCGTCGCGCCGAGCGTGGCAATCAGCCAGAACGCGCCTCCGAATCGCAGAATCCTCGGGCCCTTACGGGAATGAATGAAGATCGCGGTGGCCCACGCTGTATGGAGGCTGGGCATGCAGTTGCGCGGGGTGGTCTCGTCGAACGGCATCCAGTGCGGGGTGCTGATGGGCGTCGGCGTGTTCGGCCACAGATCGGCCACCGCCCAGTGCCCGCCGTCGGCGCCGTAGGCGAAGATCGGCCCGACCACCGGGAAGATCATGTAGATGCCCGGCCCGAGGAGGCCGATCATCAGGAAGGTGCGCACCAGATGATGGCTCGGGAAGCGGCGCTCGGCCGCCACGTTGCGCAGCTGGTACAGCGTGACGAGGACCGCGGCCACCGCAAGCTGGATGTAGACGTAGTCGAGAACGTGCTCGCCGACCGTGCCGGTGGCCTCGACGATCCGGCCTGCCAGCCACGACGGGTTGCCCAGCGCGTGATCGGCGACTGCCACGTACTGGTCGAGCACCATCGGGCGGGTCTTCGAGGTGATGAGCAGCCAGGTGTCGCCGGTCTTGCGGCCGGCCACCAGCAGCAGGCCCAGCCCGACGGCCTTCAGCAGCAGGGTGCGTTCCCGGCCGGTGCGGCGCGTGACGGCGATGACGGCAAAGCCCAGAATCACCCACAACGCGCCGTTGCCGAACATCATCTTGGCGTCGACGGCCCACCGCACCAGAAAGAAGACGATGTCGATGCCTATCGCGACGCCGGCCGCGATGAACCGCTCCCGCCAGGTGAGCACCACCATCATCAACGCCATACTGGCGTACAGCAGCGGCCCCGATTTGGGGGCGAGTATCACCTCTTTCACCTGGTTGGTCATCGGCCCCGGCAGGCCGTAATGACGCGCGGCGATCTCCAGCGTGATGAAGAATCCGAGAGCCACCACTCCCACCGTGGCCCACAGTATTGTCCGTGGTCGACGCCACGCGGCGAACGTAATTCTGCGATTTATTCGCGAAAACACCCGCGATGCTATAGATATCAATTATTTGGCCGATTTGTTAGTTGTCAGTTAAATATGTCAGTCTTCGTGCCGGATAGCCTGTTTTCCGGTGAAGGACGGGCGATGGCGTGCTCGTCATGGGTCGGATCATGTTATCGGAGTGGTGCGGGTGGGTTTCGGGGGTTACGGGTGGTGGCCGGTTGACTGCGCTCGACGCTCCGGCGCGTCTCGGGATGACCATGAGGCTCTCGGCGCCCGGCAGGCACGCGTGAGGCTCGGCAAGAGCGCATCCGCCTCTTCCGTGGCTGCAGTTCATCGGTGGTCGCAGTCACGGTCTGTGCGCTACGGCTTGCCCGGTGGTCTTGGCGATCGCGCTGTCGCGGGCGCCCTCGGCGGGGGGCATGCCGGATATGTCGGACTTAACGGAGATGTGAAGTCATGGCGGTTGCCGGGCAGGTGTCGCCCGACGGCCGGCGCTCCGAACCCTCGCGATCCGAAACCTGGCGCGGCTTATTTCTCGTCGAAGACGACATCCTCGATGTCGTACTTGAGCTTGACGTTCTGACCGCTGATGGCGAAGAGCTGGTGCAGCCCGGTGAAGGACTCGCCGCGGTCGGGCGCGCCGTGAACGGCGGAGTGGACGGTGAACCTCTCCTGAGCGCCGGCCAGATAGGCGGGCAAGCAGGCCAGGGAGGCGGAACCGTTGAAGCGGATGTAGTCGTACAGCCGCCGGAAGAGCTTGGGCAGGATCACCGCGTGGTCCGTCAGCGTGCTCAGATCGGCGACCGTCACCCCGCCGTTCCTCGTCACGTCACTGGGCCACAGCCCCAGTGCGTCCGCCCTGGCCTTCTGCGCCACGTCGGCCATTTCCTGGCGCAAGGACCTGGGCAGCGCCGAGTAGAACGTGGGATAGGCGAGGCCGAGTCTCAGCAGGTGGTGATTGACGCTCGACCGCAGCAGATCCACCGGGACGTCGACCCGGTCACCGGATCGGTACCGCTTCTTGCCGTCGCCGCCGGGAACCACGGGCATGGGCCCCTTGCAGACCAGGGCGATGCATCGGCCACGGGGCCGGTCGACGCCACTGGCGAAGATGAAGCCGGGCACGGACACGGGTGTGGCGTATGTGACCGTCTCGCGGTCATCGCCCTTGCCGCCCTTGCGTCGAACTCCGGCGAAACCGAGCCAGGCCAGCATCTCGTCCGCGGCCTTGTGCCCGAATTCGAGGGGCTGGTGCACCTGATCCCCCGCGGGCTGGTAATGGGTCTCCAGCGTGTCGATTCCGTCGAACCTCACGGTGGCGTGCCCCGATCCTCCGTGATCGACCTTGTTGTGGCCGGGCACGTCCATCCAGTAACCGGGGT